>CAXTCQ010000063.1:5496-33491 GCA_964242965.1 uncultured Calothrix sp. | reverse complement strand
TATTTATCTTAAATTTATATAAATATTATTTATCAGGATGAAAACAAAAAGTATTTGTTAATCTTTATTAGAGGTTATACAGTGAAACTATTCACTCCAAACCGACAGTTGAACAACCTATTATAAACTTGGAAAAGATTTGAAGCTGTTGGTTTGACTAAAAATTATTCTCAGGAGAAACTAATGAATAAACTAAGTCTAAAATCTAGTTTAAAAAAATTCACAAACTGGATAGTCACAGCAGTATTTTTTGTATCTATTGCAGGATTTTCTCTGCTGAACCAGCCTAGCGCTTTAGCACAAACAAAAGCACCTTCGGAAGTGACTGAACTAGCACCGACTCCAGTAGTATCTCCAGTTACATCGCCAGTGCAATCTATCAGTACAAATATTAGACGTTTGTTGGAAACTAATGAATGCGTTGGATGTAATTTAAGCGGCGCCCAGTTAAAAAACTTAAACCTGCAAGCAGCAAATTTAGAAAGAGCAAACTTGCAAGAAGCAGACTTAGAACATAGTAACTTGCAGGGAATAAATTTACAAGGAGCAAACTTACGCGAAGTTGACTTGAGTAAGACAAATATAGCTTCCGCAAATCTACAATCGGCAAACTTATACGATGCTGACTTAGAGGGAGCAAACTTGCAAGGAGCAAATTTACAAGGAGCAAATTTACAAAAAGCTGATTTGCAAGAAACAAATCTTCTGGATGCTAACCTTACGGGAGCAAATTTGCAAGGAACTGACATTCAAGAAGCTATTCTTCCTAGAACAATGATGATGCAGTAATTTTCAAGTACGCAGTTGTGTTTCTTAAATTGGCTAGTTGAAGATAATTCCCTATTTTGTTGGGCAAGATAGGGAATTTTTTGCCGTTGCTGATTCGATGTATGAAAACTATTTCGTTTGATATGGAAACCTTTGTAGAGACGCGATATATCGCGTCTCTACATTTTGATTCATAGTGTTTAATATGACTGTTTAATTGGCTCCGCAACGCACTGGCTCCCCCACAAGAAAATTTTAGATTTGGAAGTCCCCGATCTAAACGCCAGGTGTTTGCCCACCATCAACGAGAATTTCGGCACCAGTAATTGAAGATGCTAAGTCGGAAACTAAGAATAATGTTAGTGCTGCGATTTCTTCTGGCTGAACGACTTTCAATAGCGGAATTGCTTTCAGGGATTGTGCTTTGACTTCATCTACACTGATACCTGAACTTTGAGCAGTTTGTGTGAAGAGCGTTTCCGCACGCTCAGTTGCAGTTAAACCAGGTGAAATTGCGTTTATTCTGATGTTGTCCTGAGCTAATTCTTTGGAAATCCCGCGCGTAAAGTTTAGTAAAGCTGCATTAGTTGTCCCACCTGGTAAAAAATTAGGACGAGGTGTTCGTCCTGCACCTCCAATAATATTCACAATTCGTCCATCACGCTGACTTTTTAGATGAGGTAAAACTGCTCTGACTAAACGAATGTACCCTAATAATTTGAGATTCCAAGCGTCTAAAAATGCATCATCATCTAGTTCAAGTAAAGACCCTGCACGCGCGGAACCAGCGTTGTTAATCAAAATATCAATCTGACCAAATTGTTCAATTACCGTTGAAACTACTTTGGCAACGTCTTCTGCTTGACTAATATCAGCACTAATTGGAATAATTTTGGCATCTGTGTCAGGTAGAGATTGAATAACACTTACTGCTTTTTCGAGTCGTTCTGGGTTGCGAGCAGCAATTACTACATTCACACCCTCACTGTATAAAGCTTTAGCAGTGGCTAATCCAATTCCTGCACTACCACCTGTAACGATTGCTGTTTTGCCTGATAGTTGTAAATTTAAACTCATACAATTTTGGATTTTGAATTTTGAATTGTGAATTGTTTAGTTATCTAGATTTAGTACAGCTTTGCCTGGGTAGCGTCTGTCGAGTAATTGTTGTGTGATATCTGCTACTTGGTTCCAGTCAGCTTCTACATCTATATGAGGTTTTAACTGCCCTGTTTCTACTAAATTTAGAAGCCGTCTGAGTCCTAAATATGCGGATTCACGTTGTAGCTCGTGAAACAAGATAAAACCGTACAAACTAGCGCCAGCTGTAGCATAAAACCGGGAAGCGTTGAATGTCACTTCAGAACTGGATGAAGTTCCAAAAGATACTATCATGCCGTCTTCTGTAAGTAAACCAAGAGCCGTTCCTAAAGTATTTCCACCGACAGACTCTAGAATTAGATGATACGGGGCATATTCACTTGCTGGTGACAGGTCTTCACTAATTATTACTAAGTTTGCTCCTGCTTCTTTCACCAAAGATTCATGTTCCGTGCGGCGAATATGTGCCACAACGTTAGCTCCACTAAGTCTTGCTAGTTGAATTGCAAAGTTGCCTACACCACCTGATGCACCTGTTATCAAAACTGGGTGACCTAAAATAGAACCACCTTTGAGTAAAGCGTGATACGCAGTTAAACCTGCTACAGGTAAAGTTGCAGCTTGTGCGAAGGATACCGATGAAGGCAATACTGCAATAGAGTTGCTAGGGACAGATACCAACTCTGCCCAGGCACCAGAACGCAACAAACCGACTACGCGCGCACCTCGAGGAGGACTCGAACCATCGGCAGCACTCTGTTCAATTGTGCCAGCAAAGTCCCAACCTGGACGCCAGCCAGCATCCGCAGTGGTTGCGCGTCTGACTTCACCCCGGTTTAAAGAAATTGCTGCTACTCGTACCAATACTTCATTCTTTTCAGGTATTGGTGGCTCGACTTCGCGCAGTGCCAAACGTCCTGTTACATTTGGGTCAACGACTACAGCACGTATTTTGCTCATAAAATGTATATCCTGGTTGATTTATATTTTGCACCTCGATAAGAAACCCGGTTTCTTGATGAAAAATTAAGTTTTTTAGCATAATTGTTCGCTCATATTCCGGGTTTCTGATGACAAAGATGGTAATGAAGGTAATTGTGGAGGTTCAGCGTTGAACCATTTTTGGTAAATTTGTTTGTATGTGCCGTTTGCTAATATAGTAGCTATGGCTTTATTGATTGTATCTAAGTGCAAAGAATCTTTCGGCATCGCAATGCCGTAATATTCTTGAGTTAGCAATTCACCAACGATTTTGATCCGACTAAGATTACCTGCTTTCGTAGCATATAAAGTTGCAAAACCATCACAAAGTACAGCATCAACATTACCATTGAGCAATTCTTGAAAAAATTCGTAACCTGTATTATATATAAGAATTTCGACATTGGGTATCGTTTTTGCATAGTTAGCTCCAGTAGTACCTATTTGCACGCCAATTTTTTTACCTGTAAGAGTATTCAAATCTTTGATGTCTTGGTTCTTCTCTCGAACTGCAATTGCCAATCCAGCTTTCAGATAAGGTCGCGAAAAAGAAATTGTTTGAAGTCTTTCGCGGGTAATTGTAATACCGTTAATTGCAGCATCAACTCTATTTGCCATTAATGCAGCAATCATGCCATCAAAAGGTATGCTTTCCAACTCAATCGCAAAACCAGCAACTTTAGTAACTGCGTTGATTATGTCAATATCAAATCCTTCTATCCCATTAGCTGCTTGATAGCTAAAAGGAAGAAAGGTGGGGTCTGTAGCAACTTTAAAGGTTGTAATGCCTGTTGTATTTGAATTAACATTACTACAGGCAATTACGATCGCGCTTACAATTATACCTAAAAATAGTTGGCGCAACTTACGATTAATCCACCTCATAGATTGAAACAAACTTTTTACGAGCTTTTATGACTGCTTCGCACTATGCTTATCAAGCAAGAATTCCTTCAAGTGCGGCTGCTCTAAACTAATACCAAGCTCTTTAGCTTTATGCGTTATTTCCTCATAGCTTAAACCTTCTTGAATTGCAGTTGCAATTAAAGCTATTCCACTAGCCCTAGCGCCTCCAGCACAATGAATTAAAATTGGTTTGGGTAAATCATTGACTAGTTCAATTGCTTGCTGCGTAAGTTTCTGGTCTGATTGTTTTGGTTGTAGTGGAATGTTAGCATATTCTAATCCTAATTCCTCCGCTTGCTGCTGTTCGCCACTTAAAAAACCCACTTCATCGGAAGCACGCAAATTTAGAACCGATTTAAACCCCTCTGCGGCTAACTTTTGTAATTCTTTTGGGGTTATTTGTCCAGCTACGCTCAGATTGTCACTAACTTTTTGTGTGTCTGACATATTTACTACAGTCTTTCGATAGATTGATTGTAATTACCTTTCAGAAGGATGAAATTAGCGCTTGGTATTAATTGACAGAAACAGCAGCAGGAGTTGCAAATCTTGCATATCGTTCAATGTAAAATTCCTTGGAATTTGCTATTTTCTTTACAGAAGCGCGTTCGCTCACTGCATCTTTCCATCTGTGTAGACGAGTTAATTTCGACGGTAAAGAAAAACCGCGATGATGTTCAAGTGCAGGTAATCGTTCAAACCAAGGATAGAAGCTGAGGTCAACTAAACTAATATTGTCACCAAACCAATATGCACCATCACCTGATTTTCCTAATGCCTCGTTTTCGATAAATTCTAAGTGTTTATATAGCGAGTCTGTAGCTTCCGCTTGTTTTTGAGAGTCTGGGGAACGCAAGATATCCGAAAATGCCGGAATTAATCTTGTATTAGCAAAATCAATCCAAATTCTTGCCTGTGCCTTATCAATGGGATTACTGGGTAATAGTGGCGGGTTAGGGAATACTTCATCAAGGTATTCATTTATAATTGCGGATTCCCAAACGCGACTGCCATTATGTGCGATCGCAGGCACTTTACCGTATGGTGAAATATCTGTAAATCCTGCTGGCTTATTCTGCAAGTCAATCTCGATTAATTCAAATTCCACACCCTTCTCTAATAATACCAAACGCGAACGGTGAGCATAAGGGCAAACTACTGCACTATAGATTTTTATGTCAGTCATTTTTTTCTCCTAGTTCAATCAATAAACTACGTCACAATCAAATTTCAAGTACCTACAATGCCGGATTCGGACAACGAGCGCGAACTCATAAAAACTTTATTATAAATATACTACACTAAATCGGTCGAATAACCGTAGTTAATATAAATTACAGTTTATTATAAATATGGATATCGTACAAGTAAGTCAACGAGAGCGAAAATCAGTATGTAAAATACTTACCAATAGATACTTGCTTCTAGTGAAATTCTGTGCAGCGCTTCGGCTTGAATAATACGCTAAATTCAGTTAAGCGAAAAAAAATTCGCGCCTTGTCTAATTTACCTAATCTTATGTCTCATCCTGCTGAATTATTACACGCTCGCTACGGTGAAATTCCATTCAATCTAAAAATTGACTGGAATAATACTTTGGACACTTTACTATCTCATCGTTCTGTCCGTGCGTATTTGCCCAAACCGTTACCATCTGGAACTCTCGAATTACTTGTTGCATCTGCCCAGTCTGCTGCAACTTCCTCGAATCTCCAAACTTGGAGTGTAGTAGCAGTAGAAGATTCTCAACGCAAGGAGGAATTAGCTAGTCTTGCAAGTAACCAAGCGCACATTCGGCAATGTCCGCTGTTTTTAGTTTGGTTAACAGATTTAGCTCGTCTTACTTATATTGCTGAAAGTCGCGGTATATCTCACGATGGTTTAGATTATTTGGAAATGTTTGTAATGGCAACAGTTGATGCCGCTTTGGCAGCGCAAAATGCTGCAATTGCTGTCGAGTCATTGGGTTTAGGTACTGTTTATATCGGCGCCATGCGTAATAAACCTCTTGAAGTAGCTGCTACACTACAATTACCTGCTTCTGTGTTTGCCGTGTTTGGGATGTGCGTAGGATACCCAGAACCAGATGTAGCAACAACAGTTAAACCACGATTACCGCAGTCAGCAATTTTGCATCGCGAAACATATAGATTGCTAGAACAGGACGAAGCGATTGCGCGTTATAATGAAGTGATGAAAGATTTTTATACGCAACAGCAAATGAATATTCCAGGTGATTGGACGGAACATTCAGTTAAACGGGTTGCAACTCCACAGTCTTTATCAGGACGCGACAGGTTGCGTGAAGCCTTGAATCAACTTGGTTTTAAGTTAATATAAAGCGGGATAAATTTATACTTTTCCCCTCTTTCTTTACGTCATGCAGCGGTTCGTTTCATAAATTTAAATTTGAACGCTTGCATTCGTAAAAATTTATGATGAAATAACGAACCACGGAGGACACAAAGAACACGGAGTTAAGATAAGAGAAGAAGGTTTTGGGTGTTTAACATTAAATTGGATAATGTTCCAATTGGGAATCCCATTTTTGATACTCTGCACGCAGCTGCTCAAACATATCGAGATTTTCGGCTTGCAAATTAATTTCTTCCTTTTCATCCCTTGCTAAATCAAAAAGAAATTCCTCTTCTCCCGTTTTCACATACTTCCAATCCCCACTGCGGACTGCACCTTGCAACACCTTTGGTGGTAAAACTGGTGTGTCAATTCCCTTATAACGCCAAAACAATGTTCGAGGCAAAACAGGTGTTTCTCCTTTGATTACGGGGAGTAAATTTTCACCATCAAGCGGATAATTTGGGTCGGGATTTGTCTGTGTTGCAGCCAGAATAGTCGCTGTGATGTCGTGAGTAATAATGACTTGTTCGTTTACTTGGTTAGCTGCGATCGCGCGATTCCAGCGAATAAAGGTAGGAACTCGGATTCCACCTTCATAGACGTAGCCTTTTTTACCTTTGAATGGACCTAAGTTAGAGAATTTTTCACCCCCGTTATCGCTGGCAAAAATGACTATAGTATTGTCTGCAATTCCCGCATCATTCAATGCCTGTAATACTCTCCCAACCCCATTATCTAAACTCTTCACCACTGCGGCATAGGATTCTGCCGTTCCCGTATTTATCCAATTTTGCAGAGTATCTTGACCAATCAATGCATTGCTGAGTTCGACATCATTCGGTCCTTCCCAAGGCCAGTGGGGTGCGGTATGATGCAGGCTTAGGTAAAAAGGACGGTCATGAGGTCTTTTAATAAATTCAATAGCTCGCTCTGTAAACAAGTCGGTAACATATCCTACCTGCTCTACAGGCACTTCGGCTTCCCAAAGGTCTGGTTCTCCGTTGGTGTCTACATGACGGAAGTAGTCAATAGCACCACTGAAATTGCCAAAGAATTCATCAAAACCACTCCGCAAGGGGCTGTATTTGGGTAGATAGCCACAATGCCATTTCCCAACTAAAGCTGTTTCGTAACCATTGGCTTTGAGAAGAGAGGCAATAGTTGGATGTTCGGGAGGTAATCCTACTCTGTCACCTATTTGTCGAACGCCTAATAAAGGTTCTTGATTGCCAATCAGCACTCTTCCTGGATAGCGACCTGTAAAAAAGCTAATTCGCGTTGGCGTGCAAACTGGGGATGATGAATAGGCGTTGCTGAATCTTACTCCTTCCCTTGCTAGTTGGTCTAAATGAGGCGTGCGGTAGTTTTTTTGTCCATCAATACTGAGGTCGCCCCAGCCTAAATCATCAGCCAATATGAATACGATATTAGGACGTTGTGCTATTTCTTGGGAATTTGTCGAAACCATATTTTGATTACCCTGCGGTTTGAGTAGTCTTCGAGTAGTGAAAATCTTGAATTTGAGTTTCGCGTTTGATAGACAAGCGATTCTTAACTAAACTTGTTTTCATTAACTACGATAAACCGATAAAGATTTAGTAGTATGCATAGTAAGAAGTATTGCATACTTGGGATAAATAAAGCAAGTATTTGCAACTGACAAGCGGATACGCTCAATCGCACAAATGACAAATTCAAAAAATGTCATGCGTGATGCTTGATTCAAAGAATTGATGGAAAATCTCAATTTAGCCGCACCTCAAAATATCAAAGAAGCAGTTTCAGCGAATGAAAATTGCGGTCATCTTGCTGAGTTTGATTAAGTTGTGAGACTGTACACATTTTTTGCAAAGCCACTATACATAGTTACAATTTTTTACATAATCATTAAGTATAAAAGATACTTGTTTTGCGGATGTAATGTGTGAAACCCTTTATATTAAAATTACTACTGTATCTGGATAGATTTACAGTAGTTTGACAATAAAACCCTTAGAAATTCAAAGAGTTTAAGGTATAAAATATGACCAAAATTAATCGAAGTCAGGTAGGGATATTAAGCACAGTCAAGCAATTATTTCCTACATTTAAACAGCCTTCACCCAAGAGTTCTATCCTGATGCTGGCAGTTGGTATTGGCTTAAGCTTGAGCATTCCTGCTGATGCTTTAAGTAATTCTTCTAAGTTGATTAGCCAAAACCCGAACAAGATTGAAATCACCTTAGCTTCTTTTTCAGTAACCCAGTCTGCCTACGAAAAAATCATTCCCCAGTTTGTTGCGAAATGGAAACGGGAAAAGGGTCAGGATGTGGTATTTAAGCAAAGTTATGGGGCATCTGCTTCACAGGCTGATGCTGTCATTGCTGGACTCGAAGCAGATATAGTTGGTTTGTCATTAGCACCGGATATTACAGAAATTCAGAAAGCTGGTTTAATTAAGCCCGGTTGGGATCGGGAACTCCCAAATGGTGCTGTTATTACTCGTTCTGCGATCGCCTTGCAAACTCGTCCCGGCAATCCCAAAAACATCCAAAATTGGGCTGATTTAACTAAGCCAGGAATAAAGGTGATTACACCTAACCCCAAGACTTCTGGAAGTGCTAGGTGGAATTTTATCGGGCTGTGGGGGTCGGTGACGCAAATTGGTGGTAACGAAGATAAAGCTAGAGAATTTGTTAGCCAAGTTTTCAAAAATGTTCCCTTATTGCCCAAAAGTGCCCGTGAAGCCACGGATGTATTTTTCAAGCAAAATCAGGGAGATGTGCTACTGAGTTACGAAAATGAAGTAATTTTTGCAAAACAAAGAGGTGAAAGGAATTCTCCCTACATAATTCCCAAAGTAAACGTTTCGATTGATAATCCAGTTGCAATCGTTGATAATAATGTTGATAAGAAAGGTACTCGACAGGTAGCTGAGGCATTTGCAGAGTATCTTTTCACACCAGAAGCTCAACGGGAATTTGCCAAAGTGGGATTTAGACCTGTTAATAAAACAGTAGCCAAAGAAGTAGAGAAGAACTTTCCTCAGATTAGCCAGTTATTTTCAGTTGTAGATTTGGGTGGATGGAACAGAGTTCAAAAGAAATTCTTCGATAATGGCAGTATTTTTGACCAGATTCAAAGTAACCGTCGTTAAATTATGGTGCAGCGAAACCCAGTAATGCCAAATCCGGTTGATTGCACATGGTATTTGTATGGGCACAGCATGGCTTGTTGCCCCTACCGTTTGTGTGTTCATTTAACCGGATTCGATATAATGCCGACACAACGTTTGATTTTGGGTTCCGCTTCACTGCTGAAAGGTCAAGGAGATGAAACTAAGCCCAGTACCCCACTATGTAGAATCGTAATTTCTCGTAGGTTGGTGAAACGGAGTAGGTGCTGTTGGCGAAATATATCTTGATACTCGAAACACTTGTTATTTCGTAGCTACTTATACTCCTCTAAAGCCCCCAATTTCCGCATCTGGGGCCAAATATAAGCCACCGCTAGAGCAACTACAATCGTTCCAATTCCCCCACCCACGACAGCAACCACCGGACCCAAAAAAGCCGCAGCTAAACCGGACTCAAAACCCCCCAACTCATTAGACGCACTAATAAACACGCTATTAATTGCCGCAACTCGACCGCGCAAATTATCGGGAGTGCGAATCTGCACCAAGGTATGACGAATCACTACGCTAATCGCATCCAACGCACCACTCAATGCCAACATTAATAATGACAGCCAATACCAACGCGACAAGCCAAAGATAATTGTCACTACACCAAAGCCAACCACCGACCATAGTAAAGCAAGTCCTGCTTTGCGTAACGGTGGTAAATGTGCCAAACTCACCGCCATAATTAACGCACCAATCGACGGTGCAGCCTGCAAACAACCTAACTCAAAGGGTCCTACCCGCAAAATATCCTTGGCAAAGATGGGTAAAAGCGCTACTGCACCCCCCAGCAATACGGCAAACATATCTAAGCTAATTGCCGCTAAAATGAGTTGATTCTGCCAAACAAACGTCGCACCAGCCGCAAGTGCTTTCAGCGAAATTGGTTCGTTGGAACGGGTGAATTTTGGTTCTACGACCATCGCCATTAAAATAAAACAAAGTAACCCAGCAACCGCAGCTAGTATATATACACCCGTCGCACCTCCCAGAAGCGCGATCGCAAACCCTCCTAAAGCAGGTCCCACTACTGACGCAATCTGAAAACTACTGCTATTCCAAGTCGCTGCATTAGCAAACACAGTCACAGGTATTAGCCCAAACATCAGCGCATCGCTAGCAGGTTTGAGGAATGCCTTGGCAATACCTGTTAATACTAAAATTATGTAAATTAAAACAACTGAATTTGGCATACGAATGTAGGAAATTACTGCCAATCCCAGCGAACACAGGATAAATATCATCACCGACAGCAGCATAGTGGGTTTGCGATGATACTTATCTGCTACATGACCAGCAATTAGAGTCAGTAAAATTGCTGGTAAAACTTGCGCCAGTCCAATCCCACCTAACACCAAAGCGGAACCAGTACGCTCGTAGAGTTCCCAACCCAACGCTACTGTCTGCATTTGTGCAGATGTAAACAGGAGGGTGCGCCCGATGGTAAATAGTCGATAATCCCGAAATCTCAGGGCTGCAAAGGCATCCTGTACAACGGATACGGATGCCTCACCCTCACGGAGCTTTTTTAACTTCTGATTTCTCGAAGACATTTTTAAGTAGAGTTAACCCTTGTTCAATTTGTGTAATTTCCTTCGCCGAAAGACCGTCTAATAAGTCTGCAATATGGCTGCGAGTTTGTGCCTGGGTTTGCTCGAGATGGAGCTTACCTTCTTCTGTCAGGTATAAAACTATTTTCCGTCGTTCCTGGGGGTGGTCGCTACGTAGCACAAAATCGCGTTGTACCAGCCTTTCTGTGGTTGTGGATGCCGTAGCACAGGTAACACCGAGATGTTCCGCTAGGTCAGATAATGAAGCTCCAGGATTGCGTTTGAGAAATGCTAGCGATCGCAACTGCGGTACAGATAAAGAAGCGGCACTATTTTCGCGCATATCCGCTCGGATAAACCGCATTACTAATGGAATAGTATCCATGACTCGATTGGCGCATTCTTGAGTCGGTTTATCCAATTGCATGGGCTAGTTGTTCTCCTGGTTACATTGCCACCCGTGGATAAAGTTTTCCACAGATGAAGGTTAAGCCTATTAATGTTAGCAAGAGAATTGTACAATCCAAAGTAAACCCGTAAAGGCTGATGCCATTTTCTAGCATTTTACCGCGTAAAGCATCAACTTGATATGTTAAGGGATTGATGTGGGAAATAAATTGTAACCATCCCGGCATTAGGGTTAGGGGATAGATGGCATTGCTGGCAAAAAAGAACGGCATGGTGATTAATTGCCCTATTCCCGTCATCCGTTCCCGCGTTTTGACCAGGCAGCCAATAATTAATGAAAATACACAAAAACAACCCGCTCCCAGTACGACAATTAGCAAGACTTGCAAAAATGCCAAGGGATTGAGATTGAGTTTAACTCCCAATACAAATGCTAATCCATAAATAATAAATACCTGTGACAAGCACCGCACCCCACAAGCCAGGGCTTTGCCCAAAACCATTGCCGAACGAGGAATAGGACTTGCCAGCAATTTATGCACAACTCCGACATCTCGCTCCCAAATCAGCGCCATCCCACCTGTGAAAATTGCTACAAATAAGACGCTTTGAGCAAGAATACCCGGCGACATAAAGTCTAAATAGGGTAAGTTTCCTGTGGGAATAGCGCGGGTTCGGGTAAAAACTTGCCCAAAAATCAGCAGCCACAATGCAGGTTGCACGCTTCTAACCACTAAATCAGTTGGGTCGTGACGGAGTTTACGCACTTCCAACTCGGCGATAACGAGGGTTTTATTGATAAGCTCAGTAATTGCCAAGATAAAATTGCGCGAGCGCTTTGGTTGTGTATCAACCCAACCGTTGAGCATTACGCCTGGTTCTTGCGGTTTCACGGTAGCTGACTCCTGTTGTTAATTGGTCGCCTGTATAGTGAATAAAGACATCATCCAAGGTTGCACCGGACTCACCCAAAGAGGCTTTTAAGTCTGTTGGTGTGCCAGTGATAATTTCTTTGCCGTGCTGCATAATTGTGACGCGATTGCACAAATTATCGGCTTCTTCTAAAAAGTGGGTAGTTAAAAATATCGTTGTGCCAAACTCTTCACCCAGTTGCTGTACTAATTGCCAAACCTGATGACGAGCGATGGGGTCGAGTCCTACAGTCGGCTCATCCAAAAACAAAATCGGCGGTTCATGCATGATGGATTGGGCAATTTCCAACTTGCGAATCATCCCACCAGAATAATTCCTCACTAAGCGGTTTTGCACATCTTGCAAACCCATAAATACTAGAATATTGCGAATACATCGCTCCCGCCGTATCCAGGGAATATCATATAACTTGGCAAAAATTAACAGATTTTCGTAACCCGTGAGGTCGCCATCCGCAGAAAGCGCTTGCGGTACGTAGCCAATCAGCCGTCTAACAGCAGTAGGAGTTAGCGTTACGTCATAACCTGCCAAAATTGCCTTCCCTGCACTCAGTGGCAACAAGGTAGTCAACATTTTTATTACTGTACTCTTACCCGCACCATTCGGCCCGAGCAAGCCAAAAACTTCACCCTGTTTGACAGAGATATCGAGAGAATCAACGGCAATAAACTTGTCAAAGCGGCGTGTCAGCCCCTGTGTTAATATTACCGGATTGTCCGCGCCATTGTGCGGTTCTTTGCGTTCTACTTGTCCCGTAAGCGTTGTCACGATTTCTATGCAACCCTTATATTTAGATAGTCTAATTATTAGCTTCTCATAATTTTGTCTAAAGTCAATAGCCTCGGATTGGCAATAGGGCATGGGTAGAAGGTAGAATGCAGATATACGCTGATTCTGGAGTAAACGTAAATAATTGTAAAAAAGGTTACAAAAGTCAATTGCGAGTCTAAATAACATCTGGCAGTTCTTTTTCCAGCGATCGCAAACGTGGGTACTGGTATGCAACAACGGTTTATAGCACCGTTAAAATTCCTGTAATAATAAGGTGGTTCTTCAGGATTTAGGGGAAGCTAAAAGTTATACAGTCGAACGTTAGAAAGTTTGCATAGTTAATTGGAGCGCACGTTACACTCTTTAAAGCAAAACAATGTTCGCTCGTCGTTTGCTGGCTCAACTTGTGAAAATTACCAAGGAGCGATCGCAGTTAGTCGGCAGAGGTATAGTTAAATTTCAAGCAAACCTTCAACAGTCATCTTTTGTTTTGTAGATACTTGCATTTAGGAGGTTGTATATGTGATATTTGTATTGAGCTAATCTACGACAAGTCAATCGAGATACTGTAGATTTCTCTTTCCTAATATGTATTAACACTAAAAGCAGAGTATTTATGTTGGCACTATCTTCAGCTAGACTGTTGGATAATTTGCTTGGCCTCCTCCAGAGCTTTAAGCGACCAAGAATCCGCCTCTTTTCCCTGTTCTTTGCAGTAGGGATAAGTTTGACACTGCCGTTAGGAGCCTGTTCTGTCGGTACAAGCGATACGAGAGCGACAACGCAAACAACAGAGGCAACTAGCCAAAGTCCTAGTTCACAAGTAACTGGCAAAGCAGTTCGTATTGGTTATCAAAAAGCGGCAACAATTCTCTATTCTTTGAAGGCTAGAGGAGATTTGGAAAAGGCTTTGACGGCTTCAGGTGCTTCGGTGGTTTGGAATGAATTTCCTGCAGGACCCCCCTTGCTAGAAGCCATAAACTCTGGAAGCGTTGATTTTGGTTATACCGGAGAAGCACCACCAGTGTTTGCTCAAGCTGCGGGTACACCCCTGCTTTATGTTGCTTACGACCCTTTAAGCACCAAAGCTGAAGCTGTTGTTGTTACCAAGGATTCACCCATTAAGAATGTCGCTGACCTCAAGGGTAAAAAAGTGGCATTTGCTAAAGGTTCCAATGCTAATTATTTGGTGGTGAAAGCATTGGAAAAGGCTGGGCTGAAGTACAGCGACATCACACCAGTTTTTCTTACACCTGCGGATGGGCGTGCAGCTTTTGAAGGCAACAAGGTTAATGCTTGGGCAGTTTGGGACCCTTACTTAGCTGTAGCTGAGAAAGCTTTAGGTGTAAGAATTCTCACTGATGCAACTGGAGTAGCGCCTAATCGCGGTTATTATCTTGCCTCTAAGCCTTTTGTGGAGAGTAACCCGGAAGGATTGAAAACAGTTCTGGATGAAGTTAAGAAAACGAGTGACTGGGCATCTAATAATCCTACTGAAGTGGCAAAGTTACTCTCCCCTATCTTGGGTATAGATGCTGCGGTTTTAGAGACATCAGAAAAACGGCGCGAGCATGATGTGCTGCCACTTAGTGACGAAGTAATTGCCAAACAGCAAGAGGTTGCTGATACCTTCTACAAAATTAAACTAGTTCCGAAACAAGTTAATGTGAAGGAAATAGTTTGGCAAGGTAACAAGTAAACTTAAATTGGCAAGAGTCTTAATTGGACAATATGAAGGCACTCAGATTTTTTGCTGCGATCGGGTTATAGAGGTGCAGCAAAGTCAAGTTATGTACATCTACTTGGTAGATTCTGCAATTTCTATTCGATTTTTACCGGGGTCGCGGATGTAGAAACGATTCCATCCTGGGATGGGATTGCGATCGAGAATAATTTCTACCCCATGTGCTTTGAGGTGTTCTTCAAAAGTATTCAAGTTACGAACTCGAAAACAGATATGGCGTCTTGATGCTTCTTGACTTATTACTTTCTCTATGCTGTGTAGCTGGGTATCTCCCAAGGAATACCACGCACCACCGTTGGCTTTGAGACTCTCAGGTTTAGCAATCTCAGTCAGTCTTAAAATTTTGCTGTAGAAGAACAGTGCAGCATCCTCCAATTCGGGAGCTACTGTAACTTGAATATGGTCAACTGCCTGAATCCAGCGTGTTATTTCTGACATTTCAAAAAGGACTTGCTTTTCTTAATTGGTTGTGAAATGATATTCTACAACTAAACTACGGTAATTCAGTCAAGATAGCGTAGTATTTACGGTATCTTTCTTAAACTTTATATACCTACAGTAGTATTAGTGTAATCTCATAGATTGTTCTTACAAGCAATAACTCCTACATGAAGCGATCGCCAAAGTTGAGACGATGACTAGTAAACTCGTTGTTGATGGGCAAATTAAAATTAGACAAGCTGAGATTAAAGATGTAGAAAGAATCGCTATTCTTTGCGAACAACTTGGATATTCTGTGACACAGGAACAAATAAAGCAACGCTTTGGTAAAATTCAAAACAACGATTCTCACATCTTGTATGTGGCGACTTTAGTAAATGAATATGTTATTGGTTGGGTGCAAGCATATACTTGTGACTTAATACTTGTTCCAACCCCTACACTTATCCACGGTTTAGTTGTAGATAAAGATTATCGATATCATGGAGTTGGAAGGCTTTTAATGCAATATATTGAACAGTGGGCTTCTTTCGTAGGATGCGATTGCGTTCTAATACGTTCAAATATTAAACGTAAAGAAGCACACTTGTTTTATGAAAAAATTGGCTATACCACCAATACCAAACAGCAAAAAACTTTTTATAAAGCATTAGAGAGAATTTAATAAAATTTACTCAGAGTTACTTTTCGTTAGACATTGATTTTTAAAAATTAAATTTAAGTTATTTATTAATCGTGCTAATTAGATTTGAAAAGGCATCAGCATGTTAGAACTTTACAGCTATTATCGTTCAACGGCTTCCTACAGGGTCAGGATTGTATTAGAATTTAAAAAGATTCCTTATTTTTATAAAAGTGTTTCTAAATTACGAATAAATGACCCAGAGTTTACAGAGGAATATCGCACAATTAATCCCCAAAAATTAGTGCCAACACTAATTGATGGTGAGGTTGTTATTACTCAGTCTTTAGCGATTATTGAGTACTTGGAAGAACGTTATCCTCAACCATCGCTTTTACCAATTAATATTTTGTCGCGGGCTTATGTCCGCCAAATTGCTCTGTTGATAGCTTGCGATATCCATCCTTTAAGCATCATGAGAGTTCGCAGGTATTTCACATCAAATTTGGGTCTTAATTTCTCACAAAAAATGAGTTGGTATCGTCACTGGGTCAGTGAGGGCTTACAAGCTTTGGAAGAACTTCTTAGTAATAGTAAATTACGTGGTAGCTTCTGTTATGGGGATGAACCAACTATCGCAGATGCATTTCTCGTACCTCAATTTTATAATGCCGAGCGATTTCAATGTCCTTTAGAGCCATATCCAGTTATTCGCCAAATTCATGAAGTATGTATGAGCCATCCTGCATTTATTGCCGCACAACCACATTTACAACCTGATGCTTCGGAGTACAGTCCTAACGATGAATATTAAGCTGTTGTGTTATATTTGTACAAAGGGTCGGGTCGGGATGCCCAACCCACAAGAGTTTGAGGTCATGAGCAATGGGTGTCCACAACGCCACAGTGAAGGCCTTAAAATATACCTTTTTCTGCTTATGCTCCATGCCCAATTCTCAATATAGGATTAATCTTTGAGTTCAACCCTTCGATATTCTGATGGTGGGTTGAGGACTTTCTCGTGAGCGCAGGGCAGAGGAGATTGAGCTAATACTACAATCATACTTTCCGTACCTGTATTGATAATTTCGTGTCCTACATCTTTGGGAATATGAACAGAGGTTCCAGGTTTCACAGCAGCAATTTCATCACCCACAATCACGTCACCTGTACCTTGGACAAAGTAACAAATTTCATCGCTTTGTGAGTGTTTGTGCAATGGGTTAGATTGTCCCGGCTCAATGCAGTAGATGTTAAAGTGCATAGAATCGGTTAAGAAAATTCGCCGACGAACAAAAAAGCGAGGGTTGAATTGGGCTATTTCTTCTAATGTTTTTAGGTCGCCATTGGTCAACTTTTTGGGGTCTTTTAAAAGGCTCGTATCTGCTTGCAAGGGAATCAAACCAATTTCGTTGGTGATTTCTGTTTCTGACATGATTTATTTCTCCTTATAGTAGGTATATTGGTTCCGGAAAACTTTTTGGCTTCTAGTTCAATAGATTTTGCTGACGTGCTTGTAGGTAGGCATACAAAGAGTCGTAGATGAAGAATGCTTTTTGCAAGGTTTCGTCATCATCTTTAGCCACCAGGGGGAAGCCGTGGCTAATTGCCCTTAATCCACTACCTTCGGGCCTTTGATCAATAGCTCCCGGTATATCGGCTGCATGAACAATTTGATTCAGTTCAGCTAACACGGAGTCGGTCAAAGCGTAATCGCGGATAATCTGCTCAAAGGAAGTAATACCTTCGTTATGAGAATACTTGGCTCCAGGAGCATCAAAACCGATGGCACTATCGGACTGCTGTAGTTGGGCAACTTGGTCTGGTTCCACGAAGATAAATTCTGCTTCCTTATCCACAAATCGCTGAATTAACCAAGAAGTTGCGACCCGGTTCACCCGAATATTTTTACGCGTTACCCATTTCATCTTTATTTCTCCTTATTTCTCATGCGCGATCGCTTTTAATAACCAGCTTGGGTGTCATAGCGTTTAATCTTGCCAAACTTAACTAAACCATGCCCTGGTGAAGCATCAACAGCTGGCTTCTCTGGTGCAACCAACCAATAAGCGAACTTTTCCTCGCTTTCCCAAATCGTGATGATTAACCAGTCCCCCTCACCGTCTGTAGGTTTGAGAATCCGCTCCATGAGGATACCGTATCTTAGCCTTAACTCCCGATTCGACTCAATCCAATCGAAGAAAGCCTGTTCGTTTTCTTTGAGAATCTCGACGGTGCGAACGCATACCAAGGGTTTTGGTGGTTCTACGGACATTTCAAACCTCCGATTTTGAAGTAACCTCTGTCGCTGTCAAAGCGAAAAGCACAGCAGTAGTCAAAACTAATCCCCCAACTACGCTAAAGCCGATTTGATAAGACGTGTACGTAAGCATAAGTCCCAACAGAACAGGCCCGCTTGCCTGACCAATATCCATAATCGCGCTCATAATTCCTAATGCAGTACCGCGACTGTCTGCGGGTGCCAAATCCGCAACAAAAGCTGATGTTGCAGCAGAGGCGATCGCAATCCCCAAGCCAAATACAGCAGATATTGCCAGCAGCAAAATTACTATTTTTGTTTGACAAAAAAATAACATCGATACGCTGGTGAGCAGCAAACCCACGACGATTTGCCATTTGCGTCCATAGCGATCGCTCATCCGACCCATAAGAGGACGCGCCAACACCTTAATCCCTACTTGGCTGCCAAACAGCAGTCCCACAGCAGCTTTATCAATACCAACGCTCAAGGCATACAGCGGCAAAAACGCTTCAATTGCACCAAAGGCGAGGTACTGGGCAGCTTCCACCATACTTATAATCAAAATGGTGCGATGGGATAAAATGCCAATTTCAGACTGATTTAAGGAAACATTTTTCTTTCCCTTCGTTGTCTTGGAACTGCGGTTAGGTAACAGCCTCATCCCCAACAGAGCAAGAACACCCGCAACGGCACATACTACATAAACAGACTGCCAAGTACTTATAGTCAGAAGTAAACCGCCAACCACAGGAGCAAGGGCACGTCCCCCCAGAGTCACGGAGGAATACCAGCCCAATCGCTCCCCTCGGTGGGTAGGTGCTAAATCTGTTACATAAGCCATTGCTACGGGACTGAGAACCGCTGTTGCAAGTCCATGATATACCCGTACCAAAGCCAATTGCAAAGGATTGGATACCAAGAAATAAGCTAGAGGTGCAGTCAAAAATACTACTCCAGCTATTAACAACAAAGGTTTTCTACCCCAGTAGTCACTGAGAAACCCTGCCGGAAAACTAGCCAAAATACCCGTCAGCGTCGAAGCAGATGCGATCGCCCCAATCGTCGCCGGATTTGCACCCAACTGTTGAGCCAAAATAGGCAACACCGGATTTTTGGCGATCGTTGAACTAAAAATCGCTAATCCCCCAACTGTACATAGAAGTAGAAACGCAGAATAATTTGGTTTCATATACTAAGTTGCCAGCACAAAAGAGGAATAGTAGCTGTTTTGACCTTAGCTCTGTAAAATCACTATTACTGTAACAGGTGTTTCTGAAAATAGCAACGACTGTTACAGGATAATTAAATATCTTGGCAGCGATCGCGAAACACAAATGTTACCCTTATCCCAAGATGAATTTCACACCTTACTTGAATCTGCACACTTTGATGTCTGCCGTGCAACAAAAGTTCGTTTTGGGCTTATACGGAAATAATTCGTAGCTTATAATACATAAAATACTTGGTGATTTTGACAAAACGCTGCGTATAACCCCTCAAATAGTTTGATTCCACAAGCCTCCAATTCAGCGTCAGAAAGATTTACTAGCAACCAGCCCCGCAATAGGGTATCCACTCCTGCTGTTTCGGGACGTGCATATAATCCGTCTCGCAGGTCAATTTCATGGACAATTTCTCCAACAACCTGTAGTCCAGCATCATTCAAACCAAAGGTTTTTGCCATCACCTCAAAGGTGCAAAGATTGCCACAATGTCCAAAGGTAGCATCTTTCATCTCAAACGCCACTTCATCAGGAACACAGTCATGGGAGTATCGAATCTCGGCAATTGGATTGATAAATCGACGAATTAGCCAAATACAGGCTAAACGGTCTACATGAGGTCGAGGTCGCGTTACCCACTTTTTATCTCGGTACTCATCAATAGCGCTAGGAGAAACCTCAATTGCAAGGGATGAGTTAGGGGAAAGTGCTTGAGCAATTTTGTTAAGCTGAGTCATCACGCGAGAACCGTCAGGACAATCAAAAAAGTCCACACGCGCAACTTCGGTGTATTGTTTACGTAGCTTTTCTAAGGTTTCCAGCATACTGCTGCTATCGGACAGACTTGAAGAAGCATCCAAGAAATTTAAAAGTGCGCGAGCTTGGGTTTCAATTTCCTGATATTCTTCACTGCGAGCGTTACGAAACATTTCGATAATTTCCTGGTCAGCCAAGCCTTCAAATTGCTCAACCCGCATTACCAGCGCTTCGCCCTTCGCCTGTTGAACTTCTTGAGCCAACCATTGAAAAGATTCTATACATTCGTCATTGGCAGGAAGTACGTGAATACTACCTTTGAGAGAGATGGCACCTAATCGCCGCAATCGTCGCCACAAAGCGACACGAGGGCTAGAAGATGATTTGGAAGGAAGGGAGTAAGAGAAAACCATCCAACTCAAAGAAAGATACCTCCGTTTGCTGGATATAGTAATTATTGTTTCATGATAGTGCAATAGATATTACGACGTTTATAAAGCAGATCGAGTAGTTGTGTAAAGGGGAGACATTAATTTTCTTCCCCTTCTTCTACTTCTTCCATCTCAGCCCAACACATCACGCCGCCATCCTGGAAAGACCTTAGACACTTTACCCAACACATAATCGCCATACGTCCCGCGAAAATCATGTTACCTGAAAATTACTGTAAAAATTTCTGAGCGTACAAAAAACCCGAACGGGCACGGCGATCCATTAATCAGCGCTCGTTCTCTTGCGCCTTAAGGTCAGAGCCAATCCTCCGGCTAATAACGTTCCGATCGTTGTGGTTGGTTCAGGAACGGCTACTGATGCTGCTACGACTTTGACATCGGGTCCATTATCGCCACCAGTAGCACCCAAATTATTATTAGAACTTGTTAATCGCAATGTTCTCGTAGTGCCTCCATCCAGGCTAAGTCCAATCGACCCGATATTGAATGGTCCATTATTCAGGATCGGAGCAACTTGAGTACTGATGTTGTAACCCGCGTTCGTGTAGTTCTCTCTCAATATCTTGTAACTTGCCAAGACCGTGTTGCCATCCTCACTCAGCGCTTCGACAAGTAAATCGCTGTCTCCTGCAACCGAACCTCCGGCTGTGCCACCCCGTTCCCAGAAAAAGAAACTACTCACGGGATTATCGAAGGATACCTCGAAACTCGCTTTAGGCGCAGATTCCCGCGTGACTACAAGACTGTTCAAATTCAAATTGCCCAGACTACCAACAATATCTGCACCACTCTGGACAGGATTTGAGGGACCTTCTCCAGTCAAAGGATCGCTAACAGTATTAGGACCTCGTCCTGAATTGAGGATGCCATAGGTAGTTCCATCGGGGAGATTGTAGGTATCATTCTGAAGAATCCTTGCCCTTGTGACAACTTCAAACAGATTAGTCGTGTTTCCACTAGACACCACTGAGTCCAACAAAATATCCTTTGTAGGGTCGTTTAGCAGACCACTTGCGGGGTCAGTCGGAGGACTAGCAGTAACATTTGTTGTGAACGAAAACGGGACAAACGTGACTGCCCGAGCAGGTAAGCTAGCTGCCAGTACCGCGAGCGCCGCTGAGGTTACTGTAGCGAGCGCGGTTGTCTTTTCAAAGGTAAATTTCATCGGTGGTCCACCCTTATTGAAATGTGTCACTGCAAAGCTGAAAACTGAACGAGAAAGATTAATTGCTTCAAAAATACGATATCTCTATAAATTTACCGTATTTTAAGAGCTATTGTTTCATGTTCTGCCTGATAGCGCAAGTATTGGATTTTACAATGCAGATAAAAACTGGCGAATTATTTACTAAATTGACGATGATGCAGTTTTGATTCTTGAAGTTTTTAATAAAACCACCAGAGCAACACCAACCAGCATTATCGACACCTGCAAAAAACGACTAAGCAAGTACGACAAGGATATACAAGATTAATATTATGGATGAAGCCAAAAGAAAACGCTTAGAAGAAAAGGGCTGGAAAGTTGGAACTGTTTCAGAATTTTTAGAACTATCAAAAGAGGAAACTGCTCTAATTGAGATTAAATTAGCCCTAAGTCGTAAACTGAAAGAACGGCGACAGAAATTAATGACGCAAACAGAATTAGCAGAAAAAATACAATCGAGTCAACTTCGGATTGCCAATGCCGAAAATGGTGACGCTTCGGTTTCTATCGAACTTTTAATTCGGGCAATGCTGGCAACGGGTGCAACCCCTCAAGAAATTGGACAAGTAATTGCCCAAGTGGGGTAAGTTTGTAAAATAAATTTCAGGATTAATAGTAAAGGTCATTTTTCCACTTAATACAGCATTTCATTAATTCGTAGCGAATTAAATTTAGCAGGACTCAGCGTTTCTGTACGTAGCCTACGGCAAGCCGCAAAGCGTCTATAAAAAAACTACGATTTTATACATAGCCCCCAAGAGCGTTAATTCCTATAAAACCGATCGTCGCAATTCTGGAAAAACCTTAGACACCTTATTTAACACATAATCCCCATACGTCCCGCAAAAATCATGAACGTTTGCACCATCCCAACGTTCCTGCTTATTATTATTCACCGCTACCCCACCCAATTTAATCGGCTTAACCTCAACATCGAAATTGGGATCGAAGAAAAAGGGAAACGAAAGACGGTGTTTCCCCGAAAAATTCTGCACGCGATGAGGTGTAGATCTATATAGTCCTCCCGTCATTCGGTCTAGCATATCGCCGATATTGCATACAAAGGAACCAGGAATCGGAGGTGCAGCAACCCAGCGCGACTTTGATTTTACCTGCAACCCCCCGTTGGTATCCTGTTTCAAAATTGTCAAAACGCCGTAGTCAGTGTGTTCTCCCACACCCCACCTCTCACCATCCAACGGTGATAAATCGGGAGGGTAATTAAAAATACGGAATAAAACCAATGGGTCACAAGTGTAATGGTCGCTAAAATAGGACTCTTCCAACCCTAAACTCAAGGCAATACCAGCCATTAGCGTGTGTCCGAGTTGCGTCATTGCCTCCATATATTCCAGCACAGTCTCTCGGAACTGCGGAATATTCGAGGGGAAAAGGTTGGAACCATGCATAGGAGTACCAGCTTGCACTTGCGGATGTTCTTCTCCTAGTTCCGCACCAAAGTAAATCCCTTCTTTGAGGTCGGGTTTCCCAGATGTCAGTTCCCCTCCAACGGGGAAATATCCTCGCCATGCTTTACCACCACATGCCATACGGATTTTCATTTTAGTTTCCAAATCCTGGGCGAAAAATTGGTGACTGAGTTGTTCTAGCCGTTGCTGCAAGCTTTCATCTACGCCATGTCCAACAATATAGAAAAACCCGCACTCACGACAAGCTTTTCCAATTTGAGATGCTACAAAATAGCGTTCATCGCTTCTTGAAATCAAAGCGCTGATATCAATTATCGGAACTTGGGAAAATCCTTCATCTACAACTTGCAAATTTTTCATAATCATACTCTAAAGGGTTGTGTAATATAGCAATCCTCTTAAAATATTTTACGTGCGATGCCTAGTATCACGCAGGCTAAGTCCACATAAATTAAATATAGCTGTCCTGTTTGATTTTTGAAATAAAATATGGAGGAAATAACCTTATTAGAACACAGAGGACACAGAGGAAGAGTACTGAGAGTTATTCAAAAATAAAGTCGGATTCCTATCGGATTTCTATATGATTGGAATCTTAACTTCCACATTTTGCATACCTTTGTAAGCGATGATTCAAAGTTCCTGTATGTAATTTAAGTAAATGATTATCATAATTACAAAAATATAAAGAATTTCCTTCACTCTCTATACGGCTTCGACCTTCATTAACATCTACCCCAAGATTCCTAATTCGGTCTGCGTACATTTCAAAATATTCTTCTTCAATTTTAAATGCCAGATGATTATAAGTTTTTTCTGGTAAAGGTTCTCCTTCCATAATGGCAATCCACAAACCATTTATTAGAAAGAATTTTTCCTTTGAAATCGAGAAACTTTTCTCTCCACTAAAATAAACCTCTTCAGCATCAAATATCGATGTCAGAAATTTTGTCGTTTTCTCTAAATCTTTGACAATGAAGGTTATATCGCTAATTCCTTGAATCATTTCGCTACCTCATTACAAACCTTTTCATAAAAAATATTTTCTGTAAATTAACCTGAATTTATCCAAAATTTAACTAAATTTTGACTAAAGCTATCTTACTTCACTTTAAAAAAACCACTATCATAAGCTACGGTATCTCTATCGATTTTTAGGTGTATGCAATATCGATAGCCTACCACAGTCCGATCCCCGACTTGACAAGATAGCTTTCCCTTTACACTAAAGGAGTAAAAATGCTTAAGGCTATGGCTGCGGCTTGGCTATTACTTTTTTTTGGCGACCTTATTTCTACTTTCACATACCATGTGCCCGAACATGTTTTTGGTAGTCTCCACCTAAAAACACATCACTCCGCAAAGAAAGAATTCCGTCACTACGCGATTCTGATGCTCAATCGTCAGGTTTTTTTAGATGGTATTTTGGGTGCTGTACCGTATTTGCTAGTGGCAATATTGCTGTGGTCTTTTTCTCCTATCGGGGTTATCTGCGGGCTACTTTTTGGTCAGTTTCATGTGTGGTGGAGACATACCAGCGTCATGGGTTGGCAAACTCCCAAGTTCGTAATTTTCTTATGTCAGATTTTATTCATTACAACTCCCGAACAACACTGGCTCCACCATCAAAAAACTAATGCAGGTTTTGGCGATATTTTCACATTCTTTGACCAGCCTGCAAAAATATGGTTGCGCTGGCTACGCTTACTCAGACTGCATCTGCGTTCTTCGCTTGTCCCGTTAAAGTAGTACGGACTTAAGTAAGTTCTTTAGATCCCCGACTTCTTAGTAGGATACAGAGGCACGAATGGTGGGTAAGACCCTTCGTTTCCCAAGAGACCGCTCCAGGCTTTAAGCAGTAAGTGCTAATCTGAACAAAGCCTGTTTTAAGCAGGCTTCGTACTATTAGCGATACCATAGAATGGTATTGCGGGATGAGCGGGCATTCGATAAGGCTATATGCAACCGATACTGAGGGTTAGATCCCTCAGACGCGCCGGAATAACCCGTAGGGGCACGATACATCGTGCCCTTATAATACTGTGGGATAACGAAAAATCGTTTGATGACGGGTGATACCCCTTATAGGTGCGACTGTATCCGTAAAATAGCGTTGCCGATACGGACGTTGCGATCGCTCCTTCATATGCGATTGTGACAGGTTTCCAAGGAACATGAAGTTTAGTATGCTGATTCTCTACGGTGCAGCCCTTGCTTCAGCTTTTAGATTCGGTAAAATCAAGAATTTTTGAATATAGCGATACACCTGCAAAAATATCTCTTGCTTTTAAGCGTAATATATGTGATTCTCTGTATATGCATACTCCGATATTCCGACCAAGTTACCGGGGTTTGCGATAATGGGGTAATTGCCTGAAAAATTAACAGCAAATTATCTTCCGACATTGAATTTTTTATTCTCGTTTGGTAGATAAGGGCATTTGTATGGTTTTTGCCCACTACTGTTACATATTGCACGCAAAACTAAAAAAGGAGTGACCGATGGCAGCCAAATTAGACGGGAAAGTGGCAATTATTACAGGAGCTTCTTCAGGGATTGGGGAAGCTACAGCTTTAGCCTTAGCAGCAGAAGGGGCAAAGGTAGTTATTGCGGCAAGACGTGCTGAACGCCTAGATGCACTAGTAAAACGTATCGAAGCCAGTGGTGGTACAGCATTGCCTATCGTTACTGATATCACTGACGAAACCCAAGCCAATAACTTAGTGCAAAAGACAAATGCAGAATTAGGGCGGGTGGATATTCTTGTTAATAACGCAGGTGTGGCACTAACAGGTAATATTGACGGTGGGAATACGAATGACTGGCGGAAGATGTTTGATGTCAATGTTCTGGGAGTGTTATACGCGACTCATGCCGTCCTACCTATCTTTAAAGCGCAACAAACTGGGCACATAGTTAATATTTCCTCAGTGGCTGGTCGAATAGCGCGGGCGGGTGTTGGTGTTTACAATGCAACGAAATGGGGTGTAAATGCGTTCTCCGAAGCATTACGGCAGGAGGTGTTAAAAGATAACATCCGCGTCACTATCATTGAGCCAGGTTTGGTAAAGACGGAAATCAACAGTCATACTACTAACCCGGAAGCAAAACGAATCAGCGAAGAACGGCTGAAGGCAATCACCCCACTGCAAAGCGAAGATATTGCAGCAGCTATTATTTATGCGGTGACGCAACCCGATCGCGTTAATGTGAATGAAATTTTGATTCGACCGACTCTGCAAGAACGTTAGGGTAACGGTATTACAGCTATTTTCAGCTATTGAACCACAGATGGTCGTAGGGCACGGCACTGCCGTGCCCCTACATGTGGTTGCGATCCATTAAAAACTGAGCGATGAGTAGCACTGGTGACTCTAGATTCAGGCAAATTTTCGTACCCAAAATTATCAGCTAACCAACCAAAATCTTTTTTGACTATGAAACATCGTCAAGGAAATCTCAAGGGAACTGGAGGAATAAATCTCTATTATCAAAGTTGGCATCCGCAGGATAATCCATGCGCGACTGTAGTAATTGTACATGGGTTAGGAAGTCACAGTAGTTTATTTAGTAATGTGGTAGGGCATCTTGTAAATGCCGGATATGCCGTTTATGGTTTGGATTTGCGCGGACATGGACGTTCGCAAGGTCAGCGAGGACATATCAATGCTTGGTCTGAGTTTCGAGAAGATATCAAAGCCTTCCTCAAATTCATTGAAGCACGAGAACCGGGATATCCGCGTTTTCTTTTAGGTCACAGTCTTGGTTCAATAATCGTTTTAGATTATGTTCTACGTTATCCGCAATCTCTACAGGGTGCGATCGCAATGGCTCCACCATTGGGAAAGGTTGGTGTTTCACCCGTCAAGTTGACTCTAGGACGCACGCTCTCGTTAGTGATGCCACGATTCGCTATGAATATTGGTTTTGCAGGGAATGCGGTTTCCCGCGATCAAAATGTGCAGGAAACCTTCACTCAAGATATGCTCATGCATTCACTGGGTAGTGCGCGTTTGGGAACTGAGTATTTAGCGACGAAAGCTTGGATACAATCCCAAGCGGCTAATTTACAGTTGCCTATTTTGATTCTCCACGGTGGAGCCGATGAAGTAGCGCGTCCCGAAGGTAGCCGTGCCTTTTTTGAACGAATAGCATTCCCAGATAAAGAATATTATGAATACCCTCAGAGTCGTCATGCAATTCATCGGGATTTAGATTATCAAGAAATGTTAGCCGACTTTGAAGACTGGCTGCAAAGGCACGTCAAGGGAAGAACTGTAGTACCATTTAGGCAGCGAATTGAACCAGATGAATATATGTTGGGGTAAATAAAAAAGGAAGTTTTGTAGGTTGGGTGTAACGAAGTGGAACCCAACATTAAAGTTGGGTTACGCTCAAGCTTTACCCAACCTACGTTGATTATAAGTTTTTATCCGTGCATAATATTAAGAGCGGGTTAGGTCAAGTTTTTGGAGTTTCTGAATCTTTGAATTTCCATTTCATGTACGCCTCAACGCAAGGAAAATACTGGATGATACCATCCAATCCTTCCGGTCTGCCTTTAAGATATCCCTCCAAGTACACCGAGTCTTGCATTTTGGGCAAGATTCCGGCATCGCGATCGCTACAACCTTTTTGATAACGAATTTCTCTTAAGTTATTGAACATATAAACTCCTCAGTATTTAAAATGCGCTTTCCAGCCCTACTTTCAGTGTATATATTCTGCTTGATAACAACAAATACTACTTTTACTCAAAACGATAAATACAAATTATTGAAATAGCACTTCACTTGAGCGCGGATTTCATCGTTAGGAAGTACAGCGTGCAAGCATAAATTGTCGTAAGGGCACGGCATTGTTGTAGGGGCACGGCAATGCCGTGCCCCTACGGTATATCATGTTAAAGCAAAAAGG
>CAXTCQ010000063.1:0-5486 GCA_964242965.1 uncultured Calothrix sp. | reverse complement strand
GTTTTTTTATTTTTGTTTGGTGTTCTGCTTCTCGGGCCCCCTACGGTATCTCATGTAAATGCAAACTGCTGTAATTGTTTTGACAAGTATTATTTGGCTAGAAACGGCTAATCAAATAATTTTAAGTAGCAAATTTAACGTAAAAAACTATTTCTCAACAGTCTTTTTTAGAGGACTTTAGTTATAAGAATATTTCTATGTGGGGATTTTCAGTTCCTAGCAGTCAGAAACGCAGTCGGAAATTCTGGCGTGGACTTAGTTACTTTTTTACTCTATTAAATGGCTGGTGCGAGAGGTGAGTTAACCAAGCAGTATTAAGTATAAGTAAACATCTTAACATATAATGTGTTTTTAATAACTTTAAAAATGTATTATTGAATACTTAAACTAGCATTCAAAATAATTAGAGATGTTTAGAAGTCTCATGTGATAACAATTTCAACGCATTGGCTCGCCTAGTTATACCTGAGCGATCGCCAAATAGTTTCTAATTATCATTTGAAAAAGAAATAATATTTGATTAAATTGTCTAAGAAGCATAAAGTAAAACATAGAGATTTATCAAACGACCTATCAACCAAGTAGGAACTTGAAATTAGGTATCAATTAAAACTTACTTTGAGTTAATAAAAATCAATAATAAAAAATAGCAGTATAAATCGTGCATCTACCAAAAAGAACGATAAATTATGAACATCCTAGAGTTTTCACTGTTAATTTTTATTGGCTCATTTGCAGCAGGCTTTTTAGGAGCGCTAACAGGATTAGGTGGTGGGGTAGTCATTGTCCCCTTATTAACATCAGTATTTGGAATTGATATTCGATATGCGATTGGTGCTTCGCTAGTATCAGTAATTGCCACTTCCTGTGCTGCTGCGTCTACATATATCAAAACAGGCTATACAAATCTGCGACTAGGAATGTTTTTAGAGGTCGCAACGATAACTGGAGCGCTAATCGGAGCAACGATAGCCTCTTTTATTTCGATCAAAGCGCTGACAATCGTACTTGCAATAGTCCTACTTTATTCGGCTTACCTGTCAGGGAAACCCAAAGCTGAAACTACAGATAGTGAATCATCAGACCCCTTGGCAACTAATCTCAGGCTGAATAATACCTATCCAACGACAGATGGACAAATAGCTTATCAAGTTCACTCAGTACCGATTGGGTTTGGCATCATGGCGATCGCAGGAGTACTTTCGGGGTTGCTTGGTATTGGTTCGGGAGCGTTTAAAGTTTTGGCAATGGATCGAGCTATGGGTTTGCCGTTTAAGGTATCCACCAGCACTAGTAATTTTATGATTGGTGTGACAGCAGTCGCATCGGCAGGTGTGTATCTAGCATTGGGTTACATCGAACCGGGAGTGACAATGCCCGTAATGTTGGGTGTATTACCTGGTGCTTTATTGGGGGCAAAAGTTCTAGTAGGAGCTAATACTCAAGCTTTAAGAATTATCTTTAGTTTTGTGTTGGCAGCAATGGCATTAAAAATGGTCTACAACAGTTTAACAGGGGGAATATAAAATGCAAGCCTTGAATTTTAAAGACCAAGATTCTCTTACTATCTCTATTTTTAATCGTAATGAAAATCACGAAGAAAATATATCTAAATATGCCTTGGTAGAAATACCGAAGTTACCCATTGCTAGTCATGACTACACAAAAACTAAAAGCGAACAGCAATTGGAAATGTGGATTAGCAATCTCTTAAAATATGGTGTTTTCGTGGCTTGTTCTACTGTGTTAGTGGGTGGAATTTTATATTTAGCTCAATGCGGCTTAGAACCTGTTGATTATCGCTTTTTTGAAGGGCAACCATCTGTATTGCACGCTCCCATGCTTATGGTCAATGGTGTTTTGTCAGGCTGCCATTATAGCATCATTATTTTTGGGCTTTTGCTCCTAATTGCTATTCCTGTAATCCGTGTAATAATTTCCCTACTTACTTTTTTGAGACAAGGAGATTTTACCTACACATTGATGACATCAATTGCACTATCCGGACTAATTTATAGCTTTATTACTGCCTATTCATGAGGTTTTGGAGGTAATCAGCAATGCTAGGCTAAACTACTTTAAATTATTTCTTAGGAATAGAACTCATTCTCTTATTATTCTTGACTATTTTAGAAGCAGTTATGTCCGCTGTTTATTTACTTACGAGAACTGCTTTATTACCCAAAACTAAGAGCAATATTTTCGATTTGTAATTGGTTATTTGTTGATGAAAAATAATATGAGAAGAAGAATGCGCTAGCGTTCAGCTTACCGAAAGTATTGCCTCCGTTTCCTGATGCTATGAATTCTCAAAATAACCTGTCGAAAAATCTACCATTTCTCAAAGGAGAAAAAGCATGAAATTTCTGAAAATCGCTTTTGTATTGGTTGCAGTCATGTTGGTTAACTTAAGTTTAATGCAACCTTCGTTAGCAGACCCGAATTACCGCAAAAATCCCGATTACATTGAAGTAACAAAAACCCTGAAAAATTTACAGGAGAATGCACAGGGTACAGTCTCCGAAGATGTCCAACGTCAAATTGGTGAATTAGAGTTTCAAAAAGCAGCTATCGAGTCAGGAGTTGTTTGGGGACAATGTCATAATGAGACTGGAGGAAACCTTGGAATCTACGGTACTGGTAGCGAAGAGTCTGAAGAATCTGGAAACAAAAATCAACTTTACTTCTTAGCAAACGGTCAAACCACACCAGACCAATGGGATTGCCAAGGTGTTTATCTTCCCAGTGATGTGAATGTTGCTTCTTTAGATAAAACTGGTGCCATTGCTATCAAGATTATGGATGGTACGCAAATTTCAGTGAAGAAAAACCCAGAAACTTTGGATTTGGAATTAAATCTTCCTGAAGCTAAAGTAGTTAAAACTGGTGAAAAAGGCTGGTTTATTCCGAATGTATCGCAAGCATTTGTTAATTCTCGTATTCCCAGCACCTTTTCTAGTGAGGAGAATGACTAAATTAGTGGTTTGTTTGACTAGTTCTTAGGGGTTAATTAAACAAATAGGGTGTCAGACCCCTCGACACACAAGACTGCTCCAGGCTGTCAACCTGGGGCTAATCTAAACAAAGCCGTGGCTTTAAGCCTACTTCGTGCTATTACTCATGTCTTGCAGCTTTATGGGTAAACAATGTATATACTCAATTTATAGAATAAAAGATATATACGAATTCAAGAGCGATGGAATCATCCATTAAAAATGGATTTTAGCTATAAGAGTGGGATTTACAATCCCTATCGGGCATTAAACGAAGTAGATCGATCTAAGTATACTAAGTATAAATTATTTTTTAGACTGAATGGTTACGGTGCAAGATATAGATTAGCGATACCATTCTATGGTATAGGGGTCTAATAAGGCATTCAAGAAGGCTGTATGCTGCCTATGTTGAGGGGTGTTACCCTGAATTGTTCTTCTGCGTCCGCACTTATTTGTCGGGGATCTGACTCCTACGACATGTCAAAATTAACAACACAAACTATTGTCTAAATCAGTCTAAATTAGAATTGCGATGCTCTGGAGGAGCGGTCTAACTCCTACGGAGACGCTACATAACCATTGTATAACGTCTCTACATTATTTTGGGCAACGCATAATTAATTTCCAGTCAAAAAGAAAGATAACTTTTACGAAGTTGGGGTTTGAGTTTATGAATAAGCTTTTTAATATCTATTTTTATCGTTTGAAAAAGGAAAAATATTTGATATTATTAAAAAAACAACTTATCTTTAAATTGATCCTAAATGAAAAAAGCCTTTGTGTAAAAAGGCTTTTTTCTAAAAACCAAACAATTTAAGTTTAGATTTACTAAGTTGGTTGCACTAATGCAATTATTTGATTATTTTGTAGATATTCAGTTCAAAAAATATCCAGATTGTCGAAAGCAAATAAATTGAGTTTAGTCAAAAAGGGTCATTACCAATGGAACATCTACTAAGCGAACATCTAGCTACAGACTTTTCCCTCAGAACACTTGGAACTTTACTAGTATTAGTTGCATTAGAAACTGTTCTATCAGCCGACAATGCAGTTGCCTTGGCAGCATTAGTACAAGATGTCAAAGACCCACAGCAACAACGTCAGGCATTAAACTGGGGATTAATTATTGCTTTTGGATTGCGGATTTCATTACTATTTACAGCCACATGGGTAATTCAGTTTTGGCAGGTTGAATTGGGAGGGGCACTTTACCTTTTATGGCTATCTGGAAAACATTTTTGGAATTATTTTTATCCTGATACCGTAGTTGAAGAACAAAATATTTCTAAATCTTCAAAAGATACAGAATGGGCATTTTGGCAAATTATTATCTCGATTGCTTTTACCGATTTAGCATTTTCTCTTGATAGCGTCACAGCCGCAGTTGCAGTTTCGAGTAAAACTTGGTTAGTTGTGACAGGTTGCATCCTTGGCATTATCGCACTCCGATTTATGGCTGGTTTATTTGTACGCTGGATAGTAGAGTTTACTTACTTACTTGATGCGGCTTATTTAACGGTACTCGTTGTTGGTAGTAGATTAATGCTCAAAGCATTGATTCCAGGTCATGTTCCACCAAAATGGATAATGTTAACACTAATTGTAACTCTCTTTACTTGGGGATTTTCTAAGCGAACTGTACCAGAAATTAATGCAGATGGAACATTACAAAGCTATGAAAATAAAGAGTAACTTTGATGTAGAAAAATTTACTTGTTTTGGAGTATAAAGCCATGACCACAGAATTTATCGCAATTAATAACACGGTTCAAAAAATAACAAGTAAAAAGCAAAATAAGGATATTCAAACAATTTTCAGAATTGTTTCGTTCTTGTTAGCTTTGACTATTATCTGTAGCTTTTTCTCGATTGTAAATGCTGGGCAACGGGGAGTATTAATGAAATTTGGCGAGGTACAACCAGAGATTCTCAGTGAAGGAATTCACCCGATTATCCCGATTGTCAACACGGTTGAAAAGCTAAGTGTACGAGTACAAAATCAGGAGATTTCTACAGAAGCTTCCTCTCGTGACTTACAAAATGTTTATACAGATGTCGCGTTGAATTGGCATATCAACCCGGAAAAAACTAACATAATTTTCCAACGGGTGGGGAATCAGGAAGCTATTGTTCACCGCATTATTAACCCAGCAGTAAAAGAAGTTCTCAAAGCAGTAATGGCAAACTATACTGCTGAAGAAATTATCATGGCCAGAGGAGAAGTAAAAGCTGGAGTTGATAAAACCTTAAGAACTCGATTAGCTACATACGACGTTGAAATCGATGATATTTCTCTCGTTAATATTCATTTTTCGGACCAGTTTAATCATGCTGTAGAAGCGAAACAAATAGCCGAACAAGAAGCCAAACGTGCAGGATTTCTAGCGCTGAAAGCGAGAAATCAAGCCGAAGCAAATGTTAATTTAGCACAAGGGGAAGCCGAATCACATCGATTAATAGTAGAGTCGCTGACACCAGCAATTTTACAAC
>CAXTCQ010000062.1:0-33529 GCA_964242965.1 uncultured Calothrix sp. | reverse complement strand
GGGAGTAGGGAGTAGGGAGGAGCCACTGCGTTGCGGGGGTTCCCCCCGTTGTAGCATGTGGCGTTAGGGAGTAGGGGAGTAGGGGGAGAATTTAGTATTTGCCAAAGGATGGGTAGGACATCAAGACGAGGTTGGGGACGTTGGTGTGCTGTAATTAAGGCTCGTTTCTCGCTTTCATTAATAAGGTTTGGGGCATCGGGATGCAAGAGTAATTCTAAGCCAGCGCGAGAGGCTCCGTGAATACCTGTAACAAGAATTACATTGCCTACTTGTGCCGTGTGGCGATAGATGGTGCGGTGGGGGTGGACTTGCCCAAAGGCAGTGATAGAGAGAGTAGTAATAGGCGATCGCACTAAATCTCCTCCCACTATCGCGGTATCATACTTTTGCAAGCATTCGGTCATTCCTTGGTATAAACGCTCAACCCAACTCACTAGTACATCACCCGGTAAACTCAAGCCAACGGTAATACCCAAGGGTGAAGCACCCATTGCAGCAATGTCAGATAAGTTTGCTGCTGCTGCCCGCCAGCCCACGTCTTCAGGTGAAGTAGTGATTTCACTGAAGTGGATTTTGTCAACTAATACGTCGGTTGTAACTACTAATGATTGTTCGGAGTCTGTCTTTAGTACAGCAGCATCATCGCCAATAATATCTGGCGGGCAAAAGCGCTGTAGAATTTTTAAAAGTCCTTGTTCGCCTATGTCTTGAACTCTCATTTTTTGAGAATAAATAATGTGATGAAAGTTAGAGAAGTTATCGAAATTTTAGAGGATGATGGATGGTATCAAGTACGTATGCGTGGCAGCCACAGACAGTTTCACCATCCAAGCAAACCTGGTACAGTAACAGTATCGGCTAAACTTAGTATTGATATTCCTTTAGGGACTTTAAACAGTATTCTTAAACAAGCACCGATTAAAATGAGATGAATAAGAAATTGCAATACATGGTTGTAATTGAAAAAGGTGTAACAAGTTACGGTGCTTATGTTCCAGACTTACCAGGTTGTATAGCAGTTGGCGAAACAAGGGAAGAAACTTTAGAACTTATTAAAGAGGCAATTGAATTTCATTTGGAAGGATTGCAGCAAGATAATCAGCCAATCCCTGAACCATGTTCTTCAGGTGAGTTTGTAGAGGTACAAGCAGCTTAAATTAATTTTACTATTAAAGGTAGGACAGGCAGGATGCCTATCCTACAAAACAATTTATTTTAATTTTAGGCTTTTGGTTCGACCAAATTTTCTAAACCTTGAACGACTTTTGCTGATTCAATTTTGTCACCAGCTTTGAGTTGGTCTAAAACTTCTTGACCTTCGGTGAGATAACCAAAAATGGCATAACGACCATCTAAAAGATTGCGTCCAGCAGGTGTTAATTCGGGTTCAAATAAGAAGAAGAAAAACTGCGATGACGCGCCATTAACGTCGCGTTCGGGACGGGCTAGCGCCATCGCACCAAATGACGAGAAAGGTAGGACAGGCATATCAGTGTAGCGTCCTGCTTCTTCTAAAGTAATACCGTAGGTTGGTGCTTTATCACCCTCAACTAATACTTCAAAAGGAATGGCGCGATATTGTTTAGTATTAGGGTCAATAAAACCGACTTCTTTACCTTTGGGACCATCGGGGTCGCCGGTTTGTAAAACGTATGATTCTTCCGAACGAGTAAATTCTAAACCGTTATAAAAACCGCGTTGAACCAAATCAACAAAATTACCCGCAGTGATGGGGGCGCTATAACCATCAACAACAACAGTCAGGTCGCCTTTGTTAGTTTTGATAGCAACAGTGGCGCGACCTTTAAGTTGAGGTAGATTACTATATTCTTCGGGTATTTCAAACGGATAACCCGTCACCATTAACTGTTCTAATTCTCCAACCAAATTTAAAACTTTGGCGCGTTCTTCCCGAACTTGTTCTTTATCTTTAGCTTCTGAAAGTTCTTGGAGTTTATCAACACCCGATTTCATTTGGGCAATCAAGGTTTCGGCTTGAGCAAGACGTTCTTGAGGAACGCTAGCTAGCAATTTTTTAGGCTGGTCGAGAATTCGGGATGCTTTTTTGAGGTCGGATGCGATCGCACTCCATCTTTTATTAGCACGTAACTGGTTAGAAATATCTTCTAAAGCAGCTTGCAATTGGCGCACGGGTTTATTATCGATGGGCAATGCATAGCGCAGCAATGCTTTCCCGTCGGTGATAGCATTTCCAGCAGGTAGCCGTGCGTAACTGGGGGGAGTCCAGCCAATTGTAGTTATGCCTAAAAATAGAGCTAGCGATAGCAGTACGATGAGACTGTTTTTCAGCCTGGATTTTAGTAAGTCGAACATAGAATAACCCGAATGCGGCTTGGTAGATTTTGACTGGGCGTTACCCATCAATAATCTTCCCACGAGTGGAGTCATCAATTATGGGAGTTAGGGAGTAGGGAGTAGGGAGTAGGGAGTAGGGGGAAAGTTATTTTATTTCTAACTCCTAACTTCTAACTCCTAACTTTTAACTCCTAACTCCTAACTCCCTACCTCCCTTTTCACAAAACTATCGAGGTATGAAATTATAATTGCTTTGACTATCGCGTCGGGTAGACTGCGATGGGTTAAAACCATCATTACGAGTGCGACGGCGCAAATCACCAACGTCGGGGGAGGCATTAACTGCATCGTCAACGCGAATTTGTCCGGTTAGCATCAGTTCGCAAAGCGCTTGATTCATGACTTGCATTCCCTCGCTACTTCCCTCGGACATAAGTTGGTAGACTTCACTATCTTCGCCTTTGAGTAAGTAATCTTGCATAGCAGGGGTATTGAGCAAGATTTCCATTGCGGCAGTACGTCGTCCGTCGGTAGTTGGGATGAGTTGTTGGGCAATGACGGCAATCAGCGAATCAACGATTTGTACGCGCATTGCGGCTTGTTCGTCGGGGTTGTAGATATTCAGCAAGCGATTAACTACTGCTTGAGCATTCTTAGTATGTAGCGTTCCCAAGACTAAATGTCCGGTTTGTGCTGCTTTGAGGGCAGTATCGACGGTAATGCGATCGCGCATTTCCCCAATCAAAATTACATCGGGGTCTTCGCGCAACATCGACCGCAATGCATCGTGAAATTCGTAAGTATGTAACCCAACTTCCCGCTGGCTAATTAAGCATTTTTGCGAGGTGTGAACGTATTCAATCGGGTCTTCAAGCGTGACGATGTGCTTTTGCGCTGTTTCATTTAGAAAGCGTAACATCGCCGCTAACGTTGTTGATTTTCCCGAACCTGTCGGACCCGTAACTAAAATTAGACCTTGTTTTTTGCTGACAATGTCTTTGAGTACGGCAGGTATACGCAAGCTGTCAATCGAAGGTACTTCTAAAGTAATTAGCCGCAATACCATTGCCCCACCAGTCAAAGTTTCAAAACAGTTAATCCGACAGCGCAAAAAACCGGGGTAAAAAATTCCCGTATCGAGTTCTTTGGTTTCGGCAAATCGCTGTCGTTGTGATGGAGTCAAAATTTCTTTTAAGTAAGACTCGAATGCCTGTGGCGTAACTATTTCACCTTTGTCATACACCACCATTTGTCCCCGCACCCGCAATCGCGGTACTTCCCCAACACGAATGTGAATATCCGAAGCTTGCTGGATATGAGCATCGCGTACCATCTGCTGAATTGGCATTTGGGTTTGCGCTTGCCCGAAATTGCCTTGAAGCGACAGTGGTAATGGTGGTGGAGGTAGATACGATTGTTTGGGAGTTTGAGATGGGGACGCCATCGATTCGTCCATTGCTGCTTCCTTTCGCGGATATCAGGTTAACATTGACGGTTTACAAAGTTTTGGCAGTTCAATGTCACTTAAACAAATGACAAAAGTTTAACTACTTCAACTTACCTTTCCCGTGAACTTACGTAGGTTATTACTATTAATGTACATCTATATTAGTTAATCTCCACAAGCTTTGGGCTTGTCTTCATAGTCATTTCATCAAAACCCTTGCGTACTGTGAAATCCTGGTGTTGATGAATTATTTTAGAAAGAATTATCAGTTTTTTACTATTAATTTTTGGGTGTTAATTATTGGTGTTTAGATGTTAAAAATAATTAATGGCTTGTGATTTTTATTACTTAGTATATCTTAATTATTCGAGGCACTCCTATTAATACTCGCTCCGGACGTGCAACTAACTAAAGAACGCAAATCAATACCTACTTGAAATGAATCCAATTAAACGCATCACCAACTGGTTAGAACTTAGTGCTTGCGCCCCTGCATTCAGCGGTTGGGTGCTAGCAGGAATCTCAATTTGTTTTTTCGGGGCTGCTGTCAACACGATGGCTGGCTGGTTGTACGTTATCAGTGCGGTGAGTTTAGCGCTGCTAGGCGTTGCGGCAATTTTACCAGCGCGATCGCTTGTTGGTTTAACTATTCGTCGCAGTCCAATCCAATCGGTGACGGCAGGTGATGACTTAGTTGTGGAATTGGAAATTGTCAATCAATCTAAGCAAACTGTCAGCTTGTTAAAAGTTGAGGATATATTGCCTCTAGTTCTAAAAAAAATCACCAAAAAACCTGTCGAACAATCAATCGATACAATTGCGCCCACAGAGAGTTATCGCTGGGAATATTATTATCCTACAGAGCGCCGGGGTGTTTACCGCTGGCAAACGGTTGAACTAAAAAGCGGTGCCCCTTTAGGTTTATTTTGGTGTCGTCGTTCCCGTCAATGCGCTGCTACTGCTATTGTTTACCCGCAAGTTTTGCCCCTTGCCAGTTGCCCCTTAATCGATGAAATCGGCACAGAGGACAGCCGACTCAATAAACCCCAAGGTAGTCCGACTTATGCTGCCACCGAAGGAACCGTGCGATCGCTTCGTCCTTACCGCATCGGCGACCCGATTCGTCTCGTCCATTGGCGCACTAGTGCCCGGATTGGGGAATTACGAGTTAGGGAATTTGAGATGGTAACGGGCGGACAAAATATAATAATTGCTTTAGATAGCGCCGCCAATTGGGACGAAGAAAACTTTGAACAAGCCGTAATTACCGCAGCTTCTTTGTACTTTTATGCACAACGCCAACTTCTGAACGTGCAACTCTGGACGGCTAGAACGGGTTTAGTTAGAGGTGAGCGTGCAGTACTCGAAACCTTAGCTGCAACAAATATGTTAGAAGATTCAGTTGCAGTCAATCTTGCCAATCCAGCGATTTGGTTAACCGAGAATCCGCAGGCGATCGCATCTCTACCCATCGGTAGCCGTTGGCTGCTGTGGCAACTGGCATCACTCCCAAAGAACGAATTTATCAATCGAAACGCACCGGGTATAATTTTGCTTCCGAACGAACAATTACAACTTCAGTTACAAAAACCACTTGATTCGGCGTTAGTAAATAATTTGCAATAAGCAATTTTACTCAACCAGCAATGGCGATAGTTAGTTCAAATTTGACCTATTCAAAACTTCCATGCTTCTAAAATAGCTTCAGTAAAAAATATCAACAAATTTACGTTAATCTTAGTATTCGTCAATTTCGTTGAGGTTTTAAAAAGATGCTATATCTTTTAGCCACCAAGAAAGCGTAGATATCCCTAAGTTAGAAGATGTAGGCTGCGGTACAATGCTAAGAAATATTTAAATTATGAGCGCCGATCCCACCATGATTTCATCAGAAGTTAGCAAAACATCCACTGATAAGAATTTAGAAGCCATGCGACATTTTTCGGAACAGTATGCTAAACGCACGGGTACTTACTTTTGTTCCGAACCTTCTGTGACAGCGGTTGTTATCGAAGGACTTGCAAAGCATAAAGATGAATTAGGAGCGCCTTTATGTCCTTGCCGTCACTACGAAGATAAAGAAGCCGAAGTGGCAGCTACATTTTGGAATTGCCCTTGCGTACCAATGCGCGAGCGCAAAGAGTGCCATTGCATGTTGTTTCTCACCGAAGATAATGAGTTTGCTGGCAGGCAACAAGAAATTTCGCTCTCAACCATTAAAGAAGTTCGAGAAAGCATGGCATGAGTGAAATAATGCCACCGGAGTTTTGGCAAGGCATAGAACAGTTCAATACTGAACAGTTCTATGCCTGTCACGACACCCTAGAGGCTCTGTGGATCGAAGCAACGGAGCCAGAAAAAACATTTTACCAAGGCATTTTACAGATTGCTGTAGCTTTGTATCATTTGGGTAATCGTAACTTTCGCGGTGCAATGATTTTGCTAGGAGAAGGAAGCAACCGCTTAAGACGTTACCCATCTGTTTTTGCTAGCGTTAATGTAGACGAATTATTAGAGCAAAGCGCTACACTGTTAAGTTTTTTACAACAGTCCTCGCCAGAAATACTAACTCAGCTAACTTTAGGTGTAGATGAAGCCTTACCGATACCCAAAATTGTGCTAGCGCAAGATTAAAATTAGATGAGTAATAGGCATTAGCTTTTTATAGCCGATTCTCAGTTAAGTAAGGTACAGTCGTAGGGGCACAGCAATGCTGTGCCCCTACATTTTAACGGTAATAAGTGTGCTTCATTCAACCCGAAAGCACTATATTTCTCCAATCACCTAAACTCTAAACTCTTAACTTGAAACATAAAAGATTCGTAAAGCGTCAACATCTTTAGTTGGCGCAATAAATTCCTTGACTTGGGCAAAATTACTTGTGCCTGTAAAATCCTATTGACAAGGTTATTTGCTTCAAAATAAATAGTAAAACAGGATATCTACTGCTGAGTGCTATTTTTGACAAAAAATCGCTCATTGTGCATTAGGCTTCTCGATACACTACAAGAAATAGTTAAAGATAAAAACCGAAATCATAAATTCAAAATCCCTATGTTTACTTGGTATAACCCTCAATTGCCCCAATCTCTAATGCGTCGTTTGAGTTTAGCTTTAGTGCTACCCACTGTCGTATTTGGTGCGATCGCATCCCCCAATCGCCTTCAACCAGCAACAGCCCAAACAGCACCAAATCGCTCGCTGCAAATTAAATCCGATATTCAAGAATACGACGCAAAGTCACAAGTCGCAACTGCACGTGGGAACGTACAAATGTTCTACCCCGCTCGCGGCATTCAAGCAACTGCTGCCCAAGCCCAGTATTTCAGCCGCGAACGCCAAATTATTTTTAGTGGAAATGTTTACATTTTGCAACAAGGCGGTAATAGCATTCGCGGCGAACAAGTCACATATTTGATTGATTCGGGAAGATTTGTTGCCCGACCCCAAAGCGGTCGCCAAGTCGAATCAATTTATTTTGTTAACGAAACAGGAAATCCAGCGACCCCAGCCCCAAGAACTCCTGCATTAAAACGCTCTAATTAAAAGTTAGGAGTTAGGAGTTAGGAGTTAAGAGTTAAGAATTAAGAGTTAAGAATTAAGAGTTAGGAGTTTTTGCGTTGAGAATTTAAAATGATTACCTTTCCCCTACTGCCTACTGACTACTGCCTAGTTTCTACTCCATTCCCTACTCCCTACTCCCTACTCCCCACTCCCTACAATTGTGAAAATTACTTTAGAGAATATCCATAAATCATACGGCAAGCGAGTCATCGTTAATCGCGTTAGTATTTCAGTTGCCCAAGGCGAAGTAGTGGGCTTATTGGGTCCCAATGGGGCAGGTAAAACCACAACCTTTTACATTGCAACTGGCTTAGAACAACCAAATCAAGGTAAAGTTTGGCTCGATAATGTGGATATTACCTCATTCCCGATGTACAAACGGGCGCGGTTAGGTATCGGCTACTTAGCGCAGGAAAATAGCGTGTTTCGCCAATTGTCAGTAAGCGATAATATTCTCTTGGTACTCGAACAAACTAACGTACCGCGATGGGAGTGGGGAATGCGAATGGATACATTACTGCGAGAATTTCGCTTGAATAAAATCGCCAATAGTAAAGGTATTCAGCTTTCCGGGGGTGAACGTCGTCGCACCGAATTAGCCAGGGCATTGGCTGCGGGGCGCGAGGGACCAAAATTTTTGCTGTTGGACGAACCGTTTGCTGGGGTCGATCCGATTGCGGTTTCGGAGATTCAACAAATTGTCGCAAAATTGCGCGATCGCAATATGGGTATTTTAATCACGGACCACAATGTCCGTGAAACCCTCGCTATCACCGACCGTTCCTACATTATGCGCGAAGGACAAATCCTCGCGAACGGTAATTCCCAGGAATTGTATAATAACCCTCTTGTTAGACAATATTATTTAGGCGATAACTTTCAAGCTTAGATTTGTCAGATTAATTACATTATTTCACTTAAGTAAAACTAGATCGCAGCATGTAAATATACTTAAAACCCTTACCAATGACAAATAACAAATAACATTAATACAGTCGCAATATTAGCTTACTTTAGCGCTTGTTGCAGACGTTTAGTCTAATCGCTTATGACATCCAAAAAGCTTAAGTCGTTTTTCTCCCTAAATTCACTGCTACCGTTCTCCATCATGGATCGGTATCTCATCGGTCAATTGTTGCCACCATTTTTGTTTGGTGTCGGTGCGTTTGCCTCACTCGTCTTAGCAATCGACAGCTTATTTGAGTTGATGAGGAAATTGGTGGAATCGGGACTTCCAGCAACTATCGCATTGAAAGTTGTTGTTTTACAAATGCCACGCAGCATTGTATATGCCTTTCCAATGTCAACGCTGCTAGCAACGCTAATGACTTACAGTCGTCTTTCAGGGGAAAGCGAACTAGTGGCACTGCGTAGCTGTGGGGTCAGTGTTTACCGAATGGTAGTACCAGCTGTGATGTTGAGCTTAATTGTTACGGGTTTAACATTTATTTTTAACGAGCATATTGTACCAGCAGCGACTTACGAAGCTGGTATGACCCTTGAAAAAGCTTTGAAATCCGATCAACCAAAATATAAGCGCGAAAATATCTTTTATCCTGAATACCGGGAAACAAAAGATAAAGATGGGAAAAAACAAAAAATCCTAACCCGTTTATTTTATGCCGATGAATTTGATGGCAAGCAAATGAAAGGGTTGACAATTATCGACCGTTCGGAGGGAAATGTCAAGCAAATTGTTGTATCTGAATCTGGTGAGTGGAATCCTGTAGAAAATATTTGGGATTTTTATAATGGAACGGCTTATTTAATTGAAGCTGACAATTCCTATGGCAAAATTTTACGTTTCCAACGTCAAAAGATTGAATTATCGCGTACACCGCTTTCTTTGGCAGAACGTAGCCGCGATACTGAAGAAATGAATCTTGCCCAATCCTACGAACAACTTGACTTAGAACGTCTCAGTGGTGACGACCAAAAAATCCGCAAACTGAAAGTTCGCATTCAACAAAAAATCGCTTTTCCCTTTGCCTGTGTTGTGTTTGGTTTAGTTGGTTCGGTTGTGGGAACTGTACCTCAGCGTACTGGTCGAGCTGCAAGTTTTGGCACAAGTTTATTAGTAATTTTCTCTTATTACGTATTGTTAGTTTTTACACGAGCGCTTGGAGATGCTGGGGTTCTATCTCCCCTTGTTGCAGCTTGGTTGCCAAACGGATTTGGATTTGCAGCAGGTTTATTTTTGCTGGCACGAGTAGCAAGAAAATAAAATTCAGGAGTTAGGAGTTAGGAGTTAGGAGTTAGGAGTTAGGAGTTAGGAGTTTTTTAATCTTTTCTTCTCCCCCATCTCCCTACAATTCCTCTGGGTTGATACCTCTTTCTTCGAGTCGTCGCAATAAATCTTGATATCGTTGTGCTTCTTGGTCTGCACGTTGTGCTTCTTGGTCTGCGCGTTGCGTTTCTTGTTCGCGTAGTTGATTAAGTTCCATAGGTGTGAGAAACTTCTGCCCATTGGGGTTGTAAATTTCTAAGGTAATAGGTGTAAGCTTAAACCTGATTCCCAAGCGCGGACTTACCCAACCACTCATATCTTCGATAACTTCTAATTTATTTTCACTGCGAAACCAACCATTTAAATCAATTCTGTCTGGGTCGTAGATATAATATTCTTCCACACCGTAATTTTCGTAAAAGCGTAATTTTTTTGCCATTTCCTTGAGACGGTTCCCAGGAGATAAAATTTCAAATACTACCTGGGGGGGAATATTATTTTCTTTATGTTGTATGTACGAACCCCTGTCACCTTTGGGTCTACCGAAAGCAACCAACGTATCAGGTGCTTGTTTAATATCTGGATTTCCTTTGACTGGATACCAAAACAAGTCTCCAGCAACAAATACATCGTCTTGCGTTGCAAACAAGATTTCGAGATTTTCTTTAATCGTGACTATCCAGCGAAATTGTTTAGTATTATCTGCCATTGGTTGTCCATCGCTTTCGGGGTAGATGACCTCGGCGATGGTTTCTTTTTCGATTTGTTGTACCATAGTGCAGCATCTCCAGATTTGAAGCTGTTATTCTTTAGTTTAGATGGTAGTGAAATTCACCGCAGCCGATAGTAATAAAGTACTATGAATTTTGTCGTTGTAAAAGTTGTCGAGGACTAATTGTTTACGCGATCGCAGTATCTTAACTCAATATCAGGTTCGGATGATTGCTTATAATAAAAATTATCTGCGTAGTCTACGTAGCTTGGGAAGTCACTGCGTTGCGGGTTAAGAGCGCTATCCGCAGGTGACGTTGGAACGAACGCTCTTTGCTTGTCCCAAAGGGACTTTGTGGAACCAACATTTTGGTTGGGTTACGCTGCGCTTCACCCAACCTACTACTACTACTATTAATTTAGGTGTTTAAGCAAACTTGAGATCATGACAAATATTCAACAAAGTCCTTGGCAACAAGAAACAATTATCCGTCACACTCAACGTTTACTCCATAGCTACCAACATTGGATGGGACAATCTTTGTTTGATTTGACTGCATCACCTGAAGATATCGCATATGGGTTATTTGAAGCACCGTTTGTTGTTGTTTCGCACGGTATAGAAGCTGACCCGATTTTTAACTACGCTAACCGCAAAGCCTTAGAATTGTGGGAATTATCTTGGACTGAATTTATACAAATGCATTCTCGGAAATCTGCTGAGGAGGTTTTGCAGAAAGATAGGGAAAGTTTCATCGTTGAGGCTGCAAATAAAGGATTTATTCGCAATTATTCGGGTATTCGGATTTCTAGTACGGGTAAGCGGTTTTGGATAAAAAATACCGTGCTTTGGAATGTTCTCGATGAGAATAAGCAGCGGTGTGGTCAAGCTGCTTCTTGCTCTAATTGGCAGTATGTTTGAAAGTTGGGGATTGGGAATTTGTGAAGAATTCAGAAGTCAGGAGTCAGAATTATGCTTGGGGACTTTGTACGACTAGTGGATAAATAAAGGTTTAAAACAAGCACTTTTTATAAGAAATGGTCTTAGTTGAGGCAGGGTTTACAAACCAACTTCAACGTCTTCTAACTTCTAACTTCTGATTACTGACCACCAACTACTGACTACTGATTTCTACTTTATTTTCTCCTTACCCCAAATCTTAATATCGCTTCATCGCCCGTTGCATGTCGCGTTGGTCGTCACGACGTTTGAGGTCTTCGCGTTTGTCGTGAAGTTTCTTACCTCTTCCAAGGGCAATACTAACTTTAATTAAGCCGCCTTTAAAATACATTTTCAATGGTACTAAGGTCAAACCTTGCTGTTCGACTTTACCTATTAGCGTGCGAATTTCCTTGCGGTGGAGTAGTAATTTCCGAGTCCGTCGGGGGTCGTGGTTGAAATATTGACTACTTTGGGTATAGGGGGAAATATGCACGTTCAACAGCCACGCTTCACCGTTACGGAGTAAAGCATATCCATCTTGGAGATTTGCTTTGCCAGCGCGAATTGATTTAACTTCGGTTCCCGTCAGTTGTACACCTGCTTCATATGTTTCAAGGATTTCGTATAAAAAACGCGCTTGGCGGTTGTCGCAGACAACTTTGTAACCTTCACTTTTTTCTTTTTCTTTCATTTAATACCGATGTCTAAATTTGCAAATAATTGTTTGAGTTTTATTGGAATCGTAGGACGCAGCTATCTAACTACTATAAATATATTAATCACATTTGAGTAATTTAGCCTTTGAATATAGTTCATCAACTCAATTTAGTCTGCCTAGAGTGTGAGTAAAAATTAAATCTAGTTTATTGCTAGAGGATGATTTTATTGAGATGCTGAGTCTATAAAGTTGTTGGTAACTACAAAGGAAATGAGGAACTTAACAATGAAACGTCACATTACTAAAATTATCGGTGCTGGTGTAGCTGCAAGTTTAGCTGTTTTACCTTTAAATGTTTCTGCTCAAGGTCAAACCACTGATGGAGGAACAACAACAACAACGACAACTCCTACAACTGGTGTCTACAACGACGCTACTAATAATAATCGTGAAGGTTTTGATTGGGGATGGTTGGGATTACTCGGTTTGTTAGGCTTGGCTGGCCTAGCTGGTAAGAATCGTGCAGAAGAAGCAACTCGTTACCGCGACCCCAACACTGTTGGTAATACTACTCCTACCTACCGTGAATAAAGGAATAAAGAGGGGGGTACAAGGTATGTAGATGTAGATGAATAAGAATTCAATACCTTGGTTTATTGTACACCGAACAATATTTGAACCCCTACTATCAAGTTTTTCAATCGCAACAAAATTGAGTAAAAAAGCTTTAGATGAGATTTCTAAGGCTTTTTTATTGTTGGAGTAACAACGAAGCGGAAGTATCTTTGTAGGTTGGGGAGCAACTAATGTAAATGTTGGGTTACGAGAAGCGCTCGCTCCAACCTACGACCGATAATAAGTTAGCTAACTAGTTGGTAGCTGCTTACAAGTCGGAAGAAGCCATTTCTTGATAGTTGTCTTGTCGTGATGGTGTCCAATAGCTAGCGATGAGACCGACCATTAACCACCATAGAGTATTGATTTCGGGACGATACCAAACGGTATCAACTAAACCATGACCAAGCATAGCAACAAGCGACGCGATTGCACCAATCAACCACAATCCATCTACACTGTTATTTTGATAGAATCGTTGCACTTGTAACCAACCTGTGTTAAAGGTTACGGTTAACAACCATAAAAAACAACCCAATCCAATCAATCCCATTTCGACTGTGACTTCAAGGAAAATTGAGTAGGCACTTAAAGCTGTAAAGCGGGGAACTTGATAAAAAGGATAAACGTGATTGAAGGAAGCGTGACCCGGACCAATACCAATTATCGGACGGTCGCGGATCATCTGGAAGACCGCAGTCCAAACGTTGATGCGGAAGTTGTTGCTACTGTCGCCACGACCTGCAAAAATACTAATAATCCGCAGGCGAAACATTTCCGAAGCACCGAATGCTACAGCAAACAGCGCGACAAAGCTACCTAACAAAATCGGCACTAGCCAAGTTCGCCAAAATCTCGGCAGATTTTCGCTGTACCAATACCGCAACAGCAACACCATCACAACCGCAGCTAGCGCTAATCCGATGAAAGCACCGCGACTATCGGCAAATCGGAAGCAGGCTAAGTTAACAATTAACATTGTTACCGCTAGTGCTTTACGAGGCAATCCACGCCAAGCAAATATTGCTACCAAACTTAAAATTATCGCTGGTAGCAAATATCCAGCTAATAAGTTTGGATTCCCCAAATAACTATAAACCCTAGTATTCTTGGACAATGGCGATTCTGGGTCAACCCAGGTAGCTAATTGTGCTGCGCCAAAAAACTTTTGCCTAACCCCATATACACTGGTAAGCAGCGATACGTGTAGGTATAAAACTAGTATCCAAGACCGCAGACGCGGCGATTTTAGCACCCTCGCGCAGAAGGCAAATAGGAATATATAAGGTGTAAATTTGATGAAATCGATAATCGCGTATTGTCGCACTGGTGATAAAGCCGTAGCGATAAACGCAACCCCCAAGTACAGCAATACCACTAAATGAATTGGGGTAACGCTAGGAGCATTGGGAACGGAAGTTTCATCAGATATAGTCAGCAACAACCAAAATGCCGCACAAACAATTAAAAATATCCCGATCAACTCGTTGGATACAAACGGCGCGAAACCGTAAACCAGACTTAGTAGAGTCGCTGCGATCGCTTCTCCCCATTGCACGAAAATACTAGTTTGCCGCCAAGAGCGCAACAGCCCGACCCCACGGTGCAGGTAGCTGGTAGCTAGATATTCTTTTAACGGCAAATTTGATAATGTAAATCGTTGCCAAACTAGATTCATAAACAACGCTGCTATAATTGGGCACTCCCGCACACAAGTTCGACTTAATCATAGTCTGGGTAGTTCCAAAAAGTTCATAGCGTTAATTGCAAATTTCTAATTGTTTATTGGTTAACGCTAATTGCATTTCTATCATCGGGCATTAGCATCTAAGCATAAACTTTTTTAAAGCCGATTTCTAAATACATCGTTGACGGGACTTACGTCCGACGCTCCAAATGTAAGTCCTGGCTGATTTTACGAATTGTTAAGAAACCGGGTTTTTGTGTTATAATTTGCGAGTTTGGGGCGTTCAAGGTGCATGATGCTTCCACGTCAAGAACGATACTCCAAGCGTAATTAATAAACATCAATCATCGCTTGCGGTTTTAGTTGTTTTCGATTGTACTGGCAAAGACAGTACGTACCGATACCCCGATTCCACAGAACCTTGAATCGAAATTTGCCCGTTATGCAACTCCGCTAACTGACAACTTAGTAATAAACCCAAGCTTTCCCGCGATAAGTGATTGTGTGGCTTATTTAAATCTAAGTCAGAATTTAGGGACACAACACCCGAATTGGAAATTGTCAATTCTTTTGATTCCATAACCATCGACAAGTTGTCAACTAGTTCTTGGTTTTCTGAGTAACCATTAAAGTTTTGAGCAACGCTTGTTAGTTCGAGCAATGGTTGCGGTACGCGAAAATATGGATCGACTTCCGTAATTCCGTCTCCTAACCAAGGATGCGATACCCAAACGGTGGTGGTGAGAATATCTTCTTTGTATGAAACGTGAATCCGGACTATGCTACCTGTTGCCGATACTTGGATGACACTAAAAATTAAGTGATAAAGTATTTGGCGGACTTTATCTTTATCGAGAGGGAAAATGCGTCCGCGTCCTGGTTCGATGGATAAACGAATATCCTGTTCGCGGCGATTTGCAGCTTCTTCGAGGGTATTGATAGCCTGCTGGCAGAGCATTTCAATATCGACAGGCACAACATTTAATACACCTGCATTTTCATCCATTGCTCCTAATTCCGAAATTTCGTTAACTAGCGAAAGTAGATACCGTCCGCTATGCTGAATTATTTCTAAGTATTCGCGTTGTTTGGTAGTTAGGGGTCCGTAAATTTCTCGTCCTAAAACGCTTGCCATCCCCAAAACTGAGGTTAAGGGTGTCCGCAATTCCTGGGTGAGTTGCGATAATAGTTCGAGTTTGAGATGGTTCGTGGAAACTGCTTCTTTTTGCAGTTCTTTTTGTAGAATTGGAGCGGAAAGCTTAATTTCGCTGACACCATGCTCTCTTGAAGACCAACCAGATTCGCTATCTACATGACTGCTATTTGAACTTGCTTGTAGCAAGCGGTTGCGCTCAAACTCGCTCATGCTCCAACGCGCAATAATTTGTAAAAATTCAATATCTCGATTTGTAAAATTACGCGGTATGAGATCGAGAACAGCTAGCGCACCCAAACAATTACCTGAAGCATCAATCAATGGTGCCCCTAAATAAGCGCGGATACCGTATTCCTGAACTAGTTTACTGGCAGCAAGTTCGGAATTTGCGTGTTTATGCGTATCATTAATCACTAAAGTTTGTAAACTATCGACTACGAGAGCGCAAAACGATTCTTGACGCGAGAGTTGACGATTTTGCGCGAGTTGATTCATCAATCCCAAGCGGGATAAGCCAACTGCGGATTTGAACCAATGACGCTCCCGGTCGATAAATCCTAAAATCGAAATCGGTGCTTCCAAGAAATGGGCAGCAGTTTGAGTGGCTTCTTCAAAAACGGGAATTGTTTCTGATTGGCGCAAACCTAGTTCTGTCAATGCTTTTAGCCGCTGCTGCTCTCGATTTTCTTGAGGACTCCAACCGTCTTTGAAAGAAAATATTTTATTTTCAGGTTCTAACATTACTACTTTTACCTTGATAAGTGCTTGATAGTGTATTTCTTGTAACCGAGAAGATTGGTTATTTTTCTATATTTAAGCATTCCCCAATTTTGGGTCAGATAAACAAATTAGCAGCAATTTTTTTTTGCTGACTTGAGGATAACGTTTCAGTAATCAGTTTTTTACATCGCTAAAATTCTTGGAACCCTTACTGTAGCTACCTTTAAAACCAATTTCTCTAAGATAATCATTTTTAATCAATTGCCGGAATTGAAACAATACCAGCGTAAAATATCTCCAAGAAATAACGCAAACTAGATGTGCTATTTTGTCTGAGAATTTTGAGGATATTACGGAGTGATTTGTAACTTGACTTACATTGTTTGCAGTAATAGTATCTGTAATTATATAGTTATTATTACTGAGGTTTGTAGTTAAATATTGTGTACTAATTATTTATAAGGATTAATTATTTTTGGAGGTTGATTTAAATCACATTTGTACCCTAGCACTAGAGAAAGATTAAAATAACGTAATTATTTGCTGCTTTTTCGCAAGAAAGAAAATTACGATGTGTCTCTAATGCCTAACCAAACCACCCGCACATTAATTTTGAGATTTTAGATTTATCAATTGTTACGTTTTTAGCATAATAATTGCAAGCAATCTTAAATTATTAAGCAATCGTTAGTCCTATTTAAAATTATTTGGTAATTTAGTCTCAGTTGCTAGGGGTTTCTGTTGTCTGCGTTCTGAGACGGTTGTTAGCTCAAATCCCCAACGTGCGATTATACTTGTCGGGAATCCGATCCTCACAACAAGTCATGCATTAATGAAACAGAGCAGTAGTAAGACTCAATATCAAATAGCTCGTTAGCTAAGAGTATTTGTCATCAAGAAAAGCATCGGATATTTTCTGAATACAATCTGAATACAAAAAGTATTATTTTTATGCAAAAAATAAAAAATAGATACTTTTCAAAAAAAATGACAAAAAAATTAAAGCTTAATACAAAATTCACAGATTCTTTATATTAAGTATTGCTTCAATAATTTATGCTCGTACCACAATAGAGTAGATAGTATCCATTTTCCAAGCATTTTTCTAAGCATTGATTTTGAATATTAATTTTAAGCATTGACAATAAGAAATAACATGAACGTAAAAATTCCATTTGTAGACTTAAATTTTCAACATCAGCCGATTCAAAACCAAATACAACAAGCAATTGCGAATGTACTGGCAAAAGGAGACTTTGTTTTAGGGAAAGCTGTAGCCGATTTTGAGAAAGCATTTGCAGTTGCATCGAGTGCCGAATATGGTATCGGAGTTGCTTCTGGAACCGATGCGATCGCACTCGGTTTGCAAGCTTGTAATATTGGTGCAGGCGATGAAGTTATTTTACCTGCAAATACTTTTGTGGCAACGCTGATTGGTGTAACTAGGGCGGGTGCAACGCCAATTTTGGTCGATTGCGACCCCGAAACTGCTTTAATCGATTTAAATGCAGCAGCTGCATCAGTTACGTCTAAAACCAAAGCAATTATTCCGGTACACCTTTACGGGCAAATGGTGTCACCCAAGCAACTTTTGGATTTTGCCGATACCTACAACGTCTTGATTTTTGAAGATGCAGCGCAAGCACATTTAGCGGAACGTGACGGATATCGTGCAGGTTCGGTCGGGATAGCAGCAGCATTTAGCTTTTATCCCAGCAAGAACTTAGGTGCATTTGGTGATGGGGGAATGGTATTAACCCGCGATTTTGATGTAGCACAGAAGATGCAACGCTTGCGGAATTATGGAGCGACCTACAAGTATTATCATACCGAGCCGGGTACAAATAGTCGCTTAGATACATTGCAAGCAGCAGTATTATTAGAAAAACTACCACATTTACCCAAATGGAATTGCGATCGCTTGACAATCGCCCAGCAGTATGATTCCGAATTATCGCCATTGGTAGCAAGTGGATTGATACCGATGCAAAATCATAGCGATGAAGGGCACGTATATCACCTTTATGTGATGAAAATAACAGAATCCTGTGAAATTTCACGTCAAGAACTGCAAGAAAAACTCACCTCAGCAGGAATTCAAACAGGTATCCATTATCCAGTTCCCTGCCACCTTCAGCCAGCATTTACTAATCTCGGCTACAAAGAAGGCGACTTTAAGAATGCTGAAACACTCGCAAGTCAAATTATCTCATTACCAATGTATCCCGGCTTAACTCAAAGCCAAGTCAAAGAAGTTGTCGCGGTAATTGCATCGACACTTCACAATCAACCGCAACAGCTTGTCATGGTTAATAGTTAAGTTAGGGAGTAGGGAGTAGGGAGTAGGGAGTAGGGGTTAGAGGTTAAAACATAATTGACTTTCTTGTTTTCTTTAACTATTTCCTACCCCCTACTCCCTATCCTTCCTCTCCTTCCTCTCTCTTCCCTTCCCCTACTCCCTACTCCCTACTCCCCTTATGCAGCAACGTCAATTTAGAACCACAAACCCCACAGAAATATTCAATTTCGCAACTATTGGTGTTTTACTGTTACTTTATGCACCGCTGTTTGTACATTGGTGCGATGGCTGGATTAAAAAAAGTATTAGTACCGAACACGAATATTTTAGTCATGGATTGATTGGTTTACCGTTTGCAGCGTACTTAGTGTGGACAAACCGGAAATTGTGGTATAGGCTGCGCGATCGCAATCATCCTTTAGGTGCAGTATTACTCGTGATTGGTGCCGTTTTTTACCTAAGTGGTGTCAGCGAATGGGTAAACCTTTCCTTACCCGTCGTTCTTGCTGGACTCTGCTTGTGGTTTAAAGGAATTCCCGGTTTGAAATTACAACAGTTTCCTTTATTACTAGTATTTTTAGCAACGCCTAATTCATGGCCTTATCTCGTTGCACCTTTTACCATGCCCTTACAAAGCTTCATTGCGGGCACTGCGGGCTTCATATTGAACCAATTTGGCATGGATGTCGCCGTCGAAAATATCTATCTCTACGTAGGAGGGCGTGTAGTCGAAGTTGCACCGTATTGTGCAGGGCTAAAAATGCTATTTACAACTATATATGTTTGCTTGATGCTGTTGTACTGGACAGGTGCGATATCATCGCGTCGCAAAGTCGTTTGGTTTCTTTCATCGGCAGTTGTGATTAGTGTGACTGGTAACATTATTCGTAATACTTTACTAACATTCTTTCACGGTACGGGGCAAGAAGGGTTATTTCGTTGGTTGCATGATAGTTGGGGTGGGGATATATACTCAGCCTGCCTATTATTATCATTAGTTCCCGTCCTTAATTGGATTGATAATTATTTCTCAGAATCTTCAAAAACTAACCTGGAACCTGAAACTGAAAGTTAGTTTTTTAACGACATATAGGCAACTACAAACGTATTAACTTCTGAGGGGCTACTAGATCCCCGACTTCTTTAAGAAGTCGGGGATCTAAACCTCACGGCTGGGCAAAATTAATGAAATAGACCAAAGCGTGGTTCGTGTCAAAAGTTCTGAGGGGTTGCTAGTTGTAGTTGTAGGTTGGGTTCCACGACTCACCCTAAAGTAGCGAACCCAACATCCATACTATTGAGTTTCTAGTACTCCGTGTCATTAATTTTGATGGGTTGCTGCCGGCGTAGGTTGGGTGGAACGAAGTGGAACCCAACTATTAAATGTTGGGTTTCGCTTACGCTACACCCAACCTACAATTTCCTACTTTGCGTCGTAACTGTTTCCAACTTCTAATTCTTTTCTAATAGTTCTTTTTTGCTTTGAAGTCCAAGCACAAATATAAGTAGCTAAGAGTTTACCTTCTAATGCACTTTCATGAGCTAGACTCAGAAATTCATGTACTGGTTTTGTCGGATTACCCGGATTAGATTTAGCAAGAGCATGAGTGCATTCATTTCTGAGATTGCGCCATTTATCAGTATCTGCTGCTAAGTCTTCTCGTTCTTTCCAAGCAACTGTTCCATCTAAATTTTTCCAGGTTTTAATCAATTCGTTGAAAGAAGTTCTGGTATTTGGCAATTTTGAGGTGATTTCAGATAATTGGAGTTTGTATACCAGATAACTAAGAAGCCGATCTGATATGATGCTTTCGGCAATTGCGATCGTTTCTAAAAAAAAGCCGTTTTCAATGGATAGACTTATTCTTTCAAAGCCATATTTATACGATTCGTATTTACGGATATTCTTGATAATTTTAACTGTCATAGTAATTAATACTGGAATTAATCTCGTACAATACTACACTAAATTTAAGTATTTATCCGGTGAATCTTAGCAAGTAAATATACTTATTTAAAATCTTTGGTAGCAAGTGTGCTTAAAAGGTGGCTTCTTCATGCGTATTCAAGGTTAAAACTTGTTGTTCCTGCTTCGGAATTAAATCATCTGGACTTGAAGTATTCAACAGAACACTTTGTTTAATTGATTAGTCAGCCTTATCAGCTTACTTATATGCTATCTACCAAAATTTTTAGTTCCTATTTTCACATACAAGGAAATTTTATTTATGTTTTTCAAACGTACTGCTGTTTTGCTTTCTCTAACTGCATTCGTGGGAATTACTACTGTCACTTCAAGTATAGTTACTTTGACTGTAGCACCTCAAGTTGCCTTAGCCGAGTGGACATTTCCTGGACGCGGAACTTTTCAATTTCAAGGAAAATCACTTCAGATTACTAGCGTCAATTATCAAGATGAAGGGAAATTGGGAAGGGTGGTAGTCAATTTAAGCGACGGGAGGAAAATGTTGTTGATGGGAGAATCCGGCAAGTCCAACGGACAAACTATCTTAATAATTCAAAGTGGTGGTTTTGGGTTGAATAGCGAAAACCATCAAGCTGATATTAGCGGTCGGTTGAATCTCAACATTGTTGTAAATGGGAACCTCCGCAGTTTGAGCGGTTCAGTTCGCTTCGACTCGCAACCTATCTCCATAAACTTTACTAGCGGTCGTGAAAGAACGTATCGTGGTGTCGGTAATTTTCAATTTCAAGGAAAATCAACTCCCATCGCTAGTGTCATTTACACCGAAGGTTCGGGAAATTTTCGAGTTTTGACACTGAATTTACGTAATGGACAGAAAATACGACTTGAGGGTGATTTGAATTACTCCAAGGGGCAACCAGTGTTAGTAATTCGGGGTGGTGGTTTTGCAGCTAACACTCAAGCTGATACTATCGGTAGGTTAAATCTGAATTTGGTTAAAGGTAATCTCCGTAGCCTTCGCGGTTCGGCTGCCTATGACGGACAACCGATTTTAGTTAACTTTAGATGTAGTTAAAGTTACACTAATACGAATTTATGGTACTAAGGTTGGGTTAGACCCGATTTTTCCGTCTTTCCAATTCTAATAAAATCTCTGCGTGTGCTTCCCGCGTGATGGGATAAAAGTAGGTCAATACTAAACCTAAGAATAATGCGATCGCTGGCACAGGAGCAATAAAAAATCGAACTACCTGCAATACTTCATCTGGCTGAATCGGGGGAATATTCCCGACTGGCCTAATATAACCTGCCCATCCCAAGCTTTCTAACATCAAAGCGACTGCTAAACCCAAACAAATCTTTTGAATGAAGACGACGAAGCTATAAAAAATGCCTTCTCTGCGTTGTCCGGTTTTAAGTTCGTCGAGTTCGATAATGTCTGGTAACATCGACCAAGGTATGAGATAAGCGCAGGAAACACCAACACCTGCCAAAATACATAACAAATACAAAAAGCCGATTTGACCGGGTTGGATAAAAAATAGTCCGATTTGGGCAATTAACCACGAACTCATTCCCATGAAGTAAACGGCTTTTTTCCCCATGCGACGACTGACGCTATTCCATACGAATAACATTGACATTGCCGTACCTTGTACCGCTAGCAATACCAAGCTGACATGTAATTGCGGTAATCGCATCCAATTAACTACAAAATATGGTATAATGCCTGCCGTTAATTGCACTGCTAACCAGGAACATAAATAAATGCCAATGACGAAGAGGAAGGGAATATTTGTAAAAGCTATTTTAATTTGTTGGAAATAAGGTATTGATACAGGTTGTTCGAGTTCAGGATTTTGATTTGCTACAGCTTCAGAACGTTTTCTCGTTCCCCAAACGCACCAATATATCGGTAAAACCGAAATAATTGCACAAACAGCACCTAATATCAAAAATTGTAAGGCTCTATCTGTAGGTACTATTGCCGCGATAACAAGAGCGATAATTAGAGATAGAATGCTACCGCCAATCGAAAAAGTAAATCTAAAGCTATTTAAACTGGTACGTTCGTCGTAATCTTTGGTAAGTTCGGCAGTTAAGGCAGTGTAGGGTAAATTAACGACAGTGTAAAAAGCATTGAAGAGAATCGAAACTGCGGTGTAATACCAAAACAAAGCCATTTGATTGAAACTTTCATCCGCACTGAAACGGGGAACAATCCAATTGAGGAAAAAGAACAAACCGAATGGAATCGCACCCCACATCATCCAAGGATAGCGACGACCCCATTTGCTTTGAGTGCGATCGCTTAACACTCCCACCATCGGGTCATTGACAGCATCCCACACCTTGCCGATAAGTTGCGTCCTCCCTGCCAAACCAGGACTTAAACCCGCGACATCGGTTAAAAACGGCGATAAATAGGATATCCCAATCATCGCAGTAATTGCCGTCCCCAAATCGCCAGCACCAAAAGCCAATTTCGTACTGAAATCAAGCTTTTTCTCGACTGATTTATTTAGAGAACTATCATCGCTCAACCTATCCGATGCCGAATCGCTCATAATGTTACTTCTTTAACCTATAATAGAGAGTTTGCCGCCCAATTCAATATCAATTATCCATCAGGTTGTTATGCCAGACATTTATGTTTCTTGGTCAGATTATCACCACAAAATCGAACAACTCGCTGCTCAGATTTATCAGTCTGGCTGGGAATTTGACCAAATCCTCTGTTTAGCAAGAGGAGGATTGCAAGTTGGCGATATCTTATCACGTATTTACCGCAAGCCCCTAGCAATATTAGCAACATCATCATACAGCGGTGCGGGCAAGCAAGAAAGAGGGGGTTTAATCTTCGCACAACATTTAACAATGACAAGCGAAAAGCTAGGTTCGCGCATCCTTTTGGTTGATGACTTGGTGGATTCGGGGGTAACGCTACAGGAGACAATTCCCTGGTTAAAGAAATATAGCGATGCAATTGAGGATATTCGCACTGCGGTAATTTGGTATAAAGCTTGTTCGGTTGTGGAACCCGATTATTATGTCGATTATTTGGCTGATAATCCTTGGATTCATCAGCCATTTGAGCATTACGAGTTTACCAATCCTGCGGATTTGGTTGCAAAAGGTGTGGTTACAGCGAATGCGACTTGAGATTTGAGCGAAACAAGAAAAAGGTAGTTAAACTTGATATACCTGGAGTTATAGCTTGCCAACGCTGAAACAATCGAGTACGGCAATCTTTATTTGCCAGTTACTTTCTAATCTATGTTAAGCCAATCAATGTTTTTCGGTACGATAACCAATTAAAAACCCTTTACATCCAAGCTGGTGTAAATGATGAAATAGCCCTCGTAATTGATGAAGATGGAAGCTGGGAGTTTGTTTTATGAAACCAAACCTAGAGCAAATGACAAACACCGAATTAAAGCATTATATGAGCGAACATCGAAATGATGAAGTAGCATTTCGATCTGCTTTACAAGTTTTGCTTAATCGTCGAGACCCGAATGCAGTGCGTCAACCTTATCCATTCGATTTAGCTAATCCCGAAAGTCAAGTAGAAGCGATTTTGAAAGAAAAGTTTGATAAATTGTAGGTTGAGTTGATGTGAGGAAGTTAAAACCTTATGAATAAGAATGAGACAGGAAGGAGGGATGAACTTCGTCCTGATTACAATTTGAATTTACAGGTTCGGATTGGAACTGAAAGAATTAGCTTTGGCTGCAAAGTTATTAAAATTTAGCTTGAAAGTAAGCTCCATCATTGACAAATAATATTATTATGATGAAATAGATATTTGGTTCTACCTGTGTCAGCGAAGGATATTTTTCATGAATCAGTCAAAAAAGCTCTGCAAAAAGAGCAATGGATAATTACAGACGACCCATTAAAATTTAAATTTGGAGAAGTCAACTTCCAAATCGATTTAGGTATGGAGAAAATAATTGCAGCAGAACGAGAAAGCGAGAAAATAGCAGTTGAAATAAAAAGCTTTCTCAATCCGTCTGCAATTACGGATTTTTACTCTGATGACGGGCAATTTCTTAGTTACCGTCTTGCGCTGGCAGGACATGAACCAGAGCGAGTATTATACTTAGCTGTTCCACTAGATACGTACAAAACATTTTTTCAACTTGAGTTTACCCAAACTGCGATAAAACAGTATCAGGTACTGTTAATTGTTTATGAACCAGCAAATGAGGTAATTGTAGAGTGGATAAGCTAGTAAAGTATCGAGAGTATATTAAAACACTGTTAACTCATTATAGCAGTGACGATATTTCGGATAACAATGTAGAAGTCCAACTTATTTTAGATACAGAACGCGACCATTATCAATGGATGAATGTAGGTTGGCAAGACTTTAATCGTATTTACCGATGCGTAATGCATTTTGATATTAAAGACGGCAAAATCTGGCTACAGCAGAATTTAACCGACCAAAATCCAGCAGAGGAATTAGTAAGTATGGGAGTACCACGAGAGGATATTGTGTTGGGTTTGCAAGCTCCATACAAACGTCAGTTTACAGATTATGGTGTAGCTTGATGCAAAAACGTAGAAATAACATTTATACTTATAATTAGATATGGAAACAGAGGTTTGAAGATATTAATAATTATAAAAAATATTTAACAAATAACGGAATTGTCATATTGAAATTCTTTCTGAATGTATCAAAATCCAAGCCGAAAAAACGTTTTTTAAAAAGAATCGAGTTACTAGAGAAAAATTGGAAATTTTCGGTTAGTGATGCCAGCGCTTATTGGGATGATTATATGGAAGCTGACGAAGACGTACTTAATCATACCAGCACCGAAATAGCACCTTGGTATACTGCCCACGGGTTAAAACTGAACTTTTGTCATGCTGAACAGAGCGTTCGCGCTCTCGTCCTAAGAGGACTCGCTCCGCGAACGCGTTCCCGCTTTCTTAGCATAGTGAAGCATCTCGGAGATTCTTCGCTTCGCACCCCTCCGGGGAGGCAAGCCACAGAATGACAGTTTTAAACCGTTTTTAGTATATGTGATTCAAGGGCGATCGCACGCAAGTGGTTACACGTCTGGCTGTTGCCGATGTTATTTGCAGCAAGCTCAAACAAGTTAATCTAAAATACCCTACAGTCAGTGAGGAACATCAACTACATTTGCTCAAAGCCAAAGCTATACTTGAGGACGAGGATAACTAAATATCTCCCTGTATTGTCCAAATGCGAAAATTCCCAAAGGTAAGATGGATTTTTATATACCTCCTTTCTATATCGATTTGCTGTATTTTTGGCTTTACAGCAGGTTTTCTTAGTTCTCCCAATGAGTCAGAGAATTTACTAACCGTTTCTTGGGGAGATGGCAAATACGGCAAAGCATTTTACGGAGCGCAAGTTTTTGCCTATCCTGAAACTGGAAAATATCGCGTTGAAGCTCGCGTTGCCATTGGTCATGGAAATGGTTATTACCATAATTGCGGAGTAATTGGTCGGGTTGCGACATGGGCAGAAGCAAAGGATAAATACGGCAATATTACTTGGACACCATCCGGATTAAATATTGGCTCATCAAACAAAGTTGAATATCATTTATCACGAGAAATAGTTGAAAACCATCGATGAAAGGATTTTCGTAGAATAAATCTTAAATTGGAACAATCAAGAGAAAAAATTTATTACCATATCAAGTAAGTATAGCGTTGTCGATAATTTGAGTATGATGAAGGTATTGGGTTTTACATTTGTCCGTAAAAAATATTTGCCATGAACCACGAACGTTTCATCATTAAACCGGGTGCGAAGATTTCTTTAAAAGATTATCACCCTGACTATACGGGTCAGTATGCAAATAAAACCGATGCTTTGGGAAAATTAGAGTCAGATGTTGAGCAAATCGGAAAATATCAAGATATTCTCTACGCTCACAACAAATATGCATTGCTAATTATCTTTCAAGCAATGGATGCTGCGGGTAAAGATGGCACTATTAAACATGTTATGTCGGGTATAAATCCTCAAGGATGTCAAGTTTATAGTTTCAAGTCTCCCAGTGACGAAGAATTAGACCACGATTACCTGTGGAGAACTAGCAAAGCTTTACCCGAACGTGGCAGAATTGGTATTTTTAACCGTTCTTATTATGAAGAGGTGTTAATTGTACGGGTTCACCCAGAAATTCTCAAAAAACAGCAATTACCGCAATTACCTTCGGGAGATCGGATATGGAAACAGCGATTTGAAGATATTAATAATTATGAAAAATATTTAACAAATAACGGAATTGTCATCTTAAAATTCTTTCTGAATATATCAAAATCCGAGCAGAAAAAACGCTTTTTAAAAAGAATCGAGTTACTAGAGAAAAATTGGAAATTTTCGGTTAGTGATGCCAAAGAACGCGCTTATTGGGATGATTACATGGAAGCTTATCAAGACGTACTTAATCATACCAGCACCGAAATAGCACCTTGGTATGTGATTCCTAGTAATCATAAGTGGTTTACACGTCTGGCTGTTGCTGATGTTATTTGCAGCAAGCTTAAGCAACTTAATCTACAATATCCTACAGTCAGCGACGAGCATCGGCAACACCTGCTAAAAGCTAAAACTATACTTGAAAATGAAGATGAATGAAGATGAATAATGTATAGAGTATTCCAAAAAATAAATTATCCAATTGTAGTGCGGGCATCCTGCCTGCTCAAAGTTATAAAAGGGAGCGAGACGCTCCCACTACAATAATATTTAGGGCTTTTTTTTATTAGGAACACTCATACAATAAATATTTCTCGCTGCGATACTCCCGGAGGAAGTTGCTGTCGCTTAAGTCCTGCTAACAGGCTGCACCAACGCATCCATAAATTCAAGTTAAAATATTCTTTCTTCAAATATGGTTATGCCGAAGCATTATCTGCTTCTGGTATATCGTCCTCCTGGATATCAATCTCCAAATCCAAGCTGAAAACAATGACTTGTTTAATTTTTAACATAATATTATCGGGCAAATCACCTAGTTTACGTTCAAGCCTCATACTCGCTACAGAACCTAAACCTTGTATATTGGCTGTATCGTGTTGAAGAAATGGCAATTTTGGTAGTGCAATCTCATATAAGCTACCACGATTTTGTGTAGTAACTGGTACATATATTACCAATGCTCTTGGTGGGTTTGAATCATAGCGAGACACAATAATAACAGGTCGCACCTTTGCGGCTAATCCTAAATCAACCAGCCAAACTTCACCGGATTTCGGGTTCATCGATTAAATCCAATACTTCCTGCTCAATAGTTCTTGAACGCAAAATATCTAGTGCATCTCGATCGGCTAATTCGATAATTTCTGCTATGTATTGCCTTACTTGTTCAGCAATATCAGGCTCCCACTCACGCAATTTCACATCTAGTTTTCCTGCTAAAGCATCCATAAGGACTTTCAATATTACTTTTGTGGTTTTATAGTCCCATTCTAAAATATCTCAGGACTTACGCGCAAGTCACGCTTATCGTTGAACCACGTTCGCGCAGCATGTCCGCAGCGCTGGCATTTATTACTATATCAAATAAGAAAAGCAAGTTTCGTTGTTAAGCGCTTGTCCGAAATCAAACGCGCACTATTTACGAAAACCGCGACTTCTTGGAATCGGGGAGATGAAGTTACTTTAGCTTATATTTGAGAGCAAATCTTGAACCGAATAAACCGACTAGACCTAAAAGCGAAAGAATCGAAGTCGGTTCGGGAACGGATACGGATGCGGCAACGGATGCGGCAATCGGAAGTTGACGAATTGTAAAGGAATTATAAAAGTTGTTTCCAGCTAAATCATCGGGAACATCAACAGAAAATCTGAAATCGACAGATTCACCAGGGGCAACCAAACCTCCAGACCACGTAAGATTGAAAGAACCGTCCTGAATAAGTTGCGCGAACTTGGATGAGGTAGGTTTATTATCAGTAGAAGCGTTAGAGTTAAAATCTGGAATTGCAAAACCAGGGGAAACGAGAATTAATTCAGGTGGTGCGAATTCATCATTAACTCCAAAACCAATTTGAAAGTTATAGCCATCCCAAGTCGAGCTTGTTTGATTTATAACTGTCTCGTTAAATAAATACTCGGTTGTTCCTTTTGAAGGTTCGACGAACAGTTGAGTATCAATTGGGGCTATGGCTTGAAAGGTTTTTGGGCTACAAGATAAGCTGTTATCACTGTTAATTTGATTTTGGCTTAAGCCTATGCTGTTGTCGTTATTAGGAAATGGAGTGTTGACATCGGTTTGAACCTGCGGGCAAAATACGTCTCCAAGACCTGCTCCGGTAGGTGGACTAATACTGTTTATTATACGAGCTTGTGCGGTTTCGTTGAAGCATAGAGAAATTGCCAAGGCAGTTACAACAGCTTTATTTATTACTTTCATTTTTTAGGAAGTCGTTCTTCTTATTTTGCTTTATATTTTTTGATCGCATTCCAAATCATACATTCTTACTTAAAAAAAATTAAGTGGGATGTGTTTTATATTTTTGACATTTTTTTAGTTGCTTTGTACTAAGGGTGCTTTAAAATCAATGTTCGTAACGTATGTAAGCCATAATACATGGTGCGTTAGCGCAAGCCTAACGCACCCGAAGCATCGGATTTGTTAAATTTTTGACTTACTTATCTTTAAATGTCCAAACACCGTCATCCCAATCAGCGTCGGATGGGGGACTTTGCAACCAATGCTGACAGCGCTTGACATGTAGCATTGCCGCTTGGTCGTGCTTTTGAAGTTCTAGAACTTTGTTAAATTCGGATGAAGCAAAGGTAAATTCACGCTTGATATAATATTCGCGTCCTTGGTGATAATGCGCGATCGCATCAATCTTCTTACTATCAACCGAGTCGGTACGCAATCCCACGAGTTCGTAGATTGCCACAGGTTCGTTGCGACCTTTGACGCGAATATAGTCGAGTTCCCGCGCCCAGATATGCTCTTGACATGGTTGGTACGTATTATCACTGATAATAATGTCACAAGCGTAATGTTTGCTAACGCTTTCTAACCGCGAACCCAAGTTGACACCATCACCAATCGCGGTAAATTCCATCCGCTTACTCGAACCGATATTACCGCTAATTACGGTATCCGAATTTATGCCAATCCCAATATCGATACGGGGTTTACTATTAGCGTGACGGCGCAGGTTAAAGTCGCGCAAGCGCTGGCGCATTTCCAACGCTGTTTGTACTGCCATCCAAGCGTGTTTTTCGAGGGGGAGAGGCGAACCAAACACCGCCATAATCGCATCACCAATGTATTTATCGAGGGTGCCTTTGTGCTTGAATACCGCTTCGACCATCGACTCAAAGTATTCATTGAGCATACTGACAACTTCCTCCGCTTCCAGATTTTCGGTTAAAGTTGTGTAACCGCGAATATCCGAAAACAGAATCGAAACCTCTTTGCGATCGCCTCCCAATTTGGCATCATCAAGCTTGAGTAATTCTTCGGCTAATTCTTGGGTCATGTAGCGATACATCGTACTTTTGAGCCGCTTTTCATCGCTAATATCTTCCATAACAATCAGCGCACCGCGAACTGAGGAATGGTCGCTAGCGTCGGCAATCGAGTTAATCGATAAATTGATACTGTGTTCCTCTGTCCCACCCATCACTAAAGTCCGGTCGGGATAATACTGCTGGGTATCCTTCAACTCCGAAGCATGTAAAGCATCGTCACACCACTTACTAAAATCGCCCTCTTTGATTGCGATCGCATCGCTAATCAATTTACCTTCGAGCCGTTCCTCTGCCTCTAACCCTAACATCTTCTTGGCGCTTTCATTGGCAGCAATAATATTACCCGTCTTGTCGGTGGAAATTACCCCGTTAGAAAGACTTCGCAAAATATCGCGCTGCATTTGTTCTTGCTGCTTGACAGTATCAAACAATTGTGCGTTTTGCAGTGCTACCCCTGCTTGAATATTAAACGCTTCCATAAAATCTTCGTCGTTGCGGTCGAAGCTAGCTTGGAAACAATCGGGTGCTTTGGGCCAATTTATGGGGTTGTATGAAGGAAAATCGCCCGATTTCTTTTTATTTACTAACTGCGTTACCCCAATTAGTTGCAGGTCAGCATTAAACACTGGCATACACAACAAGCTACAAGTCCGATAGCCGTTTTGTTGGTCGATTTGTTTAGCAGTACCAGAGTCGGGATGGTCGTACAAATCAAAGGGAATATTTAAGGTTTTGCCCGATGCTGCAACTTGACCGACAAACCCTTTGCCAACCGGAACCCGCAACTCTCTAGTCGAACCGTTATCTTGGGTGATTTTCGTCCACAATTCACCACTCTCGCGGTCTAATAGCCACAAGGTACTCCGGTCGGCGTTCATTAGCTCTTTTGCTTCATCCATTACCCGCTTTAGGGTATCTTCTAAATCGAGATTGCTTTGCGACAGCGACTTAATCGCTTTCATTAATGCAGCAGCAGCACGTTGTTTTTGAGTTGCGACGTAAAACGACCGCGACGATTCCAAAATTAGCCGGATCGAAAGAGCAAATTGTTGAAATAACTGCTCATCGGCATTTGTGAACCCGCATATATCGATACGGTCGGCAATTGGTGCATTGGGATGGTGGTGCGTTTTGAGCTTGTTGAGCAATTGTACGACTGCCACCAGTTGCCCTTGTTCTCCCAGTAACGGCAAAGCTAGCATCGTATAGGTACGGTATCCCGTGCGTTTCTCCTGCTCCTGCGCGAACACCGAACGCGGGTCGTCGTAAAAATCAAACGGGATATTAATAACTTGTTTGTATGTGGCAACTTCTCCGGCAATACCCTTATTCGCGGGGATGCGAATTTCGAGCGAACTCGCACCTTCACCTTCGGCAACAATTGACCAGAGTTCTTGCTTTTCTTCATCCAATAAGAATATTGTTGTCCGTTCTGCCCCCAATAACTCACCAGTTTTAAGCGTGATTGAATGCAGCATTTCTTGGAGAATTGTTTCAAACCCCTGCGAATCGAGCATCGATAGGGTTTGATTCACAATTATCAATTTTTGTTCAACTTCCGTGACCACCTGTTTAAAGGTGTGTTGAGTCAGCGGAGCCAAAAAGGTAGAAATAGTTCCCTGTCGCTTGGCAAGGGCACCCACTGGAGCAGCTTGAGGCTGCAAGTTGCGATTTGGATTGCCAACACCAATTATTAAATCGGCGGTTTCACCGCAACTGACTTGTTCGAGTGACATAATTAGCTTTGATATAGGATTCGATTTAAGTAATGTTTTGACAATGCCGTTTATATATACGGGTGTTGTTTTTAGCTGCATATGGCGAACCAATATCCACAGTGTAATCTGTCATAAACGAAGCGTCATCACTTAGGGGGAAAGGGGGAAAGGGTAAAGGGTAAAGGGAATAAAAGAGGGAAGAGGGAAAAGGTGTAAAGGTAACAGTTTTTAGTTCTTCTAACTAACTTTCTTTACTCGCTCGATTTTTTCAACTTCCTTAACCTCCACTCATGCTTTCCCCCTCTTAAAACCCCTTACCCCTTACCCTTTTCCCTTTCCCCCTCTTAAAAAGTGGCCTCAAGCGTGAGATGCTTATTGATAGGCTCCTCTTACCGATAAAAGTGTTGTTTTTCTTTTCAGCACAAGTCTTATACCAGTCGTAGCGGGGTAAACAATGGAAAACTCAGACACTTCGGGTCAGGTTCAACAAGCCGATACAAATCGGAATGATAGTCAAATTGTGATTTTGGAACAGGGGACGCTTGTTGCTCAACCTCGTGATATTACTTGCAAGCAAATTCCGCGTTTGAGTTCGCGGCAGTTGATGTTATTGGGGTTGCTGGGAACGGGTGCGATCGCAATTGCTGTTAGCGTCAATCGCTGGCTATACGTTCGCAGCTACGAGGAAACCGACAAAGCTTATGTTGCTAGCGATACCTACCCTGTCAATACACGGATTATGGGACAGGTTACAAACGTGATTGCAACCGAAAATCAGTTTGTCAAAAAAGGCACAGTGTTGGTGAAGGTTGACCCAAAAGACTACGAAGCTAAATTGCAAAAAGCGACAATAACCCTAGCAGTAACCCAAGAACAAGTGAAGACGGCATTAATAAACCTGCGTGCGGCAAATGCAATTCGAGCTACTAAGCCGCAGCAAACGCAGATTTTAGGTGCGAATGCGGCATCGTTCCGAGTAGAAGCGAAATCGGTCGAGGTCAGATTGCGTAAGCAGCAACCAAAGTTTGTCAAAGCCCAAAGCGATTACGAGCGTCTTGTTAAACTCAATCAAAAAGGTATCACCTCATTACCAACGCTCAACCAAGCTAAATCTAATTATGATGTTCATTTACTAAAACGTAATCAACTAGTAGAAAACTTTAAAGGGGCGCAAACTAAACTAAGCCTTGCACAGCAAAATTTCCTAGATGCACAAATCAAGTTAGCACAAGAAAAAATCGAAAAAGCGCAGAAAAATTTCGCGCAAGCACAAACCAAAACCCCACAGCAAAAAACCGAAAAAGCCCAAATTTCTCTATCACCAAGCGACACGCAGCTTAATTTAATCACACAACAGAAGAAAATAGCAGCACAAGCCGAACAGAAAAAAATCGCCGCATTAGCTGCACAACAAGCACAACAGCAAAAATTAACCGTACAATTAACCCAACAACAAAAAATCATCGCCCAGTTAACCGAACAAAAAAAATTAGTTACACAACTTGCCGAAGCTACCTTCAAACAACACGAATACGAAGTGAGTCTGCTACGCTACAAGGCAGCACAAAATGCCGAGGCAGCTGCAAAAGCACAACTTAAAACTGCCCAATATCAACTCTATTATACCAAAATCACCGCCCCCAACAACGGACAAATTAACATCAAACGAGTCCAATTAGGGCAAAAAATTCAACCAGGACAAACCTTGATGGCACTAGTCCAGCAAAAACCCTGGATTGCAGCCAATTTTCCCGAAGAACAACTCAAAAAAATCAAACCCGGACAATCAGTCCAAATCAAAATCAACACCTTAACCGACAAAACCTTCAAAGGCAAAGTTCAAAGCATTCTCCCAGCATCCAAAATCAAATATTATCACCTATATCCACCCGTAAAAATATCATTTGACCCGACAACATTAGGCAAATACAAATCACGAATTATAGCCGGCACACCCGCATCAATCAAAATCAATTTAGACCAAAACGCAACCAGCCCAAAAACCGTAGGGGTGGGTTCACCAACCAAAAAGTGGGAAAACAAAAAGG
>CAXTCQ010000061.1:0-33655 GCA_964242965.1 uncultured Calothrix sp. | reverse complement strand
GCTTCCCTTTCCCCCTCCACCATCACTCCCAGTGCCGTCTCCAACAAAGTCTATGCCCTTGGCACATTAGGCTACGATTTCGGCACCGAAGCCCGCCGCGACACATTCAAACAACGGATGCCTGTGGTTAGCATAGATGGGGCATTAATTCCCGCCAATCCCTACGATGCCCGCCAAATGGTTAATTACCTGGAGTTAAGCCCCACTGAAGGTAAATCTCTCATTTGGACGCTGAACCAGGAACTCACCCCTATTTACGCGCTAGAGCCCCAAAAGGCTTTTGCCAGTGAAATTTATGCCGTCTTTGCGATGATGCTAGCTGGACAAATTCAGCCCGAATCGAGCAATAATCATATCGAGCGAGTCAGCATTCCTGGTAGTCTTACCGATCGCACAGTCGAACTGTTCTCCGGGCAGGTTGTCCCTGTCCTCGCACTGCCAAATATCCGGGGAATGTACGGCTGGCAAGTCAACGCCCTTGTGGAAGCAGCCGTTACTACCGTCAGCACTGAAACCAGCCAACCTGACAACGCTCAGATGCAGCGTACTCTCAAGAGTTTTCTGCATCGCATCTACTACGATCTCCGCAATTTAGGACAGATCGATCGCGATCGCGCCCTCAATTTTGCCGCCACCAACGCCTTTCAAGCCGCCTCTACCTTTGAGTCAGCAATTGTTAGCGGCATGGGACTAGAGAGCATCGAAGTTGAAAAAAGCCCCTTCTGTCGCCTTAACAGCAATTGTTGGGATGTGAAACTCAAGTTTTTCGACTCAGAGAACAGCCGCCGCGCCAAAAAGGTATATCGATTCACAATCGACGTTGCCAATATTATGCCAGTCACGCTGGGCAAAGTGCGATCGTGGTCAGTGCCACGTTAGCTCCACAAAATCCTTTTTTTCCGATGCGATACCCCTTCGCCGTTTTAAGAGTAGTCAATTTCTTGGGAATTTAGCATGGACACATGGTTGCAAACTGCTTGAGCAATCGCATTAGCAAATTCTGTCCGTTCTTGAGATAGCCAATTTCTCAGTATTGCACCGTCTATATTCATACTTACCCTGGTTAAACTTATTTTGTTATTCTAGGGTTCCCAGTTAGCAAACAAAATCTATTATATCTTTTCTGTTTTTCTGTCAAAATATAAATAATCAATTTGTCATACTTCTCATATCATTTATATTCAATAAACTTATTGATTGTATATTTATTTTTTTTAATACCCGACGTAGCTGTTATTTGAAACGCAACCTTTGCTGTTTCATCATCTAAATCAACTCTAAGGAAATTACTAAATTCCGTAAAATTCCGATTTTTCAGATTTTTATCGCCGTAAATCACACTAATAATAGGAATTAAAATATTTCAGACACCTTATTAATATCTCTTTGTCGCATAGCTGTAGCAGCTTTAACTTGAGTTACAAACAGTTACATTAAATCTCTTATTTTCCGTAGACTTTGCTCAAGATTCATATCTAGCTACGTTGACTTATAGAAGTAAGAATAATTACCAATTGAAAAATTTAGTAGATAATTCTGTTAAAAAAGTAAACAACAGCGAAGATAAAATTAGGATTTGAGATTTATACATAATTGCCATAGTTATCAGAGCGAAATTTTACGATAAACCCGAACCTCCTCTACGCAAAACGATAACCCCTACTCGCTCCAATCAACACTTAACATTAACCTCAAGGTATTACAATCCTTCTCAATCAAGAGTTATTTAATATTCCTACTTCTCCTGCTTATCATCAACATCATTTGGTTTATCGAAAAGCCCTGGCGGTGCATTCTCCTCAACCCACCGCTCGATTAATTCGTGCGTCACATCGCTCATGTTTACCCCTTTCCAGGTACACAGGGTATTAAAACGCCGCTTCAAATTTTCGTCCATCGATAGATTAAGCCTCTCCGTCCTTGTTTTTCTAGACATAATTAGTGTTAAATGTGTTTAAGTGACTACGTGACTACGTGACTAGGTGATAAAATTTAGATATAAAAATCAAAATCTAAACTGCATTGCATTTAAGCATTGCGAGGAGAGGGTTTGCAACTTGGCTTTATTCAAAACCAAAGCCTGTACTAACTAACTGTTAAACAATTAAAGACAAAACCCCCCGCTTTGACTACCAATCTAGCTCGGAGGGTTTTGTTTCCCACATTGAAAAGGGATATCTAAAATTATGCACGTTACCGCCTTTGACGACAATACTCAAGGCATTTATGTACCGTTTGCCTTAGACTACACTTTTGATTATGCTCGCGATAAACATTATCCACTAATTGAATAACAAGGGGATACGAGTTTTAGCTGGTTTAGCAGCTAAAATCCATAAAAAACCAAGCTCCTTTAGGAGACATTTGCAGCATCGTCATCCAGAGAATGTCCTGAAGTCGCATTTAAATCTGTTTTTTTACCATGACGCTTAACGAGACTAAAAACCTTCGAGGCATCTTGTGCATTAATGGGATCTTGGGAATATAAGAGCAAATCTGCTGGTGTTATCGGCTGATCTAAATCCTCAGCCAACTCATTTAAAGCATTGCATAAAGAATTTAACGCCACACCATCCAAGCGCGGCATCGTTTTGGCGTTTTTGAGAGCAGAAATAGCATTTGGTCCTACATCTAATCTGCTAGCTAGGCTTACGCCCTTAATGTTGTACCTAGCCATAATTTCTTTAAGTCGCCACCTAATCAATGTCTAAGCACATAGATTCAACATCTTTAATGTACTTGTAGCTGCCCATTTAAACAAACATATCCCTGAGATATATTTAGCCCGACTATAAATACACAAATATTAGTTATAGACACAAAAGTACCTGTCTGAAGTATAGTATAATTTAAATATAAATAGAAAGCGATCGCATCTTTTCTTGGCAGAACGGGCGATCGCCTTCAATATAGACCCAATATTTAAGGTCAACACTATGATGACACAACAGCAAGTAATTGGTACAGTCGAACTTGACGCAAAAGCCAATTCTCACCACAAAATCGAGCAACACATCGAAGAGAAGGTAGAGAAGGTGCTTCAAACAGTACCGTTTGCGTTAGGCTACACCTTTGACTACACTCGATTCGATAAACCTGACCTACAAATCAAAGCAAAATCCACCCTAGGTAACTTCCTGGGTTTTGTCCGTCAAACCTTCGACGGGCTATTGTCCATAGGGCGATCGCTCCAAGATTTATACTTCGACTGTCTTGCATTTTGCCCAAACGGAAAGAAGGTATTTGAAGAATGGCTCTCAAGCAATGATTTTGGTTCTTCGCGTTATTTCGCTAAAAGCGCGATGGAAATATACGCCTGGTTCGAGAAATTGCCTAAGCGATCGCAACACATCATCCGCGAAAACGTCCAAAAATGGAGCATATCGGCACTGCACCAGCTAACCAAAGTCAGTAATGATTTAGTCAAAGAATTAGTACGTAACGGAAAGAAAACAGCGGCACAAGTCAAAGAGAAAGCGGGGAAAAAGGGAGAGAAGGAGAAGTCAAACAGTATTCCCCCACTCCCCCCATTGGACACTCCCCCAATTGAACAATTACCTACACCTGAATTAGCTCCTGGAATACGAGTTGTTGTCACGGGCGATGAAAATGGCTGGAATGGGCATAGCGGCATAATTATGTCCAAACGAGAGGGTGATTTCTGGGTGTTGCTTGACCATACTGTCGCTCAAAGTATGGAAGTCAAACATCTGCTTAAACCACACCAAATACAACCAGAAGTTCAACAATCAGTTAAAAAGCCAGTTTCCAAAGAAACGTTTACTGCTGACCAAGTTGAGCAAAAAATCGCAGAAGCTCTAGCACAACGAGAACGAGAAAAAGCCCAGTCCGAGCAGGGAAGATTTGTAGAAATTCGGGATGCAGCGCTACAAGCAGCTAAGCGGGAACTCCTTGCTGCTGAACAACATGCTCGAAAAATGGCACAAGCAAAACAAGATTTAATCGAGCAATTAGCAGCGAAAGAAAACGAACTACAGTCAGTTCGTGCTTTGCTTCTTAGAAATCAACAACTCTCTCAACGGGTGGTGGAATTAGAAAAAGCCCTTGAAACCGCCAGTGCAAACAACTGGGGTAATACCTTTAGCAAACAGGCTGCCAAAGTGGTTAACTTGGAGTTGGAGAAAACTATTTCCCCCCTAATGTCTGAAGTTGATCGCTTACAAAACTTAGTGAGATCGCGTGAACAAGAATTATCCCAACTTCAAACTCTTAATAGGAAGCAGCAGGAAGAATTTCAAAGGACATTAACATCAGACTCGGTTGTGGCTGAATTTGGGGAGATTGGAGAGCGCTTTGGTTGGAGTGGATGGAGCCATCGAGGGTATCGAGCGGCAAGTGGTATGTTGTGTACGGGGATTAGTGCTATTTCTGCTTTCATTTCAGACTTGAAAGCGTCTTATCCTAGCCATCAACAGCAGGAAATCGCATTTTAGGCACGCATCAAATTAGATTCGTGTCAAATATCGTTATCGATTTGTAATGGCGATCGATTTAGTATGGCGAAAACAAGCTAAATAAAGAAATTGAAATGCAATGTCAAGAAAAACAACCTAACACCAAGAAAATCCCGCGATGGTTAGCAAAATTTATACTGCTACAAACCCAAGCCAATTCAAATAATCAACAGATATTTTTCGCATTACTCGAACCCATGACACCACAGGAATGGTGTATTTTATGGATACCAATTATTCATCCTGGAGTCGAACTTCCCGGCGACGGAGAACGCAATCCCCACGGCTATATGAAAGCTTGCATCGCAACTTTATCCGCACTAACGGGGTATCACGAACGAACTGTTGAAGGATGGTTTTATGGAAAGCCTTACCATTATTCGGTAGGTATATTACTGCGATGCTTTCATTTGATTTTTAAATTGCAGCAATACTTGAAATAACAGTATGCGATCGCAAACTTAAACCATTCTCATCGGGGGCGAAAATGGGTTTTGTAAATAAAAAAATTGCCCATAAATCCCTATGCTTGGAAAGGTCGGTAATTATTTTTTTGCCCTTAAAATTATTGAATTGACGTTTCCAAGCTAAGGCAGCAAATAGTTATTGGGGAAAATACAATTGGGCTATCGATTGAATTTTTGTTAAGTCCAGCATTACTTTTGATAAAGGTTTTTCTTTGCTTATTTTTTTCAAATTTTAAAGGCGAATGTAATTAACCGAAGATTTTTATTAAAATGACATCTTTGCTTAATTCAACCCATTAACCATTGCCAATGTTTCTATTAGCCCTATGGATTCCTTGGGTTAGCGTGTAGCTTTCCCAAGAAATCCCGTATGGGATAAAGCCGATCGCACCAAGCAAAGCTATATTCTCCATCAATCAAAATACTCAATCCAGCATCTAAACCGGAGAGTGGGAAATTTCCAGCAGCCTACATCCAAACTTATAGTACTTAATTACTATTATTAGTGGTGGGCACCAATAGCGTAGCGACTTTGCCATCCCTGATAAATCATGTCACGTCTATCTTTAGCCTCAACAAACCGATAAATCCGCTCTCGCTTATCTCTGCTTCCTATTAGCGCAACATTAGCATAACTTAAGTACCAGCTTACTCACTAGTTTTTTACCGCGCTATCGCAACAGCACTACACCCGGACGAAATCGAAATCCCCAAATAATTTCTGATGATGTACCTATGCTGCACAGCCAAAGCTCAATTTAAAAAATGATTGGGGTTATTTTTTTAGCATTTGAATTACCCTAAATTTACGGAAATAACTCCTCTAATGTAGAGACATAACTTTTAATAGTAAATATTGGAAATGTAATGCAACTGCAATTCTATTGCATCTTAATATATATTGCAGTGAATCAGCAGTTGAAAAACGATCCAGGTAAATTGCATGAGAAATATTCAGCTACTTTATACCCAAAGCACATTAGCCAAACAGTGTAGAGTCAGTCCTCAAACAATCAAAAATTGGTGTATTTTAGCAGGATTAACCCCACCAAAGAAAGCTACTTATTTTAGCTGTGATGAATTGGAGGCTTTAGCTGACTTTTATATTGCTTACAAATTTTTGCGCGTACAGCAAGATGCTTACATCGATACTGTTTTGGGCATGGGTGGTTTGAAGAAGTACATTTCGTCGGTACGTCGCATAAGTTTGCGTCAATTTGTCACAGAGTTCTTAACGACAGAAGAAAAAGTTCACTTATTGGTGCAGATTTTAATCGAAAAATTAGCAGAGGAAATAAAAGATGATGAATTTAACGTTAGTGGCACAGCAGCTTGAGATTCCGCATCAAGAATTAAAATCGATTTGTCAGGTATTGAGAATTGAAATTATCAAGGATGCGATCGCACCCCAGGACAAACAGAAAATTCAAGAATTTATTAGGGTGTGTAAAGAAAAAGGAATAAGCATAGAGCAAGGGCTAATTGAACTACACAAGTTGCAGCAAGAAGCCCAAACCCAACAAAAAGCGATGGGTGAAAGGTTTAATCTGGATGAATTTTTCAAGCAACGCATGGGCATTGACCCACAGCAACTAAATCCTGGAAGCTACCATTTCGACTTGTATCAACTATTGCTCAAATCTCAATCCATATCACAAGTAGGCTATGTACTTTTTAGAGAAGCTTTCTTGCGTCAAACTCAAGATTTAATTATGAACGGTGTGTCCAAATCGGAAATTACTCAAAATCCTACGGTTGGTGGTTTTGAGAGTGCTTTTGATGCTGTTGAAGCTCAGTTCGAGCAAAATTTTTTGGGGAACTCGGTCAACTGGGGAGAGGGGGAACACCCGATGTTGGCAGCTTCTGGGCAAGCATCCCTACCTTCGGCACAAAGAGCGATTTCATCACCATCCCCCTAAACGAAGAAGTAATCGACATAGCACCAAAATTCGCAACCCAAACTGTACAAGCAATAGCGCCAACAATTAATAAAGCTGTCATTACTGACCGTCAAACTGTTGCAAATTTCATCACCGAAGGAGGAGCAGTTGCAACGGCGGTGGGTATAACGACAACAAGCACCATTGCAACAATTGCTATTGCCATTACATCTCCCCCAAAACCAGTTTTTCTGAAAATTATGGCTGCGGGGATTGTTGGGACTATATTGGGGGGAATTTTAGCAGCACTAATTCTTAGGCACTACAGAAAGCAAATTTTGAGGAACGATGCAATTTCAACCAACGCAGTCGAATTATCAAAACAATCAGCACGACCTCGATGATTTAGATGAAGTCTGGGTGCCAAATCCACACGGTCAATCACCAGTAAGTGCGTCACCCACAGGGCTTATCAGTATTATCAAATCGGGGAGCTTGGATTCTTTATTAACTAATCCCTGGCTGGTGTCGATTTTCGTTGCAACGGTAATTTCGATTTTGATTGGTGCGATCGCAACAACCTTAGCTGGTCAACGAAGCTCAGAACTCACCCCAGAACAAGAAGTGCAGCAAGCACTATTACAGAAATCCCAAAACCTGGAAGTGCATGATAGTAACTTCCGAGAATATTTGACTCGTAATGATTACGCTTGGGGGTTAGTAAATAATCCTGGTTTATTACAAGCAGCAGTGTTGGAAGCTGGTGCAAGGTATCGGAATCGCATTATTGCCAGTCAAAACAATCCTCAAAACCCTGCATACAACCAGCATGAGGAAGTTATAAATTATGGTTCTGAAATTGAAGCTTTAAAACGTATTAATCTTGGTGCTTCTGGTAAAGAAGCCGAACTAAGATATGTTGACCCTAGTACTGGTTCGTGGGTGACAATTCCCTTTGATTCTGCGGAACTGGCTGCAAGTGGTTTGCTCAAGCTGAATATTATCTCGAACAGCAGGCGAGAAACAACACAGCGATTTGACTTGGTTACAGTTGCCCAAAATACGCGCACTCGTTTGTCCCAAGTCAAGAGTGCGAGATTAGAAGCACTGCGGGTTAAAGGATTAAGTCCAGTTGCATCTGAGCTAGAAAAAACTGATTGGTTTGGTAATAAAGCAAGTCCAAGGGAGGCAGAAATTTCTGATTACCAACAATACAAACCTGAACCAAGTCCCGCAAATCCAGCCAATCCAAGTCAATTAAAACAGCCTAAAGATAAACCCTCTAAATCACCAACGGAGGGTAAAAATGACAAATAAATTAATATTTACTCCTATCCCTTTACTACTGGGAGGTTGGATGTTTACCAGCAGTTTTAGCAGTAGTACCATCCAACAGTCAGCAACACCATACTCCACCCAACAGCAAACAGTAGAGGTGGAAATGCCAGAACCAGTCAAGTCGTTTTTACGATTGGGTGGGGGTGCGATCGCAATATTTGGAACATCCAGTTTAGTTTTTTGGGAATTAGCAAGTAGAAAACGCCTCCAAACTAGACCGCAGCTTTTATTACAGAAGAGTCAAAACTTTGTCCCAAATGCAACTTATTTCCCAAATAATTCTCAACCAATGGACGAGGTAAATAATAAAGAGCATGTTGTTGACAGCGTTCCACAGAACCAAGAAAAATTTGTTCGTAGTCAATTCTCTCAGGGAGCTAAACAACCAAATAATCCTGAAGCTCCAAAGCAAATTCCTAATTTTTATCAAACTGATGGATTGCCCTCCTCTTTATCATCCAATAATTTGGTCGATTCTGTGAGGCAATTTTACCCACAAGGTAGCTCAGAAGATAAATATGCTGAAGTAGAATCGCTAGTTTATGAAAACACGGTGGGTATTGTTGGTAAGGAAAAAGGCAGTGGTAAAACCTCAAAACTTGGTTATTTAATTGCCGAACATATCAAACTTGGCCATTTGGTATGGATGGTTAACCCATTTGCTAAAGGACAACATTGGAAGGGAATCAAAGTTTTTGGACGGGGTTACAATTTCCTCGAAGCTACCAACGCCATCCGTGAGTTTACCCGTATCGCGTTTTGGAGAATTGCGGAAGCTGGTGATGAAACGCAGGAGTATGAGCCTTTCGACGATTATCACTTACACCTGTCGCTTGATGAGATGTCCAATTATTCCAGCGAAATCGATGCTATTGACTCTGCTGTTATGCCCAAGTTCTGGGAGGCAGTAGTGCAATTTTTGCGACAAGCGAATATGTCCGTGTCCTTCGCCAGTCATGGTGATACCCAGGCAATGCTCGGTGGCGCAAAAGCCCTTGCTGGAAAATCAGAAACTATCAAGGATGCGATTGTTTGGCTGTATGCACAAGCAATAACAGACAGAAATATTGAGGGTAACAAGCGCTGTGCGGGATGGGGATATTTGATTCGTCCCGATGGGGGCTCACGCCAAAAAGTTCGAGTTGAAATTCCAACTTGGATGCAGGGACCACCCGCAACTCGACTCGATGGAAAGGATAAGTACAACTACATCCAGTTGGTACAAAAATACTGTCCTCAGTTTTTATATCTGCCACCCTCCACTCAAAAACCACAAGAAAATACTCCCGAAGTCCCAATTGATACAGAACAATTTCGTCAAAAACTAATTGATCGGGAAGACTTTTGGGGAGTAGATGAAGATGAAAACTAGCATCGGTTGCCTTAACTCAAGCGCAGGAGTGGCGAGCCTGCGGATGCTCTGACTAATTTATTAGGAGTCAACATGGTTAGAAAACAACTTAGAGGAACGAATGTACCGCAGCTAAATTCAGGCGATTATCTGGATACTCATGTTATGAATGCGAATTATGAAGAATTTGATGGTGGAGAAGGCGATAGCGAAGCTCACCGAAGGTATCGTAGTTCCCAAGACAACCGTTGGCATAATCGAGCTTACCGTGCAGGACGTTATGCCGGGGGTGCTTACGATTGGGGTCAAAATTACAGTCGTGGGGTTACTCCGGCTATGGAGAATGGGGCTAGTGCTGCGATCGGCACTTTGGGCACAGTTGCTAGTCACACTAATCCGTTCCGACCTTGGCGATCGTTTGCCTTTTGGAGCATGGGCATCGGAACTTTAGTCGTTGGTGGTTGGGTTGCTCAATTTTTCTTAGGTGGACTAATTGCAACACGAAATCCTCGACAATTACCACAGAATGCGCCAACCGCAGTTAGATTTGGGCATGGTGTGGTTACCGCTGGAAAACCTGTCGCAACTGGAGCGTGGAGTGGATTTGGTCAAGTTGCTTCGGGAGCAGGGGATAGTTTAGACAGGGCTGTTCGCTTGCAAAATCTCGGTTCTGATAATTGGCAACAACAAGGAGTGACTGTCAGACAACAGCAACAACCAACGACTACTTTACCATTAACCACTTGGACGGGTGATGGTAGTTATCAATCTGTAGGGAGGAAATAAAAAGTGCTTTGGGTAAGGATTTCTCCGTCAAGTTTTTTAATTACCAGCGCTGTGTTTGTTGTCTTTGCCCTTGATATGGCGAGTCCTGGGTATGGTTCGTTTGCTTTAATCCCAGACTTGCGCCTTAATACTGCAACGCTCACTACCGATGTGCGCTGGGATTTGGAAAATTTGGCACGCTCTAAATCCTTACCCACTCCCACTAAGAAAACTAAAAAACCAGATAAACGTGACAACTGCCAAACCTTGCTAGATGCTTACAAACGGGGTGAAGTATGCAACTTCGAGCCAACGAATTACTCAAACATCTCCCGCTAGAATTTCAATACCAAGAAATCAAGGCATCCGAGGAATCAGCCCGTCAGCTTCGGTCAGCCCAAGTGAGGGGGCGTGTATGCTGCTTTGGGTTTTCTTTGGTGATGGCTCTAGCAATAATTCATCCCGGAATTAACCAGTGGGTCGAAAGTAAACTTCAGCTAAATCGCATTGTTGGCATTAGTGTTTCAACTGCCTCCAACAAACCAAAAGAAGTGGATAAAATTGCTGCCGCACTTGTAGATTACGCACGTAAAAAGAAGTGGGAAGTACGCACGGGAGAGCATCACTACAACATTTTTTACGTCCAGGGAATGTTTTCCAATGGCGTACTAAATGACAACACGCCTAACCAATTCAACGATTCGCGGTTTTTAGTGGAGGTTAGCCCTACTCCTCGGCTAGTTGGAGCCTGGGAAGCATCGATTGAGCCAGGAAACCGTTACACTAAGCAACCGATGAATGCCTCGGGTGCAGCACAAATACAAGTACCGGGACAGTATAAAGCGTGGCGAATTGGCAAGCATAAAGGTCGTGAAATTGCCTTAGTCCAGGTTGTACCAGTGAATATAGTGCGCGACAAGAACCGTAATGGGAAAGTTGATGAGGGAGACAAAAAAGAGCATTCCCAAATCGGAGCAAATCAGCATAGTGCAAGCGACCAGCAGCTTGTTGATGGTGCAAGCGCAGGATGTCCAGTCGGACGTACATCGAAGGGACACCAAGAATTCATGAGATTTCTACGAGAGGATGCTGACTACTCTTCAGATAAAAATTTCATTTTCCCCACAGCTTTCATAACAGCGAAAGAATTGAAATTTTAATATTACGCAAGGAATAAATTTGTCGATGAAAACTAAAAAATATCTATCTCCGAATGATTATTATTTTTACATGAAATCCGATGCTTGGAGAAATAAGCACTACAACTGGCTCAAGCAATGCGATCGTAGATGTTCGATGTTTCCGATTATCAGAATTGGAAAATATTCATCCAAGAAATACGGGAAATATAACATACATCACACTGGTGTTGGTTATTACCATTTGGGTCATGAAAAATTGTGGAAGGATGTGCTTCCCCTTTGTCCTTTTGCCCACTGGTTAATTCACGGTGGGCACATGAAAGCAAAAGCTCCTTGGCAACCAAATGTAATTCAAAAAACATTACATTTATGGTGCAGGATGCCGCTTATTTTGAAACAGTTGATTTTGTTTGCGACTGGGTTATTAATCGCATTTTATTTCTCTATATCGATGGGATTAATTATTGGCATAATTATTTTTTACTTATTGTTTATTTAAATAGTGATGTATTTACAGAAATTAGGACGTGAATGGGATTTATTCAACGTTCTGTTACTATTTTGTGTTTCTGTCTTTGCAATCAGTAAACCAGCAATTAGGTTAGTTTCTGATAGCGTCGAAAATATTTCGGAAATGAACACCTCATATTCGGGGAAGTTAAACACTTTATTTGTAAGTAATTCTTCTATCGGTGTATTGGCAATTTGTGCTGCTGAGGGAAACTGTACAGTTGAGGGAAAGAGAACTTCTTCATACTATTACAATCTCGATCCTGGGAATTCAGCCGACAACCGAGGTTGGTGTAGTGACCAAGGTAGAGGAGGTAAAAATATAGATAATGCAGACGCAGAATGCTTAACAAGAACTAGGAGCCGTATTCCTAGATTAGTCAAAAAAATACAAGCGGTCGGGATAAATCCAGAACAGAATGTTGAAATATTTATCAATAGTTTAGACCAGTGGAATCAAGCATCACCTCGCGTCTCCGATGCTTTCGCAAAAAGATATGTGGATGCGCTAAAAAAGGGGCTAAAGGGTAAAGAAGCTATTTTATGGGCAAGAGTTGAGGCTTTTCGTAAAAGTGATGGGGAATTAGAAGCAGGTAATTCACGAGTAGGTTTATTTTCGATTTGCGCTAATCCCCAAAACACATACTATACACCAAGATTACAACAATATCCGATGTTCTCAGAACGTTGGCGATGGAATTGCATTGCTTTAGATCAACGGCGAAGATTAGAGGCTATTAATCAAGTTTTGGCAAAAAATACAAAAAATTTGATTTATTAAAATAACTAATAATGGTAATACAGAGATGAAATGATTATAAAATATAGAGAAATGAATAAAATCTTAGTTATTTGACTTAATTATGTTGTCAGAAAATAAGAAGTTAGTAGTAAGTTTATTTTGTGGGGTTGGCGGACTAGATTTAGGGTTTCAATCAGCGAACACTATATTTTATCAAAGTGGTTATTAGCTGCTTCTGATTACGGCGTACCCCAGAAACGACAAAGGGCTATTTGGGTTCTTCCGGCAAGCGATCGCCCCATGTTGCTTGTCCTTCTTCTTGGTTGTCTTTGCCTCACGATAGTTGACGTATTGTTTGTTTCACCGTTGTACCTAACCTTCTGTCCTCACGTAATCGTCCCACTGTTGTTGGCAATTATTCGTTTGATAGTTGGTTTTCACGACTGGGAATTTGCAGATGTTTGAAGGGAAAGGACTATGGGTGATGGTGCATTTGTTTTTCGAATAAAGCCTGCCTTTATGGCTATTGAGCTAGGAATCCCCTACTACAAGCCAGTCTTCGACTGGCAAAGCCTGTTTTTGGAGATATCTATTGAATTCCGCTCCACTCACGTAAAAACGGTAACAAAAACGTAATTGGTGCTTGTTCCTCCACCTTCACCCGTACAGCCGTCGTAGTGCCCGGTGTCAACTTCATATCTGGACCCTTCGACGATGACCAGTGATAACCACTGGTATTACTTGATTCTTCTAGCAAAGAAGCAACAACTTCTACCTTGGCAGTTTTATTAGTTAGCGTTTCTGCCAGTTCAGCGTTACCAACTTTAGTCGCTACCGTTGATGATGTCACCGGATAAGGAGATACCGATTTAACTGTGGCGACAATACCCCCAAATCGCTCGCGCTTGACTGTATCTGGCGTAATTTGCATTTTCATTCCCGATTTAATCCGCTTACCATCTTTGACATCAAAGTAAACAACGCTTGTTATCTGTGTCTCCCCTGTTGCTTGAGGTTGTAAAGTGCCGAGCCGCGTACCGGGACTAACTACTTGTCCAACTGTGCTACTAACGGATAATATGCAACCTGACTGGGAACTGCGAATCTGGCTGCGTTCTTCAATTTGCTGTTTGGTTTGGGCTATAGTACGTTCAACTTCGACAATTTCATTTTTGCGGGTATTCGACGCAATTAAGTTGTCTTGTTCGAGTTGTTTGCTGCGGGTATTTAAATTTTGTAACTGAGCTTCTATCTCAGAAATGGAATTGCGATTTTCTCGAAAAGATTTTTCAGTGGTAATTTTCTGGCTATCAAGTTGCTGCAATGTTGCTCGAATTTCGGAAACTTGAGAACGATTTTCTCGAAATGATTTTTCTATCTCTATTTCTTTACTTTTTAATTCAGTTAACTGAGTTTGGATAGTTGAAATTTGGTTGCGATTGTCTCGATAAGCATTTTCTGCTTCCAAAACTGTATCGATGGAAATTCCACCTTCAAGTTGAAGTTGCTTGCGAGTTGAGAGCCGATTTTTTAGCACTGGTTCTAATTCTTTCAGGTCTTGCAGACGTTGCTGCATGGTGCGACGCTGCTCTAGTACTGTGTTTAACTCTCGTTCATTAGTAACAGATGCTAATGCTTGTTTGTCCTGGAGTCGTTGTTGCAAAGTTTGACGTTGCTGCGAGATGTTGTCTAAGGCTTGCTCCTTAATAACTGGAGACAAAGCTTGGACATCGCGCAAACGCTCGTTTAAGCTGGTACGAGTTGCTGCGATCGCAGCAACTTCAACTTGCATACGTTGCTGTTGGAGAGTAGTAACATTTGCAGATTGTGCTAGTAATTGCGAGCGTTTAAAAAGTTGCTGTTTGAGTTGTTCCTCTAACTCGGTGGGTTGGATGGTAGCTAGTACTTCTCCCTTGTTAACGCATTGATTATCTTTAACTAATAAGGACTTTAACTGTCCTGCAACTGGTGACTGTAGTTCGACAACTGGTTGCGGTGAGATTAACACTCCAAGTCCATTAACAGTGACAGGTATTCTACCAACTACGCTCCAGATTAAGGCACTCAGCGTCAAACCGGACATTGTTGCAACTGGGATAAAGTCCTTGGGTTTAACTATCCGCATCAGTTGGTCGAGACGCTCTGGAGAAGCAACTGATTCTAAAGAGGGCTTTTGTTCTGGAGTATCGTTTGTATCAAAAGCAGTCATATAATTTTAGATTATAGTGTTATCTTTGCTAATTTCTTTGCAGACGATTCATCATCCACTTAAACCTAGTACCAGCCAATAATGTTGGCTCCAGGACATCTAGAGGAATTTCATCCTCGTACTCGACATCATTTGCTAGCTGTTGGTCTTGGGTATAAGCTTTTTGACCAAACCCACGCTGTACCAGACCTTCGCGCAAGCGGTCGATTAATACGAGCGAAATAGCACGGTAAAAGCGAGTTGCAAAACCGCGATCGCGTTGTAATTTTTCCCTCAATAGTTGTTGGGGTATGGCTAATAGCAATGAGTTCTCGGCGCATTTGATGCTAGCAGATGCATTCCCCGCTTCTACAAAAGACATCTCCCCGACAATTTCTCCACTCGCGCGTCGAGCAAGTTCGCGCTCAGTTAGCTGCCCGTCCACCGTCATGGAAAACAGTACTGCTAAGTTACCTTTGAGTAAAAAGTATAAAGCTTCTACTGGTCGGTCTTGTTGAATTAGTACCGTTCCTGCGGGTGCATTTAAAAGCTTGCCACGAGTTACCATCCAATCAATATCATTATCATTGAGAACTGCAAACAGAAACAGTACTTTCCGCAGTGCCTGTCCTGGTACAATTTTGTTTTGCGCGAGTAATTTCGAGAGACTCCGCAGTCGTGAGGACAGGATACCTGCAAGTTCCGCCATAAACCGGGCTGCAAAATCTGGGTCTCGCTCCATTTTCAGTTGTAGCTGGCGTTTGCTCAGGGATAAAGCTATCGTTGGCTCTATGGTTTTTACTGTTGCTGATGGTAGTCGGTCATCTACAAATGACATTTCTCCTATGATTTCCCCCGAACCGCAACGAACTATTTCTTGGTCAAGGTCAGAGTTACTTTGAGATATTGAGACTGCTACACTACCTTCGAGGATAAAGTATATAGCGTCTGCGGGTTGACCTTCCTGAATTAGCACGCTTCCAGTTGGCTCCTTTGAGGTGGCGCCTATCTGGGTAATCCAGTCTAAATCGGATCGTTGCAGGACTTTTAAGTTGTCGAGTTGGGTAAGGAGTGGCGCCATAGCTGGGTATGATATTTTGTTTAATAGTTGCGATAAAACAACAAATAGGTAGATGTATAAAGATAAGTTGTAGTTTCCTATACTTGATTGGTATGGGAAGGCTCTTATTTAAAGTTCCCCGTTATGACATTGAACTAACAGAGTCAACTTGCCTTTCCATTTGATTGCAAGGCAATAGGTTAAGTACGCTATGATTGTCAAGCCGAATCTTTTGTTAAGAGGATGTTTGAAAAGTAGTATTTATCACACAATCCAAAGTTTAATCCCCCCAACCCCCGCGTGGAAGCGGGGGCTAAGACTAGGGTGTTGACTCTGAGGGTTTTGGGACAATCATTTTTCAGCTCCTATTTGTGTCTCATGGCGCCGAGTAAAAACCTTATATTATAGCAACTTTAACCCTTTGCTCTTAGATATAAAAACTGTATGAGCAATTTTTGCCGGATAAAGGAAACCAAGTTATTTATTTAGGATAAAGTCGAGCTAAGGAAGGTTTTGGGGTCAAGACCCAGCGTAACATATGAGGCAGATTATCAAAATTATGTATGACTTACGCATTGACAATAATCTTCGTATGTGTTAAAAAACCATTTTCTGTTTTAGGTGTTCCAAGATAAAGTAGCAAACCAAGCTATGTAACGAAATGCAAAATATCTATTTGTGGCATCGATTTATTTATCGCATTTCTACAACCTAAATGGAATGATATTGTTTTTCTCCCATCACCTTTAAAAAATATCTACTCCTATTCAGTTTTTCTGGCGTATAATATCACTGTTATATTAAGATGAATTATCTTTTGGGACGGTTTTCGAGCGAAACGCTGACACTTTGTACGACCGGATACCTAAGCTACCGAAGAAAACGGCTTGAAATTGTTTAAAAGTGAGGAGGACAAAAATCGGGATAGATAAATATTCTAAGTAGCGCCAATTGAAGCGCTCCTTTCTCTATGGTTGCTGAAGTACACGATCAGACGACTCGCATAATTTTTAACTGTTTCCGACTTTTAAAACATCCTCTGAACTAAATTCAATGACTTCGTATTTTAATAATTCAAAAATCCCGGTTGCTAATTCAGAACAGCAACTCGATGGTGAACAGCTTTTGACAGATATAGAAAAACATCAGTTATTAATAGAGCGGAATAACACTCAGAGAGATTATCCTATAGATAAGTGTCTCCATCAGTTATTTGAGGCGACTGTTGAGCGATCGCCCTCTTCAGTGGCGGTGGTTTTTGAAGGTAAGCACCTGACCTATGAAGAACTGAACGCAAAGGCAAACCAGCTGGCACACTACCTGCAATTACTGAGTATAGGGCCAGAAGTATTGGTGGGAATATGTGTGGAGCATTCTTTAGAGATGGTAGTGGGACTGCTCGGCATCCTCAAAGCAGGTGGGGCTTACGTTCCACTCGATCCCGCCTACCCTGGTGAGCGATTAGCATTTATGCTCGAAGATGCTCAACCAGCAGTGCTACTCACTCAAAGCCGATTGTATCAAAAGCTTCCAAAACTGATTGAGCAAGTAATTTGCCTCGACACAGATTGGAAAGAAATTGATCGATATAGCCAGCAAAATCTACGCACTACCGTAGACTCTAACAATCTTGCTTATGCAATCTATACATCAGGCTCTACGGGGCAACCTAAAGGCGTTCTGATTCCACATCGAGCTTTAGTCAATCACAGTGTTTCTATTGCCGAACACTACGATTTACAGAGCAGCGATCGTGTTCTACAGTTTGCTTCCCTAAGCTTTGACGTTGCAGCTGAAGAGTTATTTCCCACATGGTTGAGTGGCGCTACTGTTGTTTTGCGACAGAGTACTGTTGTTCCTACAATTGCAGAGTTTCATGAACTGAGTGAGCATGAGAAGCTGACTGTACTGAACTTGCCTGCCGCTTATTGGCATGAGTGGGTGGTGGCGCTTGAGCGCTCAGGAGAAAAAATACCTGCAACTTTACGATTAGTTGTTGTGGGTAGCGAAAAAGTGTCGCCAGATCGATTGATGACTTGGCAGAAAATTGCTGGTACTCGCGTGCGCTGGCTCAATGCTTACGGACTGACGGAAACAACCATTACATCGACGATTTACGAGCCAGACTGCTGGCTCGATAAACCTGATGTAAATTCTGTTCCTGTTGGTCGTCCGATCTCCAATACACAAGTTTATATTTTGAATCACAACTTACAACCTGTAACTGTAGGTGCAACAGGCGAACTTTATATTGCAGGATTGGGGTTAGCCAGAGGCTATCTAAATCGTCCTGATTTAACAGATGAACGCTTCATTTCTAACCCTTTCTGCGATGAGGAAACAGGTTTACGGCTTTATAGAACTGGAGACTTAGCTCGTTACTTGATTGATGGTAACATCGAAATCCTTGGGCGCATTGATAACCAGGTGAAAGTTCGCGGTTTCCGCATCCAAATGGAAGAAATTGAGGCAATTCTGAATCAGAATCCTTTAGTACATGAAAGTGTTGTGATAGCTCACGAGGATAAATCAGGACAACAACAACTCCTTGCTTATATTGTTCCTCAGAAAAACACTCAGGTAGAACTGTGGCCTTGTCCAGGAGACTACCGAGTTTATGATGCCATTATGTACTATGCCATGACCCATGACCATGTGAGGAATCACAGTTATGAGGTAGCACTTAAAGAAGTTGTTAAAGACAAAGTAGTTGTAGATATTGGCACGGGTAAGGATATTGTTTGGGCAAAATACTGTGCCGAACATGGTGCTAAAAAAGTTTATGCTATTGAGATGCAACTTAAAGCCTACGAACAGGCAAAAAGTTATGTGAAATCTCTGGGGCTGTCAGACAAAATATCGGTAATTCATGGGGATGCCACCCAAGTGCAACTCCCTGAAAAAGTCGATCTCTGTGTTTCAGAACTGATTGGCGCGATCGGTAATTCGGAAGGAGCGGTTTCGATTCTCAATGATGCCAGAAGATTTCTCAAGGAAGATGGAATGATGATTCCCCAGCGATGCGTGACCAACATCGCCGCTGTTTATCTTCCCGAACCTTTTGTCAGGCAGCCTCACTTTTCGGAACTATCCAGTTATTACGTTAAGCAGATTTTCAATAAGCTTGATAGGAAAATTCCCTTAAGGGTATCTTTCCGAAATTTTCCTCAATCAAACATCATCTCCACTGTAGATGTTTTTGAGGACTTAGATTTCAATCAAGTCTTCAATCCAGAATATGAGCGACAAATAAACCTGACCATCACCCAAAGTGGACTCATTGATGGTTTTTTGTTATGGCTGAATTTATACACCGTTGAAAATGAAGTCATTGACAGTCTAACTTACGTTGGCAACTGGCTACCTGTTTACTTTCCAGTATTTTATCCGGGGATTGAAGTGGCTGCTGGAGACAAAATTGAAGCCATTTGTAGCAGTCGGCTAAGTGAAGACCAGTTAAATCCAGACTACTACATTCGAGGCTATTTGCTGAAACTAAGTGGAGAACGCATTGAATTTGAATACGATTCTTTTCTCTACAAAACTCCCTCAAAGAGTAACTTGTTTTACGATCGCCTATTCGCTCAAGAGTTGGTGTTAAACGAGCAACCGACGCCTTTAGAGCTATGCGATAGAAGCCTCAGTGCCTACTTGAGAGAGCGCTTACCGGTTTACATGCTCCCTGGAGGGTTTGCGCTCCTGGAGTCCCGACCGCTGACCCCAAACGGGAAAGTTGACCGCAAAGCACTACTAACTCCAAGCGATAGCAGGCACATAGATCAAACCGCATTCGTGGCTCCCCGTGACACTTGGGAACTTCAGTTGACTCATATTTGGGAAAACGTGCTGAGTATTCACCCTATCAGCGTTACAGATGACTTTTTTAACCTGGGCGGTGACTCTCTATCTGCAGTACGCCTGATGCTTACGATTGAGCAGCATTTCGGACAGAAGTTATCGCTAGCGACACTCTTTCCCAGTTCGACTATTGAGCACCTGGCAAGCATTTTGCGTCAAGCGACTGGTTCTCGCTTAAGTTCCCCTTTAGTAGCGATTCAGCCCAGTGGCACCAAGCCTCCCTTTTTCTGCGTTCATCCCATTGGTGGGAATGTGCTTTGTTACCTGGATTTAGCTCGTCATCTGGGTGAAGACCAACCCTTTTATGGTTTGCAAGCGTTGGGAATTGATGGAAAAGGAGTGCCAAAAAACCGGATTGAAGATATGGCAGATTATTACATTCAAGCAATCCGCAAAGTTCAACAAGAAGGGCCATATTTACTGGGAGGCTGGTCTTTTGGGGGAGTAGTAGCTTTTGAAATGGCTCAACAGTTAATCTCTTCAGGAGAACGAGTAGCACTTCTTGCTTTAATAGATAGTTCTGCCCCCGACTATAATAATCAAATGATAGAATTTGATAATGTTGACACATTAGCTTGGTTTACCAAGGATTTAGGAGATTATTTTGGAAAGAATCTGGATATATCGGTGAGCGAAATTGATTTGCTGGCGCCAGATGAACAGTTAAATTACATCCTAGAACGAGCAAAAATTGCTAACATTATACCCTCTGATGCTGAAGCTTCCGAGATTAGTCGCCTACTGGAAGTCGCTGTAGCTAATCACCAAGCTGAAGAAAACTATACGGCAGGTGTTTATCCGCATCGAATTACTCTCTTTTGTGCGGATGAATCGTTAGCATTAAAAGATTCAGATTCGATAATGGGGTGGAAGCAATTGACATATGGTGGAGTAGAAATGCATAAAATTCCAGGCAATCACTATAGTATTATTAAAGAACCCGATGTGCGAGTTTTAGCTCAACTACTAGGCGACTTGATCGTGAAAGCGATGAAATTGAACTTGACTATTGAGTTAAAATAAGTTTGAGGTTGACAATTATCAAGTTGCCATGCTTACATCTTGCACCTTTAAGGATAAACCATGAATCTGCTAATCATAAAGTCTTATTTAATATTGGACTTTGGACAAAAAGATGTGTTGGCGTGTATTATCCGTGAATAAAGTAGGCGGACATCATAAATTACCTCAGTTATTTTCATCATTAAGTTATTTTGTTATATAGTTAGATTTATTCATGCCTACTTACTTAATCCAATCTTTGACGCTCCTTGTATCAAATCGACACTCGAGGATATAAAATGAAAGTTTGCGTTCTACAACCTGACTATTCTCAATCAACACTAGCTCATAAAAACTACGACCCACCTTGCAAGCTCTCTCATCTATTACAACAAGACCAGGTAGACCATATATTTCTCAATAAAGCTACAACCTATCGTCAACTAAAAGATTTGAAGAAACAAGGTTACGACATCTTCGTTAACCTGATCAAGGGCTATCGAGATTGGGATATTCCCTATTTTGGCGATGTTACTAATTCCTTAGAAGACCTCAACCTACCGTACACGGGACCTACGTCAAGACTATGCGATATTCGCAAAGATGTAATAAAATATGTTGCTTACTCGGTAGGAGTTAACACACCAGCATTTGTGCTGGCTGAAACTTTTGCTGATGTGGAGAATGCTTGTAATGAGTTGAAGCTTCCCCTGTTTGTGAAGCCAGGAAAAGCAGGGGACAGTTTGGGAATTGACAAGCGCTCCTATGTAACAACAAAAGAGGAACTTCTTAACAAAGCTGTTGAAATTATAGACAGTTACGAACAAGCTCTGATTGAGGAATACATCGATGGGCGTGAATTTACCGTGATGATAGCCGCTAACCCAGACGATTCTCGTTCGCCTATGGTGTATAAACCAATTGAGTTTGTATTTCCCCCAAGAGAACACTTTAAAACCTATGATCTGAAGGTGCGACAACATCACCCAGAGTTTTACATTCCTTGTTCTGACGAGCTGCTTGATTTACGTTTAAAAGATACTGCCAAGCGAATTTTCTTAGAACTTAATCCAGATGGATATGCTAGTTTCGACTTTAGAGTCAACGGTAAAGGAGACATCTTCTTTTTGGAAATCAACTTCCCCTGTACTGTTTTTTGTCCCCAAGGTTCGGAAGCCTTGGCTGACTATATTCTGAAGTTTGATGATGCAGGTCATACTGGATTTCTCAAACACATTATTAGGGAAGGGATTACCAGACACCAACGCCGTCAGAAGAAGTATAAAGTGCAGGGAAACGCAATTTCAGGCTATGGCATCTATGCTGTAAAGGAGTTGAAGGCTGGCGAGGTTGTGTCACCAGGAGAGGCGAGAATGCAGAAAATTGTCACCCGCTCATATGTCCAATCTTACTGGAGTAATTCAGAGAAAGAACTGTTTCAACGTTATGCCTGGCCTATCAGTGAAGAGGTTTTCATTTTGTGGGACAGTAACCCAGTAGAATGGTTTCCGCAAAACCACTCTTGTAACCCTAATACTGCTTTAAATGGACTCGATACTGTTGCAATACGAGATATTGCTGCGGGTGAGGAACTGACTATTGACTACTCCACACTCTGTGATGAAAATATGTTGGAATTTCAGTGCCAGTGTGGAACACCTAAGTGCAGAGAAATTATTCGCGGAACACCTGGAAATTCCGTTACTATGCGTGAACAAAAGCTAAACAATTCAAAATTCAAGATTGATGTTTCTCCTATTTCCACTCTGGCTTGAAAATAGCCGCAGAAATCTTGTACGCGCTCCGCTGTTTACGATGAAACAACAAAGCGACCAATTAGTAGGTCTGCTGCGCTGCCTCTGGATTTATTCATGGGTTTCGATGGTTTTCCAGAGACAAAAGATGAAGCGACATCAGCACTAGACCCCGCGACGGAAGGAAAATTCTTCGTTACTCTTGAGCATATTGCCAAAGAACGCACGGTGATTGTCTTCACCCACTGCATGGCTCATGCGTTGCGTGCGGACTTAATGTTTGTGATGCATAAAGAGTACCTAGCTCGTTGTTAGCGGTTGACTTACAGATTTGATTCAACTCTTGAAAACTATATGCTACCCGTTGGCAGCAAATTAATGGAGGAAATATTAATGTTTCAAGAATTGTCTGTGCCTAGTGGCGAGCTGTTTGTTTGGGTGTTTATTCCTTATCGAATTAAAGAACAAGAGTTGAGCAGCGAATACGGCAATCCTGAATATCGTCAGGGACTAGCAGATGTTTTTGCCGAACTAGGTTTAGCATGGAAATGGCAGCCAATTACCTTAGAGAATATGCAAACTATTGTTGAGGAAGTGGCTGCTTCCAGCAATGAATATATCCCAGTAGTACTGAACTATTGTGATGGTAATGATGAGATTGATGGCTGCCCTGGTGTTTCTGTTATCAGAATGCTGGAACAAAAGGGTATTATTTTTACAGGTGCTGATTCTAATTTTTACCATCTCACCACATCCAAAATTTGGATGAAACGTGCATTTATGGAGGCGAGTGTAGCGACTGCTCCTTACGAAGTGATTTTAGACCCCAACCGCGTTCAGGGAGTTTGCGATCGCCTTGGCACTCCCCTTATTGTAAAACCAGCACTCGCCTATGCCAGCATCGGAATTTCACTCGAGTCGGTCGTCGAAAGCGATAAACAGGTGAGTAAACAGGTTCAGCGATTGCTGCAAGGGGTACACGAGATGCAGTTTCCACCGGACAGCATTTTTGTAGAACGATTCATTAGTGGTCGTGAATTTACAGTTTTCCTGCTAGGCGATTCCCAGCAACCGGAAAGTATCAAAATCTATCCGCCGATTGAACTGGTGTTTCATTCCAGCTTGCCTGAAACCAAACAATTTCGCTCTTACGATAACTTCTGGGGTAAATACCTTGAAGAATCTTCATCGTCATCCTCTGAACCGTTTTACCATTGCCAACAGGTAGCCGGGGATTTAAATGAAAAGCTCTGCAAAATTAGCAAGCGTGCTTATTGTGCGACTGGTGGTAACGGATATGCACGAGTAGATATACGTATGGACAATAACACTCAAGAAATCTTTATTTTGGAAGTTAATGCTAATTGCGCCATTTCTTCTAAACCTATCACCGACTTCTCCGAGCTAGACCAAACCTCCCTTGGTACTATTTTGCATCTTGCTGGCATCTCATTTGCACAACTGATGTCAGAAATCATTGTGCAAGCTTTTGCTAGGCATTCTATTATGGGCAAGGTTCGCAAAGTAGTGTGATGTCAGGTGTAACAATAATACTGTGAGCTTAACCCTCTTTTGTCACTTTCGCCAGAGTATAATTAAGGACAAACCTTAGAACCGGGTTCTGTATTATGGTAGAGCCTCGTCAGCCAATACCTACAGTCAAATTTATAGACTCAGATTGTCAGTTCTATCAAAATCTGTTTCCAGAAGTTAGAAGCTTTGTAGCTTTTAAGTATCTGCATATGGGAATGATATCTGATATAAAACGTAAAACTTTACCAGAAATCGCAAAACAAAAATTGTAGGGTTAGACAATCATCAACCTTTACACCATTTTTTAACCGAATCACCTTGGGATGTTAAAAAATTACGAAAACAGCGATTAGAATTAATATTACGTATACTTCAAAGACACCCAATAATACTTAGTTATAATTATTGGTCTTTCTCTGGTTATTTCTTCTTATTTTTTTTATTTTCTTCATTTTTATATTCTCCATGTAAATGAAATGATGTTGCATCTAAATATGAATATTTTGTATCTATCTTAAATTTGTTAATCACTGATAATACAATTTTTCTAAACAGATTATTCAATCCATATTTATATAATTTATCTATGACTCGGCTGAAAATAATAGAATTAATTCTCATTAAACTTGAAAATATCATTCCCGCTTATAGTTTTTAAGTACTATTTATTGAAAAATGGTTAAGTACTAATGAACTTGTGACAGTTAGGGTGCGGAATGTAGGTTACGATGCCTTCGCCAAAATAATCTTTGTAGAGCCTTAACTGTGAAGTCGTATGAGTTGGTGTAATCTGTCATCAAAAGCAGCGCAACGCTCGCGCCCCAAAGTGAGACGAGCGTTGTTTAAACTTCTAAATTTTCAGCTACCACCTCTTTAGCAAATTCCTTACCAAAATCCATAGGTAAGTTGCGCTCTGCTTCTAAAGCCAAAAGAGTACCATCCTCAACATCGCTCCTAAAAGTCCTTGGCAACTGTACCCCAAAACCAAGTATTCTAGCTACTAAAAACAAACACAAAGCCAACCACAAAAAATGGTTGTTGTGAAATTTCCAAGCAACAAAAGCTGTAGGTGCAAATCCGATAACAAAAGAGACTAAGCTAAGATTACGGACAGTCTCTCCTTCTGTTAAACCTAAAAAATAAGCTTCCAAAACGAAGGCAATAGAAGTAAATCCTAAAATAGGTAGCAACCAAAAAACATAAACACCAATCAGTTCAGTGACTTCGTTATGGTTAGTGAACAAACCAAATAAAGTATCGGGAAATAAAATAGCCAACCCAGCTAAACCTATTCCCATGAACAAACTGGTAGCTACACCAATACCAACTAAAGGTTTTAACTGCTCAGAAGTTCCTTTCCCTGTATAATTTCCGCTCAGAGTTTCTATACCGAATCCTACTCCTTCAGCTAAAAAAGCATTTAAGTTGAATATTTCTATTAGCAAAGCATTTTCTGCATAGGTGGTCGTTCCTAGTCCTACCCCTTGATAATTGAAAATCACTAAAGCAGATATAAAAATAAAATTATTAACCAAAATATTACTATTTAAGGTCAAGGTAGATTTCAAAGTGTCGGAATTGCAAATTTTTCCAGCTAAATCTTTTAACTCTTGCCATTGGATTTCATGAAACACAAAAACTAATCCTAACAATAAAACTATATACTGGCTCACCGTACAGGAAATACCAGCCCCCGTACTGGCAAAATTCCATTTAATAACTAATAAATAGTCACCCACAATATTAGTAGCAGTACTAATAAACGATAACAGTAAAACTTCACGGTTTTTTTCTCTACCCAGAAACCAGCCAAGCAAAACTAAATTGATTAAAATAGCAGGAGCGCCCAAAATTCCAGCATTGTAATAATCAATAGCAGAAGCAATTACATCTGGAGAAGCATTGACCCAACTTAATCCCAATTGTTGTATGGGATACTTAAAAATTATTAAAGCAATACCAAACACCAAAGCAATGATGACATTTCGCAATCCTATAAGTACAACTTCTTCTCGGTCTTCTCGTCCCACTGCTTGAGCAGTCAGTCCAGTAGTTCCCATCCGCAAAGAGGCTAAAAGTAGGAAGAGTAAACTAAATAGATTTCCAGCTAAGGCAACACCCGCTAAGTGATGGATTTCATTCAGATGTCCCAAGAAAGCAGTACTAAAGATAGTTGCCAACGGCACCATAATATTGGATAGCACATTGGCTATAAGCAGTCGGAAAAAGCGTGGTATGAAATTATCCTCAGTTGACAAAGTTGGATTCATTGATTGATTTTAATTATTTATAAGTAGGTTTGACTTTTGACATAAAAACCTCTCCCCCAACCCCTCTCCTGCAAGGGTCGGTATGCAAATCTACTCCCCTTCCCTACGAGGGAAGGGGGCTGGGGGATTAGGTTTGTATGCTTAGACACATGACATGAAAAGTCAGGTAAGTAGGTAGGTATAAATAAAGTTAACTATTCGAGGTCGTTATTTAACATCGGTCATTGGTAAGGGTTTTAGGTATATTTAATATTTGTAGCATAGTTATGTGTATTTCTACTTAGTATTGTAGGTTGGGGAGGCACCGCGTTGCCGGGGTTCCCCCGGTTGAAGCGAGTGCCGTTGGAGGAACGTAACCCAACAAATACTCATAGAGACGCGCGTTGGGTTCCGCAAAACCTCCACCCAACCTACGTATATTTCAACAATTCCCCTAGGACAGTCAAATTCCAAAAAGAGATTGAATCCGTTTGCGAATTTGAACGAAAGGAGTTTCTTGTTTATCCGTACTGTCTATTTTAATTCCTAAACGTTCCAACGTTTCCTGGCGCCTGGATAACTCTTCAGAAATTTGATCGGCTAGTCCTTGATGTTTTTTCAACAAAGAAAGTAAATTTGCACGGTCTACAACAAATAGCGTCGTTTTTTCTAAAGTCCGCAGTGTAGCAGTCCGAGGAGTTCCCATAAGCAAAGACATTTCGCCAATAAACTCTCCAGCTTGACGGATAGCAACCAGCTTACCAATAGATTCAACAAATACTTCTACAGAACCGGATAAAATAATATAGAAGCAATCACCAGGTTCATTTTCTCGACAAACAACTTCGTCTGCATCAAGAGTTTTTCGGTATCCTTCCTCAATAACCTGTCGTAACTCAATATCATTTAACTGCTCAAAGTAACAAACCCTTCGCAAAAGCTCACCCAATGTCGAAGTAGTCGGATTAGAAATAGAACTGGAACTTAACAACTTAACGTTCTCAGCTAAAGCTAGATTTGGTGACGTACAAGCTTCTGTAGAAGCACTCTGTAATCGCTTTTGGCTCTGGAGTTCAACCTCTACTAAAAAATACAATGAACTCTTAATTGAATCTATCTCACTTGGCTTATTAATCCAAACTAAAAGCTCGAAATTCAACGTATCGTCTTCAATCCCTTTCAAATGAACCTTTGGTGGAGGAGAACATAAAACTCTAGGTTCTTTCCTAGCAATTGATAATAAAGTTTCTGTAACAAATAATAAATCACAGCTTCTTGGTATCCTGACAGCAATCTCAGTACAACATTCAGAAGTTTTGTAGCTCCAATTAACAACATTCCTAGCTGTAATTATCGTATTCGGAATCACAACAGCATTGCCTTTAACAGTACGAATAATTGTAGAGCGAATAGCTATTTGTTCAACAGTTCCAGCCCATTCCTCAACCTCAATAAAATCTCCGACTTTAACAGGTTGTTCAAGTAATAGCGTTACACCACCTGCTAAATCACTAGCTAAACCTTGAAGACCAAAAGCAAGTACAAAACCAATTGCTCCTAAAACAACAGCAAGAGTTTCAATATTAATACCAACATTTTGTAGTACTACTATTAAACCAACTGAAATAATAATGTAATTAATAATCGAAGAAATAGCTTCGCGAGAGCCTAAATCCAGACCAAAACGATTTAATAGCCGATTTTTAGTAATATTCTTAACTAAACGCGCGATTAAAAAGACAATTACAGATTGAAAAGCTAAATTGGTGATGAAGCTTAAAGAAATTTTTACACTTCCAAGTTGAAATAGCGTTGCTGTAAAAATATGAAATAACTTCTCAATCAATTGCTGATTTTGATTAGAAAGCCAATATTTGCTTAATTCCATAGTTAATTAATCATTAATAACTCGTACATACATTGAGGTAGACAAATTAGGTATCAACTGTCAAAACTTGAAAAAATTATTTCAATGTAGTTACAGTTTTGAAACCTACGTATCTACTTAACCTCAGTATTAACTAAACTTTCTGTCTTGGTCTTGCTTTGCTTCGCCATCAACTTAGCAAACATTCCCTCAGAAGTCGCCAACTCCTCAAAAGTTCCTTGCTGCACTACTCTCCCCGCTTCAATCACATAAATACGGTCAGCATTACGAATCGTACTCAAACGGTGAGCGATCGCAATCCTTGTCACCTTCAACCGTTCCATACTCTGACTCACCATCGCCTGCGTTTTATTATCCAGCGCACTCGTCGCCTCATCAAATAAAATAATCCTCGGCTTCAACACCAACGCACGCGCAATTAACAACCGTTGCCTTTGTCCCCCCGATAAATTCATCCCTCCTTCAGAAATTACCGTATGCATCCCCATCGGCATATTTTCTACATCGTCCGCAAACCCAGCCATGCGTGCGGCATCCCAAGCTTCCTCCATACTAATTAAGGCACCACCACTGATATTCTCAAACACAGTTTCGCTATTAATCCGCCCATTTTGTAACACTACTCCCAACTGACGCCGTACCGCAGAAACATCCAACCCTGCTAAATCTTGCCCATCATAGTACACCGTCCCCTGTTCTGGAACGTCAAACCCTAACAGCATCCGGTAAATAGTAGACTTACCACTACCCGAAGGCCCCACCAAGGCAATAAACTCTCCCGGTTTCGCCTCAATCGTCACATCATCCAAATTCAACGGTCCATCTTGGCGATAGCGAAACGTTACGTGGTCGAGCTTGACATACCCAGAAAGCCTTCCTGGGTCAGCTTGATTTAAATTGATTTCCGGTTCAGTTTCTAAAATCGGTTTAGCATGTGACCACAATGCAGCAATGTCGAGTAAATCTACCAAATTATTACTCAAACTGGTGACTCCAATCGTAAAGCTAGCAAACGCCGCATTAAATGCCAAAAATGTACCAGTAGATAAACCACTCCCCGTTTGTTCCTGAGCTACTATTGCCGCAGCAATCCAAAAAGTGATAATTGGCGCCAAGCTAGACTGCATCAAATTAAACGTTGCAATCCAATCTTCAATTTTCTGAGTACCCTGCATCAATTTGAGTTGTTGGTGATAAGATTTTGCCCAGTGGGCATAGGCACGTCCTTCTGCTGCTGTGGTGCGGAGTTTGGAAATTCCCCCTAAAAGTTGGATTGTCATTCCCGAAAGTTCGCCATCGAGTTCTTCGAGTGGTAAAGCAAATTGGCTTTTAAAATATCCAGCAATACTTGTCACCAGGGCAGTTGCTCCTGCAATGACCACTGCAACCCAGGCTAACTGAGGACTATAAGCAAACAACAGTACTAAGTTCAATAAAGCAAAGAAACTGCTGAATAATAAATCGAGCTTTTCACCACCTAATTTATTCCGAATTTGGTTAATTGCAGAAACACGCGACAATACTTCTCCTGCCGATAAGTCGCGGAAAAAAGTCAGCGGTAACTTCAGCAATCGATCCCATATCCCAGCTTGCAAGTTAAAGATAGAATAAGATTCGAGTCGTGCTAAAGCTAATCCCTGTGTCAATCGAAACAAAGTAGTACCAAAAGTAGCTGCCAGCAATGCTAAGGCGAGTTGCAACAGCAAACCCCGGTCTGCATCAGGAATTGCAGTATCAATCAGTACGCCCGTCGCCTGGGGTACAATCATGCCAATCAATGCCCCTGGTATACCCAAGAACAACAACGACCGTATTTCCTTCCATCCCCCTCGCATCGAATAGCGAAACAAAGTCAGCAAATCTAACTTTGTATCGGGGAAGGGAGGGTAGAACATATATGCAGTTGGAGCTAACGTCTGCGCGGTACGTTCATTTACCTTTGTCCGCCGTTGAGTTACCGGGTTGTAAATCTCGTAATATTTATTGTTAACTGGTAGCAACGCCACAGGAGTTTGGTCTATCAAATAACCTAGCAGCGGTCCGCAATCAGCCCTAAACCAGCGCTCAGATAGCAATACCCGCCGAATTCGCATCCGCGAAGCCCGCGCTAGAGCATCGATTGGGTCTTTCACCCGCTTCATATCTTCCGATTTACCAGGGGGACGAATTGGAATATCCATCGCTCGCCCAACAGCCCCAGCCGCCACTAGCAAAGGGTCGCCTGTTATACTAACAATGTTTGGCTCGCCAAGTAACGAAACAAACTCAGTAACCGCTGTCGCTGTCATTTCCCGATTTAGGCTCGCGCGTGCTTGGAATTGCAGCAAGTTTTCCTGCTGCGCTTGTTGTTCAAGTTCCTGCAAACTCGAAACAAACGAGTCATGAAAATTACCCAGAATAATCCGCTGCGTTTCCCAAGGAGTGTGGAGTGAAAGCGATTGTGGTGGTAGGGGTATATTCGTGAGTGAAAAAACCGAACTCAGACGCTCAAACCAAGTGGTAATCAGGTGAGTGTCGGGAGTGCGCGAGCTTGACAATTCAAGATGTGTTAAACGATATAGCCTAGTTTCTGTGGTGGCAACTGCTAAGATACACCTAGAATTATTTGCTTTTGGGGACTTTTGGAAGTTGGTAGCAAACCCAAATACAGCTTCTCCGGTTTCTACCCCAAACAAATAGCGTTTAGCACTCTGCAATACCGCATCCTCTATCTTGCCAGCATACACCGCCATTGAGCCAGATTCGATTACCCAGATACTATCTGGGTCATCCAACAGCAATATTTCATTTTCTGCAACAACCTTGAAAGATTCCAATGCCCTTGACTTAAGACTCATCTTCTGATTTCTCCTCATTACGAACAAGTTCAGCGTAGAATCCACCCTTAACCACTAATTCTTCGTGCGTTCCTCGCTGGACAACGACTCCTTTATCCAGCACAATAATTTCATCGCAATCGCTAATACTGCTTAGACGGTGTGCCACAATCAAGCAACTACATCCCCGTTGACGCAGGTTGTCGTAAATAATATGTTCTGTTTCCCCATCCAAGGCACTTGTTGCCTCATCTAAAATCAAAATACTCGGATTATTAATTAACGACCGGGCAATTTCTAACCTTTGTCGCTGTCCACCGCTTAAATTAATACCACCTTCGAGCAACTCACCACCATAGCCACCCGGTAGTGCCAAAATTACATCATTAACACGAGCATCAATACAAGCACGGCGAATTTGCGAGTCAGAAATAGTCGAATCCCACAGCGTCAAATTATCCCGCACCGTGCCTGAAAATAGGAAAATTTCTTGCTCAACTGTAGAGATAGAGTTTACTAACACTGCTCGTGGAATCTCTTGACGGGGGATACCGTCAAACAAAATCTCTCCCGACCAAGGTTCGTAAAGTCCGGCAACCAACTTCGCAATCGTCGATTTTCCCGAACCACTGCCACCTACTAATGCAACCCGCTGTCCTGGCTGAACCACACAGCTAAAATTTTCCACAAGCGGCTTACTGACTTTGGCATAGCCAAATGTTACATTTCGCAGTTCGATATGCCCCTGAAAGCGGACGAAGGGAGAGGGGGAGGGGGGAGAGGGGGGAGACAAGGGGGAAGGGAAAGACAAGGGAGAATAATTACTTCCTTGTCCTCCTTGTCCTCCTTGTCCCCCTTGTCCCCCTTTCCCCAGCTGTGGGTCAGTACTATTTGCCAGCACATCATCCAATCGCATCAAATTACCACTGAGAGTTTGCAACATTGCACCAAATCCCATTAACTGATTGACAGGTTCTTGAAAGCTTGTCATCAGGCTTTGAAATGCTACTAGCATCCCGATGGTCATTTTGCCATCCATCACTTGCCAACCACCGACTGCCAAAATCAGCATTGTTGTTAAACCTGTCAGCAGTACGGGCAATACAAATAATATTTCATTAATTACGGCAATATCTGTATAAGCATTCCAACTCAAAGAAATATAACCCGCCCAACGGGCAAACATATCAGATTCTAATGCCGATGCTTTGAGCGTTTCGATACTTTGAATGCCAGCGATCGCCACACCATCTGCCTTACCATAGTCTTTATCTGACTGCATAAAGTTATCTTCGCGCCAGCGTTCAACCCACTGGAGTATTAATAAATTAATAACTGCGAAGAACACACCAATAACGGTCAGCATCCAGTTGTAAGCAAACATCACCAGCCCATAAAACGCGGCTATTACTATATTGATGAAAGTATTAGCCATCGAGCCAGACAGCACCTGCGCCACTTTATTGTTTAGCTGGATGCGGTTGCTAATTTCGCCGGGAAAACGTTGAGTATAAAAACCAACTGGCAACTGGAGTAAATGCCACAGAAAACTACTCGACATACTCGCGGCTAACTTGATTTGCAATTGTCGTAAGTAACGCCGTTGTAATAAAAATAGAAATCCCTGCATCAATGCTGCTACGAACATCCCTATTAGCAAGGGACGCAACCATTCTGACCTACCTTCCACTAGAATTTGGTCTACAAATACTTGATTAAACACAGGTAACGCCATTCCTGGCAACACAAGCAAAAAGCCAACTAGGACGCTGAGTATCACAGCACCCATTGAAGAGTGCAAGCGTTCGAGGAGCGACCTCAATACATTCTTGCTCTTTCCACCCTTTTTAAACCCCGCTTCCGGTTCCATCACCAGGACAATGCCGATATATGCCTCTTCAAATTCCTGTAATGAAACTGTTCTCGGCCCAGTTGCTGGGTCATTTAGATAAACTTTGTTTTTCTCAAACCCCTCAACTACTAACAAATGACTAAAGTTCCAGAAGGCGATCGCAGGCAACTGCATAATTGCGAGTTGATGAGTCTGTTTTTTAAAAGCTTTTGCCCGCAGTCCATAATTACGAGCAGCTTTGACGATGCTAGCAGGCTGACTACCATCCCGCGAAACACCACATTCAGAGCGCAACTCTGCCAACGGTACAAAGCGACCATAATAACCGAGAATGATACCCAATGCTGCGGCACCGCACTCAACTTCCTCCATTTGCAGCACTGTAGGCGTTCTGATACGTTGTTTTTTAGGCTTTTGAGATTTTATTTGACTGAACCACTTCTTGAACACGGGTTATTCGTCCTTCCATTGCCGAGTCATATCATGCATAATGCAATTTTTCCCAAAAAGTTGACTCAGCTAACGCAAACGCAAAAAAAATTTGGCTTAGTGGAATCTATAATTTTTTTGATTTGCAAATATTATGAATGTGTAGCCTTTATTGTTAAACCTTGATCTCAAAAACTTCACCAGCGACAACTGTATTTAGCACAGCACGAACACTTGGTATTAAGGGTACGAGATCGGGTAAACGATTACTTGGCGCAATCATAACAACGACACCAACTCCAGCCTGTTGCAAATTTTGCTGATATCGTAAGTTTTGATCCGTGGTGAGCAAAATT
>CAXTCQ010000060.1:0-33795 GCA_964242965.1 uncultured Calothrix sp. | reverse complement strand
GTGGTAGTGGATTAAAGCTACTTAATCCAGAATCAGACACAATCAAATTGCTTTCAGACATTGGCAAAATTTATTTGATGTTTGTGGCTGGTTTGGAAATCGATCTAGAACAGTTTCGCAAAACTAGAAATCGTTCGATTGGATTTGGAACTTTGACATTTATAGTGCCGATGATTGCAGGTATTCTAGTCGGACGTTTATTTAATTTTAGCTGGAATACTTCTGTCCTAATTGGTTCTTTACTTGCCTCACATACGCTTTTAGCATATCCAATTATTAGCCGAATGGGAGTGGTTGGAAATGAAGCTGTGACAGTTACAATTGGGGCAACGATTTTTACAGATACGGGTGCTTTATTGGTACTAGCAGTGTGCGTAGGAATTCATGGGGGAAATTTTACAGCTTTAAGTTTAGTTACCTTATTAGGTGGATTGGTAATTTATTCTGCGGTTGTTTTATTTGGTTTTGATTGGGCAGGCAAAGAATATTTTAAACGAACGGGTGACGAACAAAGTAACCAGTTTTTATTTATATTATTAGCATTATTTATTGCATCAGTCGGAGCGCAACTAATTGGGATTGAAAAAATTGTTGGCGCATTTTTAGCGGGTTTGGCTGTTAACGATGTAGTTGGACGTAGCCCTGTTCGTGAGAAAATTGAGTTTATTGGTGGTGCTTTATTTATCCCTTGTTTCTTTATAGATATGGGATTGCTCATTGATATTCCTGCATTTATCAAAACTCTTAGTTCAGTTGGGTTGACTGCGGCAATTGTGATAGCGTTGATTGGTAGTAAATTCCTTGCTGCATTATTCGCTAAACTTATATATCGTTACAATACACCGGAATTACTAACAATGTGGTCGTTATCGCTACCCCAAGTAGCAGCCACACTTGCCGCAGCATTAGTTGCCTATCAAACAGTAAATCCTGCCGGAGAAAGACTAATTAATGAGGGTGTTCTAAACAGCATAATTGTATTAATGCTCGTTACTGCTATCCTGGGTCCATTGATAACAGCTAGGTATGCAAGTTTGCTGACTGTCCCGCAAGCAGACTCGCAACCTGTGGAGAGTCTTTCGACTTGGTGGGATAACAGCGAGAATTTAGTCGATAATTTAGCCGACAAAATTCACCAAGCATTTACTGTTGTAGTTCCGATTTATAACCCCCAAACTCAGCGTCATCTTATCGAAATGGCAGGACTTTTAGCGCGTCATGAATCTGGGAAAATTGTGCCATTAGCGGTGACAAAAGGACATGCTCAAATGGACAATCCACAATTGCTAACAGCACTTGAACGCAGTCAAGAAAGATTAAAATTAGCTCAAGAAATCAGTCAAGAATTTGACGTAGAAGTGTCTCCGACAATTCGGATTGATGATGACATAGCTTTGGGAATTTGTCGTGCAAGTCGAGAGCAAAATGCTAACTTAGTAGTGATAGGATGGTCGCGTGCAGCAGGTTTACGCATTCGCTTATTTGGCAATTTAATTAATAGTGTATTTTGGTCGAGTCACTGTCCCGTTGCAGTAACTCGACTGTTGACTAGTCCGGCAACATTTCAAAAAATCCTCGTCCCAGTTGGAGACTTAACAGCGCAAACTATCGGTGTCATTAGATTTGCTCAAATTCTGGCTAATGCAAATCAAGCAGAAGTCGTTTTATTACATGTTTATAGTCGCAGAACACCTCAAATTAAAGTTGAAAATTTTGAGTTACAACTGTCTAGTATTGCTTCAATAACTAAATTAAAGATAATGACTAATATTCAAGCAATTAAAGGCGAAAATGTTGCAAAAGAAATTCTTTGCAAAGCACAAGAATTTGATTTAGTAGTTTTGCGTTCTGTCCGTTATCGCACTAGCGCAGGATTAGCTGTAAGTGAAGTAACAACGCAGCTAATTAAAGAGTTGAAAACATCAATTGTATTACTTGGAGAACCGCACTCTTGATAAACTAGTGGTTCATGTCCAACGTTCTAATCGGTTGGTGTTTGTGTTGAAAACCTTGGAGAGACGCGATACCCAAGCGTCTCTACATTCAGTAAAATTAATGACATGAACTTTCATCGTCGTGGTCTATGTGATTAGTTTTGACATTTCGTGAGAATCAGATCCCCGATAACTTCTGCGAAGTCGGGGATTTAAATTGCCATACTTTTTTTGTGATACCAATGGATTTAAAATTCACAGACTCGCTTGTAACTATCGCAACGATTAATATTGAAATTTTAGTAAAATTTTACCAGCAGTTATTCAGCGAAAAACCGATTGGTTACATTCCGAATGTATATGCAGAATTTCAACTGCCGAATCTAAGATTAGGACTTTTTAAACCCAAACCGACACATGCAAGCGAATTTATCAACGCAACCCAGAGTAAAATAAGTTTGTGCTTGGAGGTAAGTAACTTAGAAAATGCGATCGCACATCTCACAACTATGGGCTATCCTCCACCCGCAACCATTATCACCGCATCTCACGGTCGAGAGATATACGCTTACGACCCCGATGGCAACCGGATTATATTGCATGAGGGATTGAGGGAGTAGGGGAAGATATATCAACTTTAAACTCCCAACTAATAATTCATAACTCCCAACTCTCTACTCTCTACTCCCTACTCCCTACTCCCTACTCCCTCTCTTAACTAAAAAACATGGGAATTACTCAAAACTATAAATTAAATACTATCCAGTGGTATCCAGGACACATCGCTAAAGCTGAAAGGAAACTGAAAGAACAGCTTAAAGTAGTTGATGTAGTGCTAGAAGTACGCGACGCACGCATCCCGATGTCAACGCACCACCCGCAATTATTCGATTGGATCGGAAGCAAATCACGGGTACTCGTACTCAACCGCTTAGATATGATTTCCCCGCAGGTACGTCAAGTTTGGACGGACTGGTTCAAACAAAATAACGAAGTAGCATTATATACTAATGCTCAACACGGACAAGGTATAGAAGCGGTAGCAAAAGCTGCCAAAGCTGCTGGGGTAGAACTGAATCAGCGTCGAAAAAGTCGCGGGATGTTGCCGCGTCCCGTCCGTGCTGTTGCGATCGGGTTTCCCAACGTTGGAAAATCGGCTTTGATTAACCGTTTGCTGGGGAAGCGCGTGGTTGAAAGTGCAGCTCGTCCTGGGGTGACTCGTTCGTTACGATGGGTGCGAATTTCCGACGAGTTGGAACTGCTAGATGCACCGGGAATTATTCCTTTGAAATTGGAAGACCAAGAAGCGGGGGTCAAGTTAGCTATTTGCGACGACATCGGTGATGCTTCGTATGATAATCAGTTAGTAGCAGCAGCATTTATCGATATAATTACTTATGTCGAAGCTGTTGCACCGCAATTATCAGCAAAAAAGGCTTTGCGATCGCGCTACGAATTTGACCCTACAGATTACACTGGGGAAGCATATCTTCACGCTTTAGCCGAATACCGTCACAACGGTGATGTCGAACGTACCGCACGAGAGTTACTAACTGATTATCGTAAAGGTTTATTAGGTCAAATTCCTTTAGAAATACCAGCGCAATTTGCGAATGAGTGAGTAGGGAGTAGGGAGTGGGGGAGAAGGGGAGAATGAAAGAAGGGGAGAAGGGGAGAAGGGGAGAAAGAAAGCATAAAAAAGCATTTAACTCCTAACTCCTAACTCTTAACTCCTAACTTCTAACTTCTAACTCCTAACTCCTAACTCTTAACTTCTAACTCCTAACTCCTAACTCCCTACTCTCTAACATCATTCGCGCTTTAAACAATAAAGTCATGCAAGCTGTAAAAAATATTCCTAAACCTAAATTTATGAAGCTAAAACTTTTTCCACTTTCGTGAATTAAAAAACTTTCAAGTATCAGTGAAGGTAATAAAATTCCACAGATTAGCATTAACTGATGAAGATTATATTTACGCTTGGTAATAATATTCAGTATTGCCAAACAAAACCCTAATGGAATAAAGGTTACTGCATAGGAAAAAATCTTTTGATTGTTTGGTAACAATTCCAGCAAGTTAAAACTGTAAAGATTTTCTACTTTATCGACATATACCTGTAATTTACCTTGGAAATAAGTAACAAGAATACGATGAGGATTAGTATCCGCAAAAACTTCAGGTACAGACAGTTTAATATCTGCCCCATTTTGTCCGGTTATGGGTGTCCGCAAGCGTAATGCTAAATCTTTTTTATCTTGTCCAATTGTGAAATTTCTACGTAACGAATCACTAGATAGGGAAATTATTCGTGCTGGACCGCTTTGATTTAAATTTGCAGTAGCAACTGTTGTGCTAATAGTAAATTGCGATGTTTCGCTGATTTTCTGATTAATCAATTTAACAGGTTCTGCACTTTGCAACCAGCGACTCGGAGTCAAATTAACTCCTTTTTGATTATCAATTTCTTGACTTTTTGATTGCCCTTGCCACAACAATTGGGGAAGTTTACCTGTTGTATCTGGGTAATAATCTTTGCCACTAAGTTGGTAATTTCCTAATAGCGATTTATTACTATCTCTGAAATAGGTGGAATTAGTAAATACTCCTTTAACGTCACTGCCAGAAATCGCTTTATCTGCAAATGACACCTGTGAAACTGACCCGAACCAAGGTCTATCTCCAGTTCTTTCGTTACCAACTACTAATGGAAAATTTGTATTCCATTCACTCAAACGGATATTATTTTCCCAAGACGAAGCAATTAAAAAAGTCAACTAAGATGTATCCAGTAAAAAATATCGTAATTTTTTGGGAATTACTAGCTTGGGTATTTTCAAGATAATCGATTGTCGAATTGAAACTACGGGAGTCGCATATATAAAAGCAAAGTAATCCAACAAAACCACCAATTGTATTATTGACAATATCAGCCGGAGTTGGGTCGCGTGAGGGTAGAAATGATTGCAAAAATTCAACTGAAAACGATAAGCTAGCACTTGCAAATACAACTACTAATATTTGGATTAATCCCCGAATTCTATTTCGTAGTAAAATACTTGTTAACCCAAAACCCAGTGGCATAAATAATAAAACATTATTTACCTGGTCATTAACAAAACTGGTGTTATCAAATCTATCCAGTAGCGCTGGCAATGAAAAATTTTCTGGGATTGAAAAATTAAAAGGATAAAGGGTTGCTATTGCTACTACGAAAATACTAGCAATAACGAGAATTAAATCTATAGGAAACCCGAAAAATAAAGCCTTATCAGATTGATTGTCTCTGGTCATAAAAGTATTGGCAACGGGGAAGTCAATGTCTCGTATTTTTATAAAAGTTATATCAGGATTTTTACCTACTATCCTCTATTCATATCTAATTCTGAATAAAATATGGTCAAGACTCTATAAAGTTGCTATAAAGAATTTGCAATTTGCTGTATTTTTGCGAATTAAACTACTGAATCGCGTTTCCCAAACCCGTAAATTCACTCAAGCAGAACGTTAACCTCTAGAACAATGATGAGTTCCTTGTATAATCTGACTCTCAGTAATATGGAAAGGGTTGATATCTGGTTATATTTTGATGTAATTTCTTGCTTTTAGTCTTGCGATCGCATAATTTGATTGCGACAATTATTACTTAATTGTCGAAATCATCTTAGGAGGGACGTAAATAACAATGCAAGGCAAACTCGATAGTCAATTTCTCATTGCGCTAAGATGCTAACACCCCTGAAACACCAGGTTAAAGCAAAAAGCACTCATGACTGAACTTAAACTGCGTCTCAAACAGGGAAATGCTGACAAAACGATAAAAGTACTTCAAGATGCATTTACAATTGGTCGTTTGCCTGACTGCAACTTGTATTTGCCTTTTGGGGGAATTTCCCGGTATCATGCCCGTCTGGTCAAAGTATCAGTCGGTGTATGGACTATTGAGGATTTGGGCAGCAAAAACGGGACGCATGTTAATAATAAGGCTGTGACTGCACCACAACAGTTACATGATGATGATGTAATTTGGTTGGGTAATATCTGCCTGCAAGTAGTCTTAAAGGATACTCCACAACTACTGATAGCCAAGTCACAACAAGGACAACAGCGGACTATCCTACGCAATGTCCAGCAATTGCAGGAAAGTTGGATCGAAGCTGAGGAGAAGGATACTGGTGTTGCTGCTAGCAAGGATAAAACTATTGCCCGTTTAAAGGATTTAGTCAATATCGCCAAAAATCTTTCCGCAGCAGCATCGATTGAAGAAATTTTTTCGCAGGTTCAACAAGTTGTATTTCGTTATTTAAATAGTATTGACCGTCTAGCATTATTAATTGATATTAAAAGCAGTGGTAAGCCGGAATTAATGAATGCAGCAGCGCGAAGTGCTTTGCAAAAACAAAACCTTGCTGCCGATGGTAGTTGGATTAGCCGCAGTATTTGTCAAAAAGTATTTGAAGAAAAAGTCGCAATCCAAATTGCCGACGCACAAAAAGATGAAAGATTTGCCAGCGAACATAGCATTTTAATTAATGATATTCGCAGCGCTATGGCAGTACCGCTATGGGATGAAAATAAAGTTGTTGGGGTTTTATATGCCGATGCTCATCTTTCTTCATACCATTGGGAGGAAGAAGGAGAGCAAGAATTAAGATTTTTTTCGGTATTAGCCAATATTGTTGCTTCTAGCGTTCAGCGTTGGTTACTAGCAGAAAAACTCAAAAGCGAAGAAATGATTCGTCACCGTTTGGAACGATATCATTCTCCAGCTGTCGTGCAGCAATTAATTAAAGCTGGTGCATTACCCGATGGACGCTTACCACCAAAAGAAAGCGAAATCAGTATTTTGTTTGCTGATGTTGTCGGATTTACGGCAATTTCCGAACGGTTAACGCCAACACAAATTGCGGAAATGCTAAATAAGTTATTCGAGGAGATGCTGGAAGAAATTTTTACCTATAACGGTACTTTAGATAAGTATATTGGCGATTGTATTATGGCATTTTTCGGCGCACCCGAATTTCAACCAGACCACGCCCAAAGGGCAGTTGCAGCCGCACAAGCTATGTTAATTCGCTTGGAAAGTTTAAATGCAAAAAAGTTTTGGAAACAACCTTTACAATTACGAATAGCCATTAATAGTGGTAAAGCAGTTGTTGGTGATGTTGGTAGTTCCCAGCGGGTTGAATATACAGCTTTAGGTGGCGCAATTAATTTAGCTTCGCGTTTGGAAAGTGTTTGTCCCCCAGGTGAGTGTGTTATCAGTGAAGCAACTTATCGACTAGTTAATTCTAAATCGGCATTCTACGAAATGGGAGAATACCGATTTAAAGGAATTGATCGATTCGTTAAGGTTTATCAGACTAAAATGCATGGTTAACTAATTAATGCTTGGAGCAAATTCTCTAAATATTTAATTGACATAACGATTTATATAATATAAAAAATCAGATCCCCGACTTCTCTAAAAAGTCGGGGATCTAGTTGTACGGAGTAGGAATGTATATTTTAATTTGATTTAAATTGCGGAAAATTAATATTTAGCGGACATCTATTGGCTAAAAGACTACAATTTGAATAGCAGCTTTCCGATAAAGTTTTGCTATAAATCGATTTTAGTTCAGTTAAAAAAAATGCTGTCTCTAGCTATTTGTAACGGGAGGTGCTTGTGATGGCTATTGCCACCATTAATCCCGCCACAGGGGAATTGGTCAAAACATTTGAGCCACTTAATGATACAGAAATTGCGGCAAAATTAGACTTGGCACAACAGGCATTTGAGGAATATCGCAACACAAATTTTGAAGTGCGATCGCATATCCAAACAAAAGCTGCCGATATTCTAGAACAAGAAAAAGCTGATTTTGCCAAGATAATGACGCTGGAAATGGGTAAAACATACAAAAGCGCTATTTCCGAAGTCGAAAAATGTGCCGCTGTTTGCCGCTACTATGCCGAACATGCACCGCAATTTCTCGCCGATAATTACGTAAAAACAGACGCGACTCAGAGCTATGTAAAATACCAACCACTCGGTATTATCCTCGCCGTCATGCCGTGGAATTTTCCCTTCTGGCAAGTATTCCGCTTTGCCGCACCCGCACTGATGGCAGGTAACGTTGGTATATTAAAACATGCTTCCAACGTCCCCCAATGTGCCTTAGCAATCGAAGACATTTTCAATCGTGCAGGTTGTCCCCCAGGTGCATTTCAAACCTTCCTCATCGGTGCGGACAAAGTAGCCGATATCATCGCTTCGGATTGTGTAAAAGCTGCAACCCTTACAGGTAGCGAACCTGCGGGAATGTCCCTCGCAGCCGCAGCAGGCAAACAAATCAAAAAAACCGTCTTAGAATTGGGTGGAAGCGACCCATTTATAGTACTGGCAAGCGCTGATTTAGAAACAGCCGCAACAACAGCAGTCGCAGCGCGGATGTTGAACAACGGACAATCCTGTATAGCTGCCAAACGCTTTATTGTCGAAGATGCAGTAGCAGACAAATTTGAAAAACTATTACTCGAAAAATTCCAAGCACTCAAAGTCGGCGACCCCATGTTACCCGATACTGATATCGGACCCTTGGCAACTCCCAACATTCTCAAAGAATTAGACCAGCAGGTACAAACCGCCATCAATAGCGGTGCAAAAGTCCTCATCGGTGGCGACAGATTGGAACATCCCGGTAACTTTTATCCACCGACAATCATTACTGATATTGACATAGATAACGCCACGGCACAGGAGGAATTTTTCGGTCCTGTAGCAATGTTGTTCCGCGTCCCCGATATCAACGCTGCCATTAAGTTAGCAAATGCCACACCCTTCGGCTTAGGTGCAAGCGCTTGGACAACCGACGCAACCCAACAACAACATCTAATTAATGAAATTGAAGCAGGTGCTGTATTTATTAACAGCATGGTGAAATCCGACCCCCGTCTACCTTTCGGCGGTATCAAACGTTCCGGATACGGTCGAGAATTGAGCATTCAGGGGATACATGAGTTTGTAAATGTTAAAACAGTGTGGGTTAAGTAATTTAGGGAGTAGGGAATAGGGAGTAGGGAGAAGGCCAGACGGGGGGGAAGGCGAGAAGGCAGACCGCAGAAGGCAGAACGCAGAAGAGCGGAAAATACTGCTATTCTCTCCACCTCCGCACCTCCGCACCTCCGCACCTCCCTACCTCCGCACCTCCCCACTCCCTACTCCCTACTCCCCACTCCCATCAATTCCATTAGAGAGATAATTATGAATACAGCAGAACTATTAGTACAGTGTCTTGAAAACGAAGGTGTTCAATACGTCTTCGGACTTCCTGGGGAAGAAAATTTAGATGTTTTAGAAGCACTCAAACATTCTTCAATCCAATTTATTACCACCCGCCACGAACAGGGTGCAGCCTTCATGGCTGATGTATATGGGCGACTCACTGGTAAAGCTGGTGTGTGTCTATCTACACTTGGACCGGGAGCCACAAACTTGATGACCGGAGTTGCCGACGCGAACCTCGATGGTGCGCCATTAGTGGCAATCACCGGACAAGTAGGAACCGACCGGATGCATATCGAATCGCACCAATACTTAGACTTAGTAGCAATGTTTGCCCCCGTAACTAAGTGGAGCAAACAGATTGTGCGACCGAGTATAACACCCGAATTGGTGCGGAAAGCATTCAAGCGATCGCAATCCGAAAAACCCGGTGCAGTTCACATCGACTTGCCGGAAAATATCGCCGCAATGTCAGTTGAAGGCAAACCCCTACGCATCGACAAACCCGAAAAAACCTTCGCATCCTTCGCCAGCATTCGCGCTGCTGCTGCCGCAATTTCCCAAGCCGTCAACCCCATCATTTTAGTTGGGAATGGGGCAATTCGCGCTCAAGCTAGCGATGCTGTTACCCAATTTGCTACCCAGTTAAATATCCCCACCGCCAATACTTTTATGGGTAAAGGTGTAATTCCTTACACGCATCCCTTGGCATTGTGGGCAGTAGGGTTGCAACAGCGCGACTTTGTAAGCTGTGGTTTCGACAAAACCGACTTAGTAATTGCCATCGGTTATGACTTGATTGAATTTTCACCGAAAAAATGGAATCCCAACGGCAAAATTCCCATTATCCACATCGGTGCAATTTCAGCAGAAATCGACAGCAGCTACATCCCCATTGTCGAAGTCGCTGGGGATATCTCGGATTCGTTAAATGAAATCCTCAGAGTTGCCGACAGACACGGAAAACCCCAACCTTACTCCATCAGCTTGCGCGAAAACATCCGCGCAGACTACGAACAATATGCCAATGACGACGGTTTCCCTATCAAACCCCAAAAACTTATCTACGACCTGCGGCAAGTTATGGGTCCCGAAGACATTGTAATATCCGATGTCGGCGCACATAAAATGTGGATTGCCCGCAACTATCACTGTCACAGCCCCAATACTTGTATAATTTCCAATGGGTTTGCAGCAATGGGAATCGCCATTCCCGGCGCTTTAGCAGCTAAACTCGTGCATCCCAACCGTAAAGTTGTCGCGGTAACGGGTGACGGTGGTTTTATGATGAACTGCCAGGAATTAGAAACTGCATTGCGCGTCGGTACGCCATTTGTGACATTGGTTTTCAACGATGGCGGCTATGGCTTAATCGAGTGGAAGCAAGAAAACCACTTCGGCAAAGGGCGGTCATCGTTCGTGCATTTCACAAACCCCGACTTCGTTAAATTTGCGGAGAGCATGGGATTAAAAGGCTACCGCGTTGACTCTGCCACCGATTTGATTCCCGTATTGAAAGAAGCATTAGCGCAGGATGTACCGACAGTGATTGATTGCCCCGTCGATTACCGCGAAAACGCCCGCTTCTCGCAGAAATCCAGTGAATTGAATTGCGGAGTGTAGATAAAAGTTAGAAGGCACAAAAATGTAGAGACGCGATCGCGTCTCTACAAAGGTTTCGGGTAACGCACAATTAATTTCCACGCCTATGTCTAATGTATTAGGTTAAAATAATTGAGTAGCCTTGCGACGAGGAATTCAAGATGAAAATCAAGGCAGTTATCTGGCAAGAAGATGATGTCTGGTGTGGTTCTGTACCTGCATTGCCAGGATGTCATACTTGGGGCAATAGTTATGAGCATTTATTAGAAATGTTACAAGATGCGATTCAAGGCTGGCTGGAAGTAGCTAGCGAACAGCAGAAAATTGAACCAGAAAAGCAGATAGTTGAATTATCGTTATGAAGGCTGTCTCTGGTAAAGCACTATGCAAAATAGTTGAACGAAATGGATGGACGTTAAAACGAGTTAGTGGTAGTCATCACATTTACGCTCAAGAAGGTATTAGTGTTATCCTCTCTATCCCAGTTCATAGTAATCGAGATTTGCCAGCAGGTACTTTAAAAAGCATTATGAATAATGCAGGACTAACAGAAGAAGATTTAGACTAATTACCGTAACCAAATAAAATAAGCGATCGCATTATAAAATGGAGACTAATATAGCAGTCCAACCTTTCATACAACGATTTCTTGCTATTACATAAGTATTGTAGGGGCACGATATATCGTGCCCCTACGGGTTCTTATTTTTTGCAGGTACAATCAATCGCAATTAAACCAAAATTAATCGCGGCTATTTAAAGCAATCAACAACCGCAAGATGAAAATAAACAAATTGATGTAAGTCAGATACATCGATAACGCTGCACTTAAATACTGCCTATCTTCATAAGCACGAGGCAAAATGTAGAAATCAACTACAGCCGAACCAACAAATAATAATACCCCAATGCCCGAAATACCAATTTCTAACCAAGTTGGCGTGTAAATTCCAAAAAACCGGAAAATTACTTGAGTTAGCATCACTACAACTAAAGCAATTAACCCTAAATAAATTGTTTTGGTTAATGCCATACCGTCCGACTCAGACAAATTTGAGCCGATTTGACGCGCACCGATAAAAGTTACACCGCAACCAAGTGCTGCAAAGCCAATTCCAGCGATTCCTACACCCCTAGTACCCATAGCCACTGCTACTATACCACTCAGTGTATACCCTGATAAAAGGCTGTAGGCTGCAAGCAGTGGCAGCGCAACTTGGTTATTACCCTTTTCAGCAACGTTTTGGGCAACGAAAAACAGTATCAATTCCAGAACAAACGCGGCAATAAATGTCGGGAAAAACAATCCAGGATTATTTGCACGCACATATAAACCGCCATATGTACCAACAGCAGTTAACACTAAACCCGCACCCACGTAGGGAAGCGCGAATTTTATTACGTTGGGGCCAATCAAGGCTTGATTTTTTGCCTGGTTCACTGCTTCGCGGAAGTTGCTAGTATTGCTCATAATTTCAAGTTATCTTGTTAAGAAATCGATTCTACTCCTCTATTTTGAACCAAAATCCGCATGAATAGGACTGTGGTAAATGCTGGATTTTGAACGAGAATGCATTAGACATCTCTAAAAAAATATAGAGACGCGTTCGCCCTTGGCGTTCCCGTAGGGTAATTTCGCGTCTCTACATTATTTTTGCCATAAATCCAACCGTTAGTCTCGATTCATGCGAATCAAATCGGTCAAAACGCTATCCAAACTACCGTTAACTTGAATCTTATCTATCTTCTCGGCAATCCTTTCCAATACTTCCAACTCCTTTAAACGCAACGCAACGGGGTTATCTTCCATGACTTTCGCGGTATTTAACATGCTGCGAGTCGCAGCAGTTTCTTCACGACGACGCACTACATTCGCTTGTGCGGCTTTTTCTGCTTCTACAACTTTGCTTAAAATTGTCTTAATCTCACCAGGGAGAATAATATCCTTTACCCCAACCGAATCAACTTCGATTCCATAATCTGTGGTTTTATTGCGAATGTACTCAGATATACTCGCATCAATCGCGCCTTTATCTTCCAACAACGCATCTAAAGATCTTTCGCCAACCGCGCCACGCAAAGCAAATTGTAGCTCTTTGTACAAAAAGCTCGTAACATCTACCAAACCATTTTTTACTCGTAATGGGTCAAGGATGCGGAAACCAGCAGTTAAATTCAGCCGCAGCGGTACTTTGTCTTTGGAAAGGATATCTTGACCCGATACTTCGATATTTTGCAAGCGCAGGTCGAAGATTTCCGTTTGCAATGCGCGTCCAAATATCCACCAAGCGTGCATTCCCGGCTGAAGTTGGGCTTGAAACTCTTGATTGATATACAATAACCCAATGTGCTGTGCGAGTACTTCTCGAATGTGCAACGATTGACGACTCAAAGATAGTACTTCAGGCAAACCAGATACCAACTCTGCAATCAAGCGAGGTGGTAACTTGGCATTATCGGTGATGTCGATAACTTCAATTTCGACACCTTGCCAGAATAGTTTGCGGCTGCACGGCGACAATATAGCTATAACTTTACCTTGATACCGCACAATAGCTACTTGATTAGCCAGTAATTGCACGACCTCACAATAAGCCGCGATAAAATCGGGATGCCTTTCAATCAGTACGTCTTGCATCGGGAATTGTGGATTGGGCACAATTCGACTGAGAGTTTGTACTGTAACTGTTTTATCTACAGCCCAAAATGCATATTCCCCCGGTTCTAATGGACGGACGAAGTTATTTTGTACGTACAGCAAACCAATTTCAGATTCGGAGATTTGGAACTTTTTCAACCCATTAAAGGTAATTCCGCGTACTTGCTGCACAAACTCCTCAGGCAATTCTAAGCTTTCTTCCAAGTTGAATAAATGTGGTTCGACCTCTATAAAACCGCGCCAAAAAGCCCGTAGTTGATTGGGTGCTACGCTTACCCAATTTTGACCGTAGCGAACTAAAGCAACTTGATTAAATGCTGTCCGCACTACTACTAGATATTCTTGCAGTTCTAAAGCGTGGTTACGCAACAATAATTCTAAGTTTTCAATCTGCGCTTCGGGTTGGTTGAGGTCATAAGTTATGACTTGCCAATGTCTACCGAAATAAGTATATGTACCGGGCTGTAAGATTTTCTTAAAGTCACTGCGGTGATATAAAATCCCAATTTCGCTGGGTTTGACGTAAAAGGTTTTCCACATAGAAATTTGAATAGATAACTTGAGCGACTTTATCCAGTTAATGATTCTTGATAAAAACATTTATAATTTCAATGAGTAAGTACAGATAATTGCTGAAAGCCGGTTAACCCAATTCCTAAAGGATAGCGTTTGATAATTATAGGTACTATATTTTACAGATATATTGAGTAATTGCACAGACTGTAGGGGCGGGGTAACCCCGCCCCTACGAGGTCTATTCACCAACACGACCTTTGAAAAATCAAAATATTGTCACACCCACAATACATATAATACAAAATATTTTTAAACTCTGCAAATGTAGATGTTTACAGTTCTGGTGCGGGCAAAAGCATCTCCCAAACTGGATTAAAATTGCTGCGACTTCTCCTAAACTGCGAATGGCGCAATCGAGAAAAAGCAAACAGCGATTAAATATGGCGTTCAGCTTGCCAGTTCCAGAAACCAGATTTGGAAAACGAAGGACATACTCAAGGAAGGGGAGGAATCAATTACACAAGCACCTGACTGTTACTACCGAGCATCACATAGCGATAAACAGTAGAACAACGACATTGCAGAGTTTCTGAAAAAAACGGACTCGAACCGTATTGGGATTTCTCCCGTGCCATATTTGCTATCTCCCTAAGATAGTGTCCTTTAACCCGGACAGGGTTTGCTAAAAGTATAGGAATCGAACCTATAACCAATCGGCGATACACCGACCGCTCTACCAGTGAGCTAACTTTTGGGGGGTTCGATGTAGGATTTGAACCTACGTCCAACCGATAAAATCGGATGCTCTACCAGCCTGAGCTAATCGAACTGTAGATTAGTCAAAAGCGAATGCGGTATACGCAATCAAACCTTACTGAGAGCGCACCAGTCAGGCATACAGAACCTGAAGCATAAGCATTGCAAATTCTTAACTATCTGGGTTCAAATCTAGCACAGGAAAATAAAATAGCCATTAGAGTAGGCAAAATTAAGTTCGGTGTATCCCTCTCCAATAGAAAGACCGTAGGATTATGCAAAAGGAGTATCGGTATCAACGAGCGCGTTTACAGCCATTTTGAGGAAGGCAAATTAACTTATGTAAAATTACAGCGATCGCATTGACTGTAGTGATTTATATTACATATAAGGCAAAAGCATTAATCAACTTAGTAAATTGTTTGTAGCAAATTAGGGCGGCTGTATAAATGTATTTTGTTAGGGAAAGGCTACAGAAAGCATGGCTATCTTTAAACTTTAGATTATCGTTACCAGTAATGGTAATATTCTTTTCATTAGGAGCATTATTAACTGTACTAATTTATTATTCATTTACTAAAAGTCCTATTAATACTGTAGCAGGATTAATTTTGTTTTCAGTAGGTATAGCAATGTTATTTAAAGATAGCATTGCTGCTTGCAGGAAAAAGGAGTCTATAGGTAGAAATACGGCAACATCAATCTTGAATAATTCTGGAATAGTTAATTTAAGCGATAATTATAATTTGAATATTCAAGGCAATACCACTTTGAGTGCTTGCCAGGAGCATCGCATGTCCAAGTATATTACTATTCAAGACCGCCAAGTAGAAATTGGTGATGATATTTCTCAAACGTTTAATGAATTTCGAGATATTCTGATGCATAGTATAGCGCAAAGCCCGAATGCATTAGACGCAATATCGGAGTTTGCAAAAAAATTGGCTGAAGAATTACATAAGTACCCAGAAGTTAAAGTCCGCCTTAATACTGATAGAAATATTAACGAACAAGAATTGGCGAATAATATTCTAAAGCTCTTGCTTACCCAAAATCATTATCATCAAATTCAAAAGCTAAGTACTAAGAGCGATTTGGTATATGTCGAATATATTAACGATGATGATGAACTGTACGATAGACAGACTGTTGTATATAAAGGGTATAAAATTCACCTACACAAAGACCAAAATAATCGCTGGCATTATAAAATCCAGCGAAACGATTTATCTTTCTTAACTAAAAATAAATCGCGGCGCTTTTTCTATAGGGAACATGCTCTAGCAGCAGCTAAGAAAAAAATTAGAAGGGATAAATTTAATAATTGGAACGATAGCATCAATCTGTATAACTAATAAATTTACTACCATATTGTGGAGTGCAACCTGTAAGTACTCATACTTGGATAGGGCAAAAGCCAGTCTGCGATACCACTTTCAGTGCCGGATAAAGGAAACCAAGTTCTTAATTTTGGATAAAGTCGAGCTAAGAGATTGTAAATAATCCTGGCTCAAACTGCGGAAAAGCAGGTTGGTTATCGTCAGCGACACCGAAAACGCATCAAAATATATAATCAAAGCCGCAGACAAATACCAAATCGACGATTACATGTGGCACTTAGCACAAGTTCACAAAACCCTACGCAACTGGTAATATTATTCTCTTCCCTCTTCCTTTGCGCCTCTGCGACTCTGCGCGATTTTATCTCCCTCCTACCCAAAACCCAAAAACCGCGAATAAACTGAATAAAAACCCTCTCAGCACTCAACCATGACCGACCAACCCCGCACCCGTCAAGAACTCTACGACCGCATCCGCCAAGTAGGAAGGGAAGAATTTATCCTCGAAGAAATGATACGTTACGGCTTCTGGGCACCCGAAGGAACAATCCCCTCAGACCCGGCAGACGAAATTCGCCGTCGCGGAGAAATTACGCGGGAATTGCAGACACTGCGACAAGAAAGCCGAAAATTACAGGACGAGCAAAAACTGCGAAAGCAAATGCTCAAACAGCGCTTGGAAGAGTCACGACGCAAGCGGCAAGAAAATAGAGAACGACGTGAAAAAGAACGTCTTGAACGTGCAGAAGCTTGGAAACAGAAACAGCAAACCGAAATAAGCTACCTTGGTGAAGGTGTATCCACCGGATTAAATAATAGCGAAGCAAATATCGAAAGGTTGCAAAGTTACAATTTACCTCTTTACAACAACGCCGCTGAAATTGCATCGGCAATGGGAATTAGTATTGGCAAACTGCGGTTTTTAGCATTTGACCGCAAAACCTCTACAGTTTCTCACTATATTCGCTTCAAAATGCCAAAAAAAACAGGTGGAGAAAGATTAATTTCTGCACCGTTGCCGCATTTAAAGCAATCACAGTATTGGATATTAGAAAATATTTTAAACAAACTCGAAGTTCACGACGCTGCACATGGATTTCGAGCCAATCGTTCGATTGTTACTAATGCGACACCCCATCTTGGTGCGAATATTGTTATTAATTTTGATTTAAAAGACTTTTTTCCATCGATATCTTACAAACGTGTCAAAGGGCTTTTTCAATCTTTCGGTTATTCGGAAGCAGTAGCCACTATTTTTGCTTTGATATGTACTGCTGCTGAAGTTGAAAAAGTCGAACTCGATGGTAAAATTTATTACGTTACCATTGATGAAAGACACCTTCCTCAAGGTTCGCCAGCCAGTCCAGCTATTACTAATTTACTTTGTCGCCGTTTAGACCGACGCTTACAAGAAATGTCGGGGAATTTAGGTTTTATATACAGCCGCTATGCCGATGATTTAACCTTCTCCGCTTCGAGCGAAAGTTTGCGGCATACGTGTAATATCCTCAAACGAGCCGAATCAATTGTTACTCACGAAGGTTTTACAATTAATCCTGAAAAAACTCGAATTTTGCGGGATTCGCGCCAGCAAGAAGTAACAGGGGTAGTAGTTAATGAGAAACTGAATTTACCTAAGAAGACATTAAAGCAATTTCGTGCCACTTTATATCAAATCGAAAAAGACGGTTTAGAAGGTAAAAATTGGGGAAATTCCAGCGATATACTTGCAGCAATTACTGGATTTGCTAACTTTGTAGCAATGGTCAATCCGGAAAAAGGAACCGAGTTTAAAGAACAAGTGCAACGTATCAAACAGAAATACAAACGCAGACGGAATAATAAGTAAGCGAGGAATTCAAAGACCTAGACCCCCGACGCACGTAAAAGTTGTCGAGGGTCTAGTATGTTCAGTACTCGGATCTAATACGATTACCTAGTAGTAGTTCTCCATTCAGTGGGTGCAGTCGTCACCGAACTATTTGAAGCAGTTGTACCATTCATAAACCAAATACTATTCTCGCCTGTTTGAGGATTGCGCCAGAAAATATCGGTTTTACCATCATCATTAAAATCACCAATATCGTATTGCAACGATGGATCGGTTTTAGGTAAAAATGCCGAACTTGAAATATTCGTACCGTCCATTAACCAGGCAGTATTTTCGCCCGTTTTAGAATTACGCCAGAAAATATCGGTTCTACCATCGCTGTTAAAATCACCGATGTCAGCTTTCCAATCAGAACCCATATTCTCTAAGTTTCCACCAAAAACAAGACTTCCATTCATTAACCAAACGGTATTTTCACCTGTCAATTCATTCCGCCATAAAAGGTCATTTTTTCCATCATTATTAAAATCACCAACTGTATAATCCCAAGATGCGTCTTTTTTCTCCAAAAATGAATCTGAATATTCTGTACCATCCATTAACCACACAGCGGTTTCAGTGGTATTTTTATTGTGCCAAAATAAATCACTTTTACCATCACCATTAGTATCAAGAACCGTTGGAGTCCAAGCTAAATCGTGAGTTGTAGGTAAAAAAGCTGCGGTAGTTACTGTCGTGCTATCCATTAACCAAGTCGCATTTTCACCAGTTTTGGTATTATGCCAAAAAATATCACTTTTACCATCACCATTAAAATCAGCGACATCAAAATTCCAAGCAGTGTCTATATTTTGCAGTTGAGTTGAACTAACTACATTTGTACCATCCATCATCCAAATAACATTTTCAGCAGTTTGAGTATTCCGCCAGAATATATCACTTTTCCCATCACGGTTAAAATCAGCCAGCTTGTAATCCCATTCAGCACCCATATTTGGCATAAACTTCGCATCAGCTATGTTATTACCATCCATTAACCAAATAGCTGTTTCAGAAGCATTGCTATTTCGCCAAAATCGGTCATTTTTGCCATCACCGTTAAAGTCGGCATAGGCAGCAGAATTACTAAAATCAGAGTTGGGGTTTGGATTTGTGATGGGAATATTATTACTTTGAGTTGATACTTGACTTGTAGATGAATCTGGAGAATGATTAAAGTCAATAGAATAACTAGGATTGAGACCATCAGTTAAACTATTTTTGGGCAAATAAGCACTGATAGAATCAATATTTCCTGTAACAAGATTTACGGAATCTTTGGAAGTAATCATGGTGAATAGACTACGGTAATATTTAGCTTATTTTTCACTATATTTTTTTTTAATTCTGTCAAACAACAACAAGCTTTATTTTGATAAAAGTAACTTTAATATCATTTTGATTTCAAATCTAAAATTGAAATCAAGTTAGTAGTAAAATCTAAATAATTGATATCTACTACTCAAAAGAATAATTATTACTGGTTCGTAGCACTTTAGCGCAGGTTGGTATACCAATCGCGCTAAAGCGCAACTACGAGCGTTAGAAAGTGTACCAACCTAGTGGAGTGGCAGTTATAGGAGTGTTAGTGCCATCGGCTGAAGATATTAAATTATCGCCAGTTTGGCTGTTATGCCAGAACACTTCTGTAGTTCCGTTACCGTCAAAATCGCCTAAGCTACTTGTCCATTCAGAACCAAGCGTTGGTAAGGTAGTTTCAGTCGCTGTTGCACCATCCATTGTCCAACCTTTGTTTTCACCAGTACTTTGATTGCGCCAGAATACATCAAGCTTACCGTCGTTGTTAGAGTCGCCGAATGAATACTTCCAACCTGTTCCTTGTCCTTGTGTTGGTAAAGCTGCCTGGTTTACAGTTGTTCCATCCATAAGCCAAGTTGCGTTTTCGCCTGTTTGAGAATTGTGCCAGAAGATATCGGTCTTCATGTCACCATTAAAGTCAGTAGGAGCAAATTCCCACCCTGCTCCAAATGTTTGCAGGGCAACAGTATTAGCGCTAGTACCATCCATAATCCAGGCAGTATTTTCACCAGTTTGGTTATTGTGCCAGAACAGGTCAGTTTTGCCGTTCCCGTCAATATCAGTGACAGTAGAACTCCAAGCAGCATCTGTATTTGCTAAAAATGCTGAACTTGTAATTGTTCCGCCATCCATAAGCCAGACAGCATTTTCACCAGTTTGGTTATTGTGCCAGATTAAATCGCTCTTGCGATCGCCATTTGTATCTCCGACGGTATAATCCCAATTGCTATCAGTTGTTGCCAGTGCAACTTCGGAAGTAATTGTTCCACCATCTATTAACCAAGCGGCATTTTCACCAGTATTTTTATTACGCCAAATTAAATCTGTCTTTCCATCACCATTAAGGTCGGCGATTTTGAAGTCCCAATCTGCACCACGCGATGGTAAAGATACTCCTTGAGGAGTTGAACCATCCATCAACCAAATAGCGACTTCATCGGTCTGCGAGTTACGCCAAATTTTATCGGTTTTGCCGTCACCATTAAAATCTGGGTTAATTGCCGCACTACTAAATACAAGATTAGGGTTTGGATTCAGTCCCTGAGCTTCAACTGATTGTGACGAACCTTTTAAACTTGAAATATTATTATCATCAAAACTATTTTGACTCTGAGTATATATCGAAGCACCAGTACCAGTAGAAAGCTCTGTGGATTTTTGCGAATCAAACATGATTGGTAATTGTCAACAATATTCATTAACCTTTTTACTATTGATTTTTAATTAAAAGTGTTCGTTTAAAACATCTCACTTGATTTCTTTATTTCAAATTGTTTGTTAATAACATTGTTTATAATCAAGATATTTTGGCAAAAAGTATAAGATTTTTTTCGAGAATATAGCTGTATTTATACCACTTATATAATCTCATTAAAGTTATTAAATCCAACTATATTTACCTCCCCATTTTACGCACGTCAGAGAGGAACGTTTTTAACAATGTACGGAATCTCAAATTTAGGGAATTTACGACATCGAATATTGAAGGCATTCCAGAAAAGTTTTAGCTTCAGGATGTTGAGAACTGATAAACTCCTGTGACGTACCCAATACAACCAATTCGCCCTTATGCATCAAACCAATCCGCGATGCCAAAACGAATGCTTCTTGGATGTCGTGAGTCACAAAAACAACGGTTTTACCTAATTCTTGCTGCAACCGCTTAAATTCGCGTTGAAGTTCCAACCTCGTAATTGGGTCGAGTGCGCCAAAAGGTTCATCCATCAACAGCATTGGTGGGTCTGCTGCAAGTGCCCTCGCAACACCAACCCGTTGACGCTGCCCTCCCGAAAGTTCGTGTGGGTAACGTAGCGCAAATTGCGCTGGTTCCAATCCGACTAAATGCAGTAACTCATGCGATCGCGTTTTAATTTGTTTGGGTTTCCAGCCTTCTAATGTTGGTACTAAACCAACGTTGCGTTCAACTGTAAAATGCGGGAACAAACCCGTTTCTTGGATAACATAGCCGATTTTGCGTCGCAGTTTGATTTCGTCCCATTCGGTTGTTTGAATGCCATCGAATAATACCTCTCCTTCGGTAGGTGCTAAAAGACGGTTGATTAATTTCATCGTCGTAGTTTTACCGCTGCCGCTGCGTCCAAGTAATACCAGTATTTCGCCGCGTTGGATAGTAAAGTTAAGGTTGGAAACTAGCGCACGGTTGTTACGTTTGAGGGTAACATTGCGGAATTCGACGGCAATTGAGTTATCTTGCGGCATAACATAAGAAAGGAAAGGCTATTGCTTAAATATACATAAATTAACCGTTAATTATGAACAAAATTAACTGTCGATCGTAAACTATTATTAATTGTGAGATTTTTATTTTATGAATTCTGACATGTCGCGGGAGTCAGATCCCCGACTTCGTAAAAGTTGTCGGGGATCTTGGGTTCCCTCAAAATTAATGAAACAGCCCACAAGAGGTTGGGGAGAGTTGCGTAAATCTGAAAATAGAAGTGCTTTTTGGCAATTTGCATCAATTGGCGGATAATAACTTGGACAATTCCATTCGCTGTTGGGCATTACCCAAGAAATAACCATCAATCATCGCAGAACCTAAGATTTGACCAAGTTCATCACGAGTTGTTGTAATATTGCTGCCAATATCATCAGGTAAATTTCCTAAAATCGCAGCAATCGACCGTTGGATTACTTCAATCAATTCCGGTGAGGTAGGTTTAGATAATTGGGCTACTGTTTCTAAACTCAACGATTGGAGATACTCAGAAAACATATTATTGCTTTCTGGTTCAAATTCATCCGAGTTGCGACGTGAAAGATTACTCATAGCATTTAATTACCAAAGCTTACATATCAATTTACCAATATTGCGTTAATTGCAAATTGGGTAAACCCGAACTAAATTAATATCGGTTTTTTCGACTATTAAAATATTCAAGGTGAGGAAGTAGCGATTGAATTACTATTAATGATAATTTACTTAAGTCAAAATGAATACATAATTATACATGTAATCGAATCTTGATAGTATTACAACCAAGATATAATTAATAGAATAAATCCCATACACGAATCAAAACTAGATATTTATTATGCAATCGAATGGCATCAACCGAGGTTTTCTTGGACAAGTAACGACTTTAGTCGCAATTATTGCTGCTTTTGTTGTCAACATCTGGTCGAATATTTTCCCTTTACGCGGACTTAATATTGGCGCAATTTCTAACACGCTATTCAAAGACGTTTTAATTACTCCTGCTAATTATGCTTTTGCGATTTGGGGATTAATTTATCTTGGCTTGTTTGCATTTGGAATCTACCAGTTTCTACCCGCACAAAGGAATGACTCTAATTTGCGTAAAGTCGGTTATTTACTTGTAATCGCTTGCTTATGTCAGATAGCTTGGGTATATCTTTTTACATTACGGATGTTTGTACTTTCAGTTGTCGCAATGCTAGGAATTTTGTTATCGCTGATTGCTATCTATTTGCAATTAGTACATCACTCGATAATGACATCGCGCATCCAAAAATGGTGCGTTCGTTTTCCAATAAGTATTTATTTAGGTTGGATTAGTGTTGCCACTATAGTTAATATAGCTTGCGCTTTGTATGCACTTAGGTGGAATGGTTGGGGTATCTCCGCAACAACTTGGACGATTTTAATGGTGATTATTGCCAGTGCGATCGCATTCTTCATCACCAACAAATACGGTGATGCTTATTTTACATGGGTAATCGTATGGGCATTGAGTGCGATCGCAATCAAGCAATCTAACAATCTTGCCTTACTAACGGTCACGGTTTCAAGTGCAATTGTTCTCGCAATTTTCAATACTATCCAGACTACTCATATATTTGGACGCAATAATTAGAGATAAGATTTTACGCATTCCAAGGTTTGTGGATTTATTTAATATCCTCGGTAAAGCCACTTTGAGCCACAAGCCGAGGATAAATTAACAAGAAAAATATCATCCACGTTAACACGGGAATAGCAATGAGAATCGTCAACCAAATAATTTTGAATATTAACCAGCTGACACTGATTAGCGTTACACCAGTTAGCAAAATCGACCAAGGTTGACACCACCAAGGTTTATAATCCCAGACATTCACAGGTTTAGTTTCAGACATTATCTATAAATATTGTTGAGTTGCTAGTATTTTAATATAACAAAAAATAGTTAAAAATTTTGACAAAAACCATAATACATGTAGGGGCGGGGTCTCCCCGCCCTTCCTTCCCATACATACCCCACTCATCCTATATATAAATTAAATTAGTATTACAATATTAAATAATAAAACATTTGATATTGAATCAAAATGATGGGAGCAGTTCGAGTTAAAGTCAAGTTAACAAATGCTATTGATGAGGAGCTAGTTACAAGAGGTTTACTCGCTCCTTCGTTATTGCGCGAGTATGAAGTTGATGGATTAGTTGATACAGGCGCAGTTTCTCTTGTAATTCCAATGCAGTTAGTAGAACAATTAGGATTACGAATTCGGGGACAGCGCATGGCTCAATATGCCAATGGAAGCGAAGAAATGATTGGGGTTACTGGACCCGTAATTATTGAATGCGAAGGACGAGAGACAGTTGTTGAAGCGTTAGTAGTAGGTAATGAAGTCTTAATTGGTCAAGTAGTTTTAGAGCAAACCGATTTACTCGTAGATTGCAAAAATCAACGATTGATTCCAAATCCAGAGCATCCAAATTATCCTGTAGCAATGATTAAGTAATTTATGTAGGTTGAGTGAATCCAAGTGAAACTCAACCTATTTTTGAAGTAATTTATACAATTTTAAATGAATTTACGTCCTTATACCAATTCATAAAAATCATGATACACACGAATAGTCGTAGGGGCACGGCACTGCCGTGCCCCTACCTGACATAAATAAAGTGAAATGGTATTAGTCTCGTTTTTTTGTCAATGAAGCCTCGAAAAGTGCAGTAAATGTGCTTCAGGAGCTTATCAATATAAATACATAGAAATATACAGTTTACGTAGGGTGCGTTACGCCGAAGGCTAACGCACCCTACAACTTAAATTTATTAACCCAGTCCTTATCTTCCCAATGTTTCGTGTCTGTATGATATCTTTGCAAAGGACCAGTTTCTCTATATAATGGGTTATCTTTTTGATTTGACCTGTAAATTCTTCAATTGGCTTGAAGTCAGCAAGGATTTTTTGTTGGTATTCATTTTCCGTTGAGTTAAATATTCCTTCTAACTCGTAACAAATCTCTGTAATTTGGTTAGTTATATTTGTTGCTATTTGGGTAAAAAATATTAGTTCTTTAAAGCTACTTTCGCTGAGAACAAAGCTTAAATCTAATTCTATAATCATTTTCTACTCCTATCTACTTATATTGTTGTTATTGTCAAAAATAAGAACTAGAATTCTATCTGCAATAAATATAGCATTTAGTATTGTTTTGTTTATTTGTGCAGGATATGAATGGTCTTGTCGGAGGAATCCGGGGAACTTGGCGAAAGAAGTAAATCCTCCGCCAATTTATTTTTGTAAGGTAGTACCTTAAAATCCTACAAATAGAGAATTTATACCTTTACTTTTCTACAATTTCACGCACCAATTGTGCTAATTTATCCGCACTATCAGGTAATACGACACTCTTCGCATTCTCTCCCATTTGCCGTAACTCCGAAGGTGACTGCAACAACCGCAAAACTTCATTTTGCAAACCTTCTGCTGTCAACTCCGACTGTTTAAATAACAGCGCAGCATTTACAGCAGTAAACACATTGGCATTATAGGTTTGGTGGTCTTCCGCAGCAAAGGGATATGGTATCAAAATTGCCGGAGTTCCACATACTGCCAACTCGGTCATACTACCAGCACCCGAACGGCTTATCGCTAAATCTGCTCTACGTAATAACGCTGCCATATTACCGTAGAATGGCAAAGATATATACTGCGAATGCTGCAAAGTATCAGCTTCCGGGTCATTGTCTCCGGTTAAATGCACGACATACGCACCCGCAGCAAACCAAGCTGGTGCAGATTGCCGCACTAACTTATTAATAGCAACTGCACCCTGACTGCCGCCAAATACAACAATTAAGGGCACACCTTCGGGAATCGGTAAATCTAAACTTGCCACAATTCCCGCATCGAGGAACTGCGATCGCACTGGCGTACTAGTATAAATAGTCTTGGCTTTAGGTAAGTATTTCGCCGCCACATCAAACCCGACAGCCACCGCATCGCACCAAGGACCGAAAAAACGGGTTACTTTGCCCGGTAATGCGTTTGATTCGTGGAGAATCACAGGTAAACCCAAAGAACGTGCTGCAATTACCGATGGTCCGGCAATGTAACCTCCAGTAGTAAAAACTCCCTGAAAATTACCATTTTTGAGGAGTTTACGAACTTCTAAAACCGAACTAGTCAGCTTCCCTAACGTCAGTAATGAAGAAATCCCAAAACCTTTTTGAAATCCTTCAACAGTTATGGTATTAAGCTTATACTGTTTGGGAACTAGCTGCGTTTCCAGCCGATTGGGGACACCCAGCCATTCTATCTGATACTCTGGTAATTTCTCGCAGAGTGCGATCGCCGGAAACAGGTGTCCTCCAGTCCCACTCGCAGCAACTAATAATCGTATCGGTGTATCAACCATTGATCGTGTACCCGTGTCAGCAGCTTAACTAAGATAGAACAAATCCACAATTTTCTGTAGTTAAATATCTAACGTATCAGCAATGTCTAACTTTATTAATTTATTACTTCGACGCTCGAATCGTCCAAAAGTCAACCACAAGTTAACTTTTTTCTTACTTGTACTGAGTTTCTTCAGTGGCTTAAAGTGCGTTCAAGCCAGTACTCCAGCAAGTGCCCCTGCCGAACTCAAAACTCTGTTAACGCAAATTGATACCGCCGCAACTAAGGGTGATGTTAAAACGGTAATGCAATACTACAGCCCTAATTTTACACATGGGGACGGTTTGACGCGCCCAAATATGGAAAAAGCCCTAACGTCGTTGTGGAAGCGCTACCCGCAATTGCGTTACACTACGCAACTGCAATCGTGGAAATCGCAAGGGAATGGGATTATTGCCGAAACCGTGACGCAAATTTCTGGCTCACCTTCAGCAAATAACAATAACATGGCATTTAATGCGACAATTCGTTCGCGTCAGCGCATTAACGCGGCAAAAATTGTCCAGCAAGATATTTTATCCGAACGTACTCAACTTACTTCAGGTGCAAAACCCCCGCAACTTGACATTAAAATGCCCCAGCAAGTTAAAGTCGGGCAAACGTACAATTTTGATGCCATTGTTCAAGAACCACTTGGAGAAGATTATCTTCTCGGTTCGGCTTTAGAGGAACCCGTTCAAGCTGACAAGTACTTGAGTCCGACCAATGTTAATTTAGAACTACTTACCGCAGGTGGGCTGTTTAAACTTGGACGCGCACCCGCAACTCCCGGTAGTCAATGGGTTTCAGCGGTAATTATGCGCGGAGATGGGATGACAATGATTACTCAGCGTCTGCAAGTCGTTAGATAATTAGGCATCTTGAGAAAAAGATGTAGAGAACGCCACATCCCTCAACGGAGGATACCTCCGCACGGGAGTGGCTCCGCGATATATCGCGTCTTTATTATTTATTAACTATTAACATTATCTATTATCAAATCTATGAATCAAATTGTTTTAATTACTGGTGCAAGTAGCGGTATCGGTGCAGCTTGCGCCAAAATTTTTGCCGCTTCAGGTGCAAAATTGATTTTGGCAGCGCGACGATTAGAAAAATTGCAGCAACTGATCGAGACTCTGAATATCAAACTTTCAGATGTGCTGACGGTTAAGTTGGATGTACGCGATCGCATTGCTGTCGAATCTACCATATCTACCCTTCCCCCCGAATTCTCTCACATAGATATCCTCATTAATAATGCTGGTCTAAGTCGCGGTTTAGACAAACTCCACGAAGGCGACTTCCAAGACTGGGAAGAAATGATTGATACCAATATTAAAGGTTTACTTTATCTTACTCGCTATGTTGTTCCGGGAATGGTACAGCGCGGTAAAGGTCATATTATTAACATCGGTTCCATCGCCGGACATCAAACCTATCCCAACGGGAATGTATATTGCGGCACAAAAGCAGCCGTAAAAGCAATTTCTGAAGGGTTAAAACAAGACTTACTGGGAACACCAATTCGGGTAACTTCGGTTGACCCTGGTATGGTTGAAACCGAATTTAGCAATGTCAGATTTTACGGAGATACTCAACGTGCAGAAAAAGTCTATGCAGGAGTCACCCCTTTAACTGCCGATGATGTTGCTGATGTTATCTTTTTTTGCGCTACTCGTCCCGCACATGTCAATATCAATGAAGTTATTTTAATGCCTGTTGACCAAGCTAGCGCTACTTTAGTTAATCGCAAGCTGTAAATAGTTCTTTTTGTTTTCTACAAAATAGATGAATAGCAATACAAAAGTAATCCTTTGTACGTATGACAAGGGTGGTGTAGGTAAAACAACATTGGCAGTACACGTTACAGGGATACTTCAAAAGCAAACTCAAGGACAAATACTTCTTGTAGATTGCGACCCACGTCCAGATGCATGGATTTTTTTTAAAGGTCGTAGACCACAAGCTGGAGAAACTCGTCGCACTATCAATAGCCGCTTGGATGTACTTTGGAATCCTCCGCGCTTGAACCCACCAAAATTTGAGCCAATTAAAAAAAGTGACCTAGAAGTATACGATTACATTGTTATCGACACAGACAGTCCACCGGAAGATACAGTTGCTATGATTAGAAATAATCTCCCTGATATAATACTGATTCCAATCAATACATCTCAAAAACGATCCTTGAAAGACATGCCTGTATTTCTTGATACAGCTGCGGATATAGAGAAAAGAGCTAATTTGGAACCTGGGCTAAATTATAATCCTAAATTTATAGTAGTTCCCCTTGGTATACGTGAAGCAGATGCCATATCAAAAATAAAGGAAACTAAAGAAAAGCCTAAATTTTGTCAAGTTGCTCCGGCAATGGAAAATCTTCAGGAGGAAATCAGTAATGCTTTAGAAGAAAATAAATACATTTGGGATTATCCAGGCTGCGAAGAAACTTTAGATTATTTCAAAAACCTTCTCAAATTAGTAATTTGAAGGATATTGTTTATGACCTCAAATACTGCAAAGCAACTTACTAATGGTGTAACTGAAAGAGCTTTATCTATAGGGCTTCAACAGTCACCTACAGAAGTAATAAATGAAGATGAATATGTACTTAAAATGACTCCTGAACAAAAAAAACAAGCAGAAAGTTTGTGTGACTTTTTGGGGGTATCATTTGGAGCAATGTTAAACATAGCTATTAAATCTGCTTTTTCGTATGCAAAAAACCGAGAGCTTGATATATCAAAGCTTGATGAATTTCCTAAGCAAATAGGCTTGGAACCAGTGAAAGTAATTTTGGATACAAAGGCTTTGATAAAGCTGGAAGAAGCTGACATGAAGGAAAAAGTAAGTGAATGCCTCATTACCGGAATACAAATGTTATATGATAAATTAATCAAAACTACGTCAATAAAAACGGTTGGCAATAACGACTGATGGACGGGATACAAATTCGCGCTTTGATTAACGGCTATATAAATTCTAGTAACGATGCGAAGCAGCGTTTAGGTCGTTGCTTCGCAGTTGAACTAGGTTTAGAGGCAGGTCCACGAGGAAGTGATGGAGGAGTTGATGGAAGCGGCTATACTGCTGATGGTAGAAAAATATATTTTCAGTCTAGATTAAGAAGTAAAGCGCTAGGGAAAGCAGATGCAATAGACTTTTATGAAAATGTTGTAAAACAAAGAGCAGATATAGGTATTATACTTTCTGGAATCGGATACACAAAAAACTTTCAGCAATATAAATCTGAATATCCAGAAATACAAAATACAAAGACTCATATGTTGAGTTTAAAAGATATTTTTGAAAAAACTTCGATATATCTAACAGTACTGGAAGATTTACCAGTTCAGGTTGATTTAAACAGAATACTTAACTCAACTAATTAATTTGCTTTCTTACAAGTATGGCAAAAATTAACAATGATATAAAAAGGGCTACGTTTAATTAGTTAATTTAATTATATATAGTTAATAGAAAGCGATCGCGTTAAACATCCTTAATCACCCGCAATAAATCATCCACCATCCCATAAGCATGGTCAAACATGGAAGTATTGCAAAATATAGCTAAAGTAACCCTGCTACCGTGAAAATTCGGTAAGTGCATTGCCCAAGTATTATAACCGGGACCGCTGCCACCATGACCGTACATTACACCATACCCCGATTCAGAGTCAGCCATAATTCCTAATCCGTAACAACATTTTTTATACCAAAAATGACGGATGCTTGTAGGTACTAACGTCAGCATTTGCTGTAAATATTGCGAATCAAGAATTTTCCCTGAAAAAACACCATCAAAAAACTTTACTACGTCCTCTGTTGTTGAAACAATCAATCCTGTGGCACACCAATCAGGGTGATACCGAGGGATGACGTTCTCCATACGGTTTTCTGCATTTAAATCTCGGCTGAAACCAGGTGTTAAAACTCCTTTAATATCAAGTTCATGGGCAACATAAGTATTTTTTAAATCCAATATTTCAAAAACGTGACTTTTTAAAGCTTCGGCAAAACTTTTACCTGTAACAACTTCAATCGCTTCATACAGCAACATGTACCCGGTATTTGAGTAACGCCATTTTTCCCCAGGTTCAAAATCGAGTTTCCCCTGACAGGTCAATTCTGCCACTTTCGTATGTGTCCAAGGAACAGAAGCGCTTTCCCTCACCGCTGGTAAATAATTCTCCAGGCTTGTATAGTTGGGTACTCCACTTGTATGATTGAGCAATCGTCGCAATGTTACGGTTTCAGGGAATGGCATTTCCGAAAGTCGCTTTGTTAATGGTTCATCTAAATCCACTAATCCATTCTGCACTAACCGCAACAAGCAAACTGCGACAAAGGTTTTAGTAATACTGTAGATGTAAAATGAGCGATTAACACCCATAATTTGCTTCGCTTCTAAATCAGAAAATCCCCCGCTTCCCAACCATAAACCGTGCTTTTCATCGCTAATTGCAACATTCACACCCATACAAGCTTCAAAGTGAAGCGATTGGTTTATCTGGGTTTGCAACGCTTCTTCTAACCGATTGGAATATGTCATCTATCCCTGGAATCAAAAATATACAGATCGTATAAATAAAAAGTCTTTGCTACAAGCAAAAATTATCAAAAATTAATCATCTCCGCCTTGCAACTCATAGTCATTACGAGTATGATTTGTGGAAGATAGAAAAACAGCCATCCCAGATATGGAAAACATTCTAATTGGTGCGATCGCTTCTTTAGGTGCGGGACTTGCTACAGTTGTCGGTGCATTGCCGATACTGTTACCAATCAAACTGACGCAGCGAGTGCAAGGGATAATGCTGGGGTTCGGTGCAGGAGTGATGTTAGCTGCAACATCATTTTCGTTGGTTATTCCAGGAACCGAAGCTGCGATGTCTCTAGGTTACTCCAAGACAAATGCAGCATTAATTATTGTTGCGGGTATTTTGCTTGGAGGGATATTTCTGCAACTTGCCCATCGGTTACTGCCTCACGAACACTTTTTTAAAAATGAAGAAAGTTCTCGCGGTCGGAATTTAAAACGAATTTGGTTATTTATTGCTGCAATTACGATTCATAACTTTCCGGAAGGGTTAGCTGTAGGAGTGAATTTTGGCAACAATAATATTAGTGATGGTATACCTATTGCTTTAGGCATTGGGTTACAAAATATCCCCGAAGGGTTAGTTGTCGCATTATCGTTAGTAGCTGAAAAATATTCTAGGGGCTATGCCATTTGGATTTCGTTACTAACAGGTTTAGTCGAACCAATCGGTGGTGTAATTGGTGCTGGGGTGGTAAGTATTGCTAACTTTGTTTTACCTTGGGCAATGGCATTTGCAGCAGGTGCGATGTTATTTGTGATTAGCGATGAAATTATACCCGAATCGCATCGCAAAGGGTTAGAAAATGAAGGAACAATTGGTGTGATGGTGGGTTTTGTGATGATGATGTTTTTAGATATTGCGCTTGGATAGCGAACATTGGGTAATGGGAATTGAATATTATAAATTTAATATTAACTATACCCAGTGCCCTTAAAAATCTTTTTCTATTAATAAAAAGGAGTCAAATTATGGATATGCTTCGATTTGAACATATCAATCTTTCCTGTAAAGACATTGACGCAAGCAAGGAGTTTTATCAAACCCTCTTTCCTGATTGGTATGTGCGTGTCGATGGTATTTATGAAGGCAGACGCTGGATACATTTTGGTAATAACCAATTTTATTTAGCGCTGAATCATACGCCCGATGTAGAAAAAACACATACAAACTACGAAAATATTGGGATTAATCATGTTGGAATTGTCATAAAAGATGGGGAAGCGATGAAAAAACTCTTGGAGGCAGAAGGCATCGAATATTACATGCTGTCATCACCAGAAACTAAACATCGAATATACGTCAATGACCCCGATGGTAACGAGATTGAGTTTGTGGAATATCAACCCGATTATGCATTGAGGTAATACAGCAGTTTACATTTACATAAAATGTAATGTAGTAGGGGGTTTGCTTTTGCCGTACCCCTACGATAATTTCGACTTACAAGCTGTACTCTACTTAAATGAAATCAGTTGTATCTTTTTGCTCGTAATTGGTATTTTAAGGCTTTATAAAAATGCAAAATTGCCCGCTACGAGCTAAAAATATATGGAGGAATGTGTATGTTGATACTATTTATTAAATATTACTAACTTATTATATACAAACCCTTTACTTTTCTACTTCCGGCGGAACGATCCGCTTGAATTGCACCAAAGCGATGGAATTATCTAAATAATCTACGCTTTGGTGATTTATTAATTTTTGATACAATTTCTCGCTTCAGATTCATAAATAAACCCAGTTTAATTTATAGCTGGGTTTACTTTTGACACTCACTAAATCAGTATATTTCCTAACTAGAAATGTGGATAACTAATTCTCTTGTATGGTTGTGTTGTCTATGTTCCCATACGTAAATACCTTGCCAAGTTCCCAGTACTAAGTGTCCTTTATTAATAGGAATATGTTCGGAAGTATGAGTAAGGACGGTACGAATATGTGCTGGCATATCATCTGCACCTTCGGCATCGTGAATGTATTTTGCTGATTCTGGCACTAATTTAGCCATGAAGTTAGCTAAATCTAAAAGTACATCGGGGTCAGCATTTTCTTGGATAATTAAACTAGCGGAAGTATGCCGTAAAAATAAGGTGCAAAGTCCGGTTTCGACTCCTGACTCAGCGACAATCGCTGCTATTTTCGAGGTAATATTATATAGCGATTTGCCATTAGTAGAAACTCTGAGTAATTTTTGATAGTGGGTCATTGGTTAGCGAGCGGTTGTTAGTTGTTATTAGTAATTTATTACAGATTATTAATTATTAGTCTGAATCAACTTGACTATTGACTTTAACTTAATTTTCGCACGTTTACCTTAAGGTAGTATTGATACGTAAAGCCAACCTATCCCTTTATCCACTGGATGTTTGAATTCACTAATACTTGATTATATAAGTATATTGCTATATATAAATATAATAAAAGCGCCAGTGAATACGGTGCAGAACCTGGCGCGAATAATAATTATTCTTTGGAGAAATCATTTTAAGCAAAGTAAAGATAATGAGTTAAGGGGCAATACCCCCTGTTACAAACAAAGAAAAGAAGTCAATAACAGCTTTAGCGATGACTTCATTACCATCTTTAGCAATCGGTTTAGATTTACGCGGTGGTTGAAGCGGTTGGTTGAGGAAATCCCAGTTGCCTGTAAAAAATTCTGTCGGTGTGAGAATTTGATGTTGATTATAGTCTCTGATTCCTTCAAGTAAAAATGCCGCTTCGGCGAAGTCATCACGAGTTACAGAAATAATTGGCAAGTCGAGTTTAGTCGCTTCTGCAAAAGTACCAAAACCGGGTTTAGAAACTACGCTAGAGCATATTGGCATAAAATCAACGGGACGGCACTTTCGGTCGGTAACTTTAAGTAAGTTAGGTAAGTCGGGTGCTGATGCGTCAAAAGTGATAAATTGCCAGTCGGGGAATAAAAGCGTGTTGTGGTAGGGAATTTGCTGCAAACCCAATCCACCAAAGGTAAGTAGGATAGTTTTTTCAACAGAAGAATCAATTTTCCAGATATAGCAACCGCCAAGGCGGTTAAGACGCGGAACGCAAGGCATCCTCAATGG
>CAXTCQ010000059.1:0-33961 GCA_964242965.1 uncultured Calothrix sp. | reverse complement strand
CGCAGCGCTTTCTGGTGCGGCTGTTGCAACGGCGGGAACTATTGGTTTTATCGGGTTAATTGCTCCCCACATTGCGCGTCAATTAGTAGGTGGAAATCATCAGGGGTTGATTCCAGTAGCGGCGATGATTGGAGCAGTGATTGTAGTTATTGCTGATTTGTTGGGAAGGGTTTTATTTGCACCTGTGGAGCTTCCTTGTGGGATTATTACTGCTGTAATTGGTGCGCCTTATTTTATTTATTTGTTAGTCAAAAGTCGTAGGAAATAACTTAATACAATTTTTGATTCTAGATTTAAGAAATAATAAGGTCGCGCAAAGACGCAAAGGCGCAAAGCGAATTATGCGATCGCTAGATAGATTTTGAAATTCTCTGACTCTGCGCTCTCTGTGTCTCTGTGGTTAGTTAAAAATTAAAATATTAGTAGGCACAAACAATAAAAATGTTATCAAATACTCAAACTCACCACCAACTATCAGCGAATAACCTTACATTAGGCTACGATAGCACATCAATAATTAAAAATCTCGATCTGACCATACCCACAAGGAAAATAACAGCTTTAGTTGGTGCTAACGGTTGCGGTAAGTCTACACTACTACGGGGTTTAGCAAGATTATTAAAGCCTAGTAAAGGAACTGTTTATTTAGATACAGCAGATGCATTTAAACTATCAACTAAAGAAGTCGCCAAAAAATTAGGAATTCTCACTCAAGGACCAGTTGCTCCAGAAGGTTTAACGGTAAGAGATTTAGTAGCTTGCGGACGTTACCCTTATCAGAATTGGTTGCAACAATGGACGAAAGAAGATGAGCGTTTAGTCGAGATTGCCTTAGAAACTACTGGAATGAAAGAATTAGCAGAAAAAGAGTTAGATACCCTTTCTGGAGGACAGCGACAACGCGCTTGGATTGCAATGGCTTTGGCTCAAGATACAGATATTTTACTGTTAGACGAACCAACTACTTTTTTAGATTTGGCGCATCAAATTGAGGTTTTAGATTTGTTGTGGGAGTTGACTCAAAATCACGGCAGAACTTTGGTGATGGTGTTGCACGATTTAAATCAAGCTTGTCGCTATGCTGATTATTTGGTAGCTGTGAAAGAAGGTAGTGTTTTTAGTCAGGGTACACCAGAAGAGGTAATGAATGAAACAATGGTGTGGGAGGTTTTCGGGTTGGAATGTCGGGTTGTAGATGACCCCGTGGCACTTACTCCGATGTGTATACCATTAGGACGCAAAGTTAAGATAAGCAATTAGGACTTACGCAATAAGTATATAAAAACTGACCACAGAGGCACAGAGGGCACAGAGTTGCGGAGCAGGTTTGGGAGAGATTTTGCGTAAGTCCTAGCAATATATAAAGCTCCTCTAAATGTTTTTAAAAATATAATGGACTGAAAATATAGCCGTCCTATTTGATTTTTGTTGGCGTAGCTAGGTGTAGGGTGCGCTCCTTCGACAGCGTAACGCACCATTATCAAGCCTTTGGTGCGTTACTACGTATCTAAATGTTTTTGAAAATATAATGGGGCTGAAAATATGAAGCGTCATATGAAAGTTGAAATATAAGTTACAAGTGCAACAAAATCTATCTACTTAACCCATCAAAAAAAACAGACATGACTTTAATCATCTCGGAAGCTGACTTTTACCAACAAATCCTTCAAGTCGAAGCTGATAACAATTCGCCGTATCAAACTGTGGAAATACCACTCAATGACCCAAAGCAACTTAGTCAAGGCTATCGTCGTTCGATGGATATTTGTCCTGGGTTAAATTTGTTGATTGATGATTACACCCTCCAAGAAGATTTAATCGTTGAGGTAGCGAGTGGTGAAGCTGCATCACAATTAGAATTAAGCTTTAGTCTTTTAGGCGATAATTATGATGAAAAAACTCCTTGTGGACAAAACTTTTTTATAGCACATTGGCATTCAGGAGAAGCAGGTTTCTTTAAATGGTTAGGAGGTTCGCGCATTCTCAAATTTGATATCCACCTTGATGTATGGTTTTTTAAAACTCTGATTGCTGACGAAATCGAACAATTACCTCAACTGATACAGCAGGTGATGGAAATACAAGATGAAGTAGAATATCGCCATTTGACAAAAACTACACCTGCAATGCAAAATTTGATAAATCAAATCTTAAATTGTCCTTATCAAGGAATAACAAGAAGATTATATTTGGAAAGTAAAGCTTTAGAATTAATTGCCTTACGTTTGGAACAAATTAAAAGCGATATATCGAAGATATCTACTAATCTTCAACGAGATGATATTGAACGTATTTACTATGCTAGAGATATTTTAATTAAAAATATCGAAAACCCTCCATCATTAATGGAGCTAGCGCGAATCGTGGGCTTAAATGACTGCACTCTCAAAAAAGGTTTTCGAGAAGTTTTTGCAACAACGGCATTTGGTTATTTATACAACTATCGACTGGAAACAGCACGACATTTATTAGAAACTCGCAAAGCCAAAGTTACAGATGTAGTGCGAATGGTTGGATTTAGGGATAGAAGCTATTTTGCTGCTGCTTTTCGGAAAAAATTTGGTGTAAATCCGAGTATTTATTTAAGAGAAAATCATACAAACCTTAGAAATTCCGCCTAGTCACCATAAAAATTCCGTCTAGCCACCATTAACGTCTTCACTCCCAGAGAACTTACCGATAAGCTTATTGATAAATATTCCTTGTGGTGTGGAGAATGTTAAATAAATTACAGTATTTGTCTTGGGTGTTGAGTGTGTTATCAGTATGTTTTGCAGTTTCGGCGAAGGCTGAATCGCAACAGTCAAGTTTAAATCATAAACCAAATAATGTATCTAAAATAACTAATTTAAATCAAGTTCCCAAAATAACAACTGTTAAAGAATTGCTTTCCCAATCTCCAACCCCTTCGCAATCTCCAAGCTTAGTCACAGGTGTTCGCATTAAGCAAATCCAAGGGGGGATTGAAGTCATTTTAGACAGCAAAGAAGCTGAAAAACTTCAACCCACAAGCCGCAGTGAAGGCAATAGCTTTATTATAGATATACCAAATGCTCAATTGCGCCTGGAGAATGAGAATATATTTCGGCAGGAAAAGGTGATCGCGGGAATTTCTGTAGTTGAAGTCATCAATACCCAGGCTAATGGTATCAGGTTAACTGTTACAGGTGAGGCAGCTTTACCCAAAGTTGAGTTATTTGACAGTGATGAGGGGTTAATTTTTGGGGTAACACCCACAACAACAGCGACGCAACCACCGGAAACACCAGAACCAGAAAAGCCAACGAGTGAAACCCCACCGCAGCAACCATCAGCAGACAATCAAGAACCAATTGAATTGGTGGTGACTGGAGAACAAGACGGATATCGAGTACCGGAAGCAAGCACCGCAACTAAAACAGACACTCTTTTGCGTGATATACCCCAAGCAATTCAGGTAATTCCTCGACAAGTATTGCAAGACCAACAAGTAAGACGTTTGAATGATGTATTGCGAAATGCTCCCGGTGTCACACCTGATAACTCAGAACGTTCTGCTTTTGAAGGATTTACCATTCGTGGTTTCAGTAACCGCAATATCATTCGCAACGGTTTGAGAGACGATACCAACATCACAACTAATGTGAATACTGAGAATATTGAGCAGATAGAAGTTTTACGCGGACCTGCTTCAGTTCTATTTGGTCAAGGTGGAGGTGGAGGTACAGTTAATATTGCCACGAAAAAACCCCAAAGCACTCCTTTTAATTTTATTGAGGGAACTATTGGCAGTTTTGACACCTACAATGGTTCTGTAGATTTTACTGGACCTTTAAATAATGACAAGACTTTTCTATATCGGTTAAATGCATCTGCATTCAGAACAGACACATTTGTTGATTTTTTTGATATCGAGCGTTATTTTGTTGCTCCTAGCTTCACTTGGTTAATAGGGAAAAATACACAATTAACTTTAGAAACTGAATATTCAAACCAACGACAACCAAATGACCGAGGTTTACCTGCTGTCGGTACAGTTTTACCTAATCCCAATGGTAAAATACCAATCAATCGTTTTATTGGCGAACCTTTTTCAGAAATAGATAAAAATAATCGTCAATCTCTGCGAATTGGTTACAATTTTGAGCATCGGGTTGATGAAAATTGGCAGATCCGCAATAACTTTAATTTTTCTTACCTGAGTGTGGCACAAAATTCCCTATTTCCATCAGAGCTTTTAGAAGATAATCGCACGCTCGAACGGGGTCTAGTTGTATCTAAATTTGCCCAACAAGCATACAATTTAGATACAAATATTTTAGGGAATTTCAAAACAGGTAGTATTGAACACAAACTGTTGTTTGGTATTGACCTGTCAAGAGATGTTTCTTACAACGAAGGAAGAGTATTTTTTCGAGAACTTGGAGCGATAGATGTTTTTAATCCTATTTATCGACGCGAAAGTGCTGGTGCAGACCTTGAGGAAATTCCTAATGAACCTTTCATTTCTGAGGGTTTAGGTATTTATTTACAAAACCAGATTGCCTTCTCAGAAAGCTTTAAATTAGTTTTAGGTGGAAGATTTGATATTGTCACCCAAAAACTAGAAAATACTCAAGGAGAAACGACTTCTTCTCAACAAGATGAAGCATTTAGTCCCCGAATTGGTATTATCTATCAACCGAGTCAAGCAGTTTCTTTATACGCTAACTATAGCCGTTCATTTCAACAAGTAACTGGATCTAATTTAGACAGAAGACTTTTTGAACCAGAAAAGGGAACTCAGTATGAAGTTGGAATGAAAGTAGATTGGACAAAAAATTTGTCTTCAACTTTAGCTTTATACCAAATCACACGTTCTAATGTTCTAACATCCGACCCTAGAGACCCAAATTTTTTCATACAGACAGGAGAACAAAGAAGTCGAGGGATTGAATTAGATATAACAGGTGAAATTGCACCGGGATGGAAAATAATTGGTGGCTATGCTTACACTAATGCACAAGTCAGTCAAGACAATGATATTCCGGAGGGAAACCGCATTAACAATGTGCCAGAACACGCTTTGAGCTTGTGGAGTACTTACGAGCTTCAAAAAGGAAATCTACAAGGATTAGGATTTGGCTTAGGACTTTTTTATGTAGGAGAAAGAGAAGGAGATTTAGACAATACTTTTAGTTTACCAAGTTATTTACGTACTGATGCAGCTTTGTTTTACCGCAGAAATAACTTCCGTGCTGCTCTCAATTTGCAGAACTTGTTTGACAATGAGTATTTTGAAACAGGTGAAAGCCGTCTGCGTGTTTTCCCTGGCGCACCTCGTACTGTAAAATTTACTTTAGGTTGGCAATTTTAATCTCGATGCTTAAACGCTTATTAGAATTATTGTTTCTGGTGGGATTAGTTTTTTTACTAATCACAGGGTGCTATCAAAAATTAAGTAATAATAGTGATTATCCCAAGGAAGAAAAAATCATATCTGAATGTAGAAAAATTAAACATGTATTAGGAGAAAGCTGCATTCCCTTAAATCCTCAACGTATCATTGTCACTGACGCAGAAACATTGGAAACAGTTGTTGCTTTAGGTTTTCAACCCGTAGGAACAGCTAAAGCAAATATTGCGGGAAGTAAAGCCCGTATTTTAGCAGGGAGAATAGGGAAGATAACTGATTTAGGTAAAGATAGTCAACCTAATCTCGAAAAAATTGTAAAATTGCATCCAGATTTAATTTTAGGATTAGGAATTAGTCAGCAGAACTATACATTATATTCCCAAATTGCTCCGACTGTGACATTTGATTACTACCATGCTGCTTGGAAAGATAATTTACGTCTAATTGCTCAAACATTAGGTAAAATGGAACAAGCGAAACAATTGCTATTGGCATACCACAATAAGATTAAAACTCTTCAAAAAAATCTCAAAAATCAACAAGAAAACATAGAAATTTCTGTGGCTCGATTTTATGCAGCATGGGATTTCACTCAATTCCAAACTCCCCTATCTTTTTCGGGAAGTGTTTTAAAAGAAGTTGGATTTACAGTACCGCAACAACAAATTAAATTTGGTGCAGACAAATATTCTGATGGAACTTATGGGACACTTAATCAAGAAAAAGTGGAAATATTAGATGCAGATGTTTTATTTTTAGCCCTAGACCCAGGTTCGGAAAAAAAACTCCAGAGATATCAAAACAATTCCCTATGGCAAAAACTTCAGGTTGTCAAAAAACAGCGTGTTTATACAGTCGATTCTGGTTACTGGATATTTGGTAATATCCTTTCTGCCAATGGTATTCTGGATGATGTGTCTAAATATTTATTAGAAGCTAATGTAGATCCATCCTAATTTACCCACTGTACTTGTTCATTTCTAAAGTTAATATACAAGTTTAAGTTTAAAATCATCAGTTATGTCACAATACACAACTTCTGCGAGTATAATATCGAAATTTTTAGCAGAAATATTTGCACTTGCTCAACAAAGACTAAATAGTTTTTATACTGATTGCATTATTTTAAATAGTCCTTCTCAAGATGAAGTAATTTCACTTGCAGAATATTTAGAAGCTGAGAAACTTTTATCTACTTTTCAAGCAACATCTTTTTACCATAGTAGTCAAGATATCCGCGTCGCGGCATCTATATGTAACAAAATTTATAGCTGGACAACTTTACCAGGTGTTTTAGCTTTGATGACATGGGCTGGTGTGGGACTAGACGCATCTATTGATAATGTCAGTTTTGTATTAGAAAACGGTGAACCAAAAGCATTATGGTTTCACGATTTGAGGCATACTGTAATTTATCCACAGCGTTTACCTATTGCACTTCCTCAACACTATTCAGGTAAGTTAGTCAACAGTGTTGAAGAATTACATGAATTTGTATTTACTGGATTATTTCAAAACAATATTAACACTGCAATTAATATTATTCATCACTTAACTAAACTTTCCCAAACAACGATGTGGGGAAATGCGGTCAATGCTTCAGAAGGATTATTTGATGATTTGAGCAAAGATGCTAGTCCCGAAGCTGTAAAAGCAGATTACTCAATCTTATTTGAACAGCCATACAGTTTAGTAATGCCAGGTCCTAATCCTCTTTACAATTTAGTGCGTACCGAACAAATCAACGAACCTGGTTTACCAAATAAATACACAGTTAGAGTCACTTGCTGTTTATATTATCTGATTCCACCCAATAGTGAAAAATGTACTAACTGTCCTTTACTCAAACCGTGCGATCGCATTGCCCAAATTAAGCACGACATGACCGAGGTTGATTGAATAAATGTCACAACGACCAACAAATTTACGAACTTTTCTTATCGTCTGGTTAGGTCAGTTTGTCTCCACAATTGGTAGTAGCATGACCAGTTTTGCTATCGAAATCTGGGTATGGGAAATCACAGGAAAAGCAACCAGTCTAACTTTAGTAGGCTTCTTCGGCTTACTTCCCAGCATCATTATTACTCCCATTAGTGGTATCATCGTAGATAAATTTAATCGGAAATTATTAATGATGTTGGGCGATACTATAGCAGTATTAACAACAATTATGCTGTTATTGCTATTGCAAAACAATCAACTCCAAATTTGGCATCTTTATCTGATTGCTGCTATCAACGGTATATTCAATCAATTTCAATATCTCGCTTACTCCGCATCAGTCGCATTGATGGTTCCCAAACAACATTTCACTCGTGCTAGCAGCATGGATTTTGTCTCCGGTTACGGCTCTAATATTATTGCGCCACCTTTAGCTGGATACCTTTACAAAATCATTGGCATAACGGGAATCGCAGGGATTGATATTGTCACTTTTCTGATTGCGATTATGAGTATTTTATTAATAAGAATACCCCAAGTCAATAATTTGAAGATAGAAACTAAAAATCAAGAAAATATTTGGCAGCAATTAGTATTTGGTTTACGTTATATTTTTACACGTAAAAGTTTACTAGCATTATTAGTCGCTAACTTATTATTTTGGCTTCCCCACGATATTGGCGATTCGCTTTACTCCCCGATGATATTGTCACGAACGGGAAATGATACTTTGGTGTTGGGCAGTTTAGCTGCTGCGGCTGGTTTTGGTGGTGTCACCGGAGCAATAATTATTAGTACCTGGGGTGGTTTTAGACGGAAAATCAAAGGCGTTTTATTCGGAATGATTGGCGCAGGTTTGAGTAAAATTGTCTTTGGTTTGGGTAAAACACCTTGGGTTTGGATTCCTGCACAATTTTGTTCTTCTTTTAATTTCCCTTTGAATGGTAGTTCCGATGATGGGATTTGGCTTGCAAAGATTCCTCCGAATATACAGGGTAGGGTTTTTGCAGCGCGATCGCTTCTTTTACAGTTATTTTCCGCATTCGGTTTGCTGATAGCCGGACCTTTAGCAGATAATGTTTTCACACCTGCGATAGCGAAAGGAGGTAAGGGGATTTTCGAGGGAATATTTGGAACTGGTGCGGGTGCAGGAATTGCGCTGTTATATGTGATATGTGCTGTGTGTATGTTGGTGGTAGGGATAGGTGGGTTTTACGTTCCGTCATTGTGGAATGTAGAGAGGATTGTACCCGACCATGATGAAGTGAAGGTATGATTATCTTCCTGAATTATTTAGCCAGATGCAAGAAAGCGATCGCTTCTTTGAAAGTGCAGTTTTTGCATATCGCACAGAGGTTCTCTTTGGAAATTATAAAGACGGGTTCTATTCGCGCTTATTAAAAATAATATCATTATATAACTATTTCCAAATCTCTAGCTTTTAATTGATGATTTGCAATATCACGATGATGTGCGCTTTCAAATACCCGTTTCCGAACATCCCTTACAAAAATTTGGTTTGGGTAAAACACCTTGGGTTTGGATTCCTGCACAATTTTGTTCTTCTTTTAATTTCCCTTTGAATGGTAGTTCCGATGATGGGATTTGGCTTGCAAAGATTCCTCCGAATATACAGGGTAGGGTTTTTGCAGCGCGATCGCTTCTTCTACAGTTATTTTCCGCATTCGGTTTGCTGATAGCCGGACCTTTGGCAGATAATGTTTTCACCCCTGCTCAAGCTAAAGGAGGTAGGGGGATTTTCGGGGGAATATTTGGAACTGGTGCGGGTGCAGGAATTGCCATGTTATATGTGATATGTGTAGTATGTATGTTTTTGGTCGGGTTGATTGGGTTTTATATTCCCCAGTTGCGAAATGTAGAGCGGATTGTACCCGACCATGATGCTGAATATGCAGTAACAATAGGCAAGGAATGATATTATTTAGCAATAAATACTTATCTATTCAGGGACATTGAATGTTGAATGATGAAAGTAATAGTGTCTTTTATGCCCTGTTATCGGCATTTTTTGCAGCCTTGACGACTATTTTTGCCAAGATTGGAGTCCAAACAATCAACCCCAACTTAGCAACCGCAATTCGTACTGTAGTTATTTTAGTGATGGTTTGGAGTTGGGTTTTAGTTAGAGGACAATTCAACACACTTTTAACAATAACTCCTAAAACGCTGTTGTTTCTCGTTTTCTCTGGGTTGTCAACGGGTTTATCTTGGTTGTTTTACTTTCGCGCTTTACAAGTGGGAAAAGCTTCTTTAGTAGCACCTTTGGACAAATTGAGTTTGGTTTTGGTACTAATTTTTTCGTTACTTTTTCTTAAGGAACCGTTAACGCTGAAAGTATTCTTGGGAACTGGTTTGATTTTAATTGGTACACTTGTTTTGATTCGTTAACAAAAATATTCTTATGTAGTTCTATCCTATTGGGTGAACTGTCACGTTCTAAAGCTGGATTGTCATAAGCTTTCTGCACAACCTCAACTACAGACTCGATAAACTTTCTAGGGAAAAGCCTAGCAGAATTTTTACCGCGATTCACCTATACACAACAAAAGGTAGGTATAGGTGCAGTACTCTCGTGGGTCTTTGATAGCAGCAGCTAAAACCGTAAAATAAAAGGTAGCCTCACAAAAAACGTATCATCACTTATCTTCTTTGAGCGGCTGTTGATAATTTAGAAGATATTGTCGGCGGTCATATCTGGGTTGGTTTGATGTTAATCGGTGGTGGTATTTTCCACATCTTGACTAAGCCTATGAGGTGGGCACGTCGAATTTTGATTTACTCAGGAGAAGCGTATTTGTCTTACAGCATTGGTGCTGTAGCATACATGGGCTTTTTCGCCGCATACTTTGCACTCAAGAACAACACTGCCTACCCTGAAGTGTTCTACGGTCCGGTTAACGTAATCGAAACGGATGATGGTACAGTTACCGTTCGTGGTTGGTTGGTAACTTTCCATTTTGTCTTAGCGCTGATATTCCTATTAGGTCACATTTGGCACGCTTTGCGCGCTCGTGCAGTCGAAGCCGGATTTGATTTTAAGAATGGTAACATGGTTCAGGCGCCGCTTGCAAATCCTCAGATAGTTAATAATGCAAGCACGGTTGATTCTAAAGTGTCTTACCCAATGAAGTAAAACCACCTAAAACCTTTCTTAAAACTGCTCAGTCTTTAAAATTACAGGGTGATCCAGATTGGTCAGAGAAAATTGATCAATATTTGTATGGGGAAAATCTTTCTTGAACACCTTTAACGCAATCTCCTGTAGGTTGGGTGCAGGCTTTGCGGAACCCAACAAAAATTACCGGGAAAACTAATATATATTTATATTGTCTAATAGTCCATGTCAAAAGTTTTGATGAGTTACTAAATCCCCGACTTCGCAGAAGTTGTCGGGGATTTGAACCTCACGCTCATGGTCAAAATTAATGGCATAAACCACTACGGATATTTTGTTCTACCCTAATTTACAGTTTCGCAGCAGTAGATTCTAGAATAGTTTTGAGTTGCTTTCTAATTACTTGTTCGGTTTGAGCAACAGTTGCCCCAGCTTTAGCAGCTTTTTTATCTGCTTCTGTTTGATATTCGTCTAGAGGAGAAGGTTCACCGTTGACTATTTTTGTTTTTGTCACGTTGTATGAAGTTTGTGCAGTTTCCCAACGTTGCTTAATTTGACTGTAACGGTCGCCATATTGCTCTGTTAGCTTACCATCCCAGTTAGCTAATAGTTCTTTGAGAGAAACATAATCTTTTTGAAGACTTACAGATAATTTGCCTCTTAAAGCATTAAAAAGTGTCAAGAGTAAAGATATAACACGATTGCGAGGTGTTTTTTGTTGGGTGCTTTCGACTGCAACAAGGGCACCGTCAACTGCTTCCAAAATTTGTTGTTCGCCAATATTCTGTCCGCTTGTAGTATCCTGTTTAATATTGCTATCTTTCACCCCCGCAATAGCACCTTCCATTGCTGCGATCGCTTCATCTTTAGCCTGTTGACCCTTGGTCTTAAAATTCTCTATAACTGTTGTAACGGCATCCTTAGCAATATTGCGAATTTCTCCAGAACCATCTTTGATTTCATTGACAGCCTCGGTAACTGCAACTTGAACAATTTCACGAATTTTTTTAGTTCTAGCACCACCTGTTTCTTTGACTTGTGCTAAATCTTGAGCAATCCGTTCTTTAACTGTAGACATATATGTTTCTCCTTTGATGAAATAATGGTGAGCGTTAATATTTGATCCCCCCAACCCCCCTCTTTAAGGGGGCTAATAAACCTGCTTATTTGCTCTCCTTTACAAGGAAAGCCAAGAATGGACTCCTGTCCCCCCTTTACAAGGGGGGTTGGGGGGGATCATTTCGTTAATTAATATATTTGCAGATGAGATATCAAAACACTTGTTAGCTATTTAATTGACAGCCACAGCTTCAACATCAATTACAGCATTTGGTTGAGTAGTATCTACTTGAGTATAATTTTGCTTCTTGCGGTTTTTAAGTTGATCCATAAAAATTTGGGATACTTCCGCAACTAAGAAGCTTGCAATTACACCATCATCAAGCCAACCTAAGATTGGTATAGCATCTGGCACAATATCTAACGGACTGATGAAATAAAACAAAGCTGCAAAAATTGCAACCCAACGATACTTAGGATTACGTAAAGCTTTACGAATTCCATCTTGCAACATCTGGGTAACAAACTTATTTCTCATTTATAATATCCTCTGCCTCATAGATTTATATTGACAGATATATCTTAAAAAATCTGGTGTAGATAACCATCCATTCTGTTGTGAAAACACACCGTCCAATTTTTGTAGTGCTAACCGTATATAAACACAACTAGGACTTACGCAACTGGCACAAAGTACGGCTGGGGGGCTTCGCCCCCGCCGCACGGCAATTTAAATTAGACCAAACACATATTAATATCTGGACGTTTTAATTGCTGAATTAAATAATTAGAGAGTAAATTGTGCTTGATTTGATAAACAGTTTGACCTGTTTGATAAGCTAAATGTTTGAGTCTAAGCCAAACTAAAATAGCACAAGCGATATGATTTCTTTGAAGGCGGCCTTTACGACATTGACAAGATTCAATGCCAGTTAACTGTTTTACTTCTCGATGAAACTCCTCAACTTTCCAACGGATTTTGCACACCTTTTGCACAACATCTGTTAGACTTTGAGATAAATCGTTAGTTGCGATATAATCCGTTCTATCGGTGGAGATAGTAACCCGGAAAAGTTTCACTTTCTTCTCAGCAGGGAAAGCTTTTATTTTTATTATTTTACCACATTCTATATCCTCGTTACTCCACTCTAATAATTCAATTCTTTTATATTTTTCTTTACCAACTGTATCATCAACTAAACGATTAGTTTTTAACGGACAATAAAAAACTTTATCTAAACTATCAATATAAAGCATTAAATTGTTTACTGCATACCACGTATCCATTAAAATAGTATCAAACGGTAGAAGCTTGTGATAGACAAGACTTTGAAGCATATTTTTAACATGGTCTATCTTTGTTAAGCCTCCAGGGTAAGCGCATCTCAAATACTATTGACAAGCGGATTCTGAGGCATCATTATATTGGGATAAACAACCAGCAAGAATCGTCAACATATAATTATTGTCCATAGCGGCTCGATTCGATTTTTGACGGTTACTACGCTTGAATGATTGCTCCAAGTTCAATGCGTTAAGTGCAATCCGTCGCAGTAATGAAAGGTTTTGTGGAGCATGACCAGTACGAACGCGACAAGCATCTTCATTAAATGTAACGTCCAAAGTCCAATGTAGTCCATTTTCAACACCCCAATGCAAACGGATAGCTTGCCCTAGTTTACGAGCATCGCAGTCCAAACTAGTTAGATAAAACTGAACTTCGTGGGTTGTTTTATTCCATAGATGGCGCACCCGTACAACCATGACAACACATTTAAGCCCTAGCCAATCTGAATGATTATGTAAAGGCGGTAGTTGAGAAATAGGAACACACCAAACTTGCCGCTTTTCGGTACGATGATGGCCTTTTTCTATACGTTCATCATAACTATTAGTAATACCTTCAAAGCCAGAGCGCAAATTTTGCTCAAACCAATCTTTAACTTGTCCGTGAAGTGTAGGATGGTTACCCTTAAGCGATAAAACATAGTCAGCTTTTGCATTAAAAATCTGAGATGCAATTGCAGTTTGCGTACCCATTGCATCAATTGTAATAATGCATCCTGCCAAGTTTAATAATTCTAATAACGCTGGAATTGCAGTAATTTCATTCGATTTATCGGCTACTTTCACTTGTCCTAAAACAAGGCGATACTGACTAGACCAGGCGCTGACTAAATGTAAAGCGGATTTCCCCTGTTCTCTATCGTAGGAACCTTTAAGGGTCTTACCGTCAATCGGAATTACCTGTGCGCCAACTGTTTCGACTATTGACTGTACCCATCAATGAGCGCATTGCTCAAATACTTTTGGGTTAATACGCTCGAATAGTCGTCGAAATGTATCTGCGCTGGGGATGCCCGAAGATAAATCTAAAAATTCTTTCAGCCAATCGTATTTACTCAATCCATAATTTTCCATATCTTCCCACCCTTTACCTCCTGCAATCACTGACAATATTCCAATAATTAAAATGTCTGTTAACAAATGGATACGAGTTCTTTCTACGCGGGGGTCTTTTATATCGCTAAAAACTAATTCCATTTTTTCTGTAAGTGCAGTGGCATTCGCTATGCTTAAAGTCTTTGAGGTTTTAGTAGGCAAATTTAAAGATTTGAAACCAGATGCCATGAGACTGTCCCTGATGTAAGATAGATGGTTTGCTCCCGCAAGCGTACTACTTAAAGTCTTTAATCGCACATTCCGCACCCTAAGTGTCAGCATAGGTTTTGGCAACATCCAGTTTTGGCAGAAATACCCAAATGACCAGGGCAAACACATTTAATTTTAGTGTCGAGTGTGGGCAAATTCTGACGTAACTAAAACACCATATTACAGCAGGATATTTGTTAAATCTCCTAATTAAAAAACAGGAACAAAATATTTTAAGACAGGGGGTATTCGACTGGAGGACGCACTTTGCCGCGCAGCGGCAAGCGCGTCCGAGGTCGAACACCCCCAACACGACTTTTTATTTTAAATTAGATATGAGTTGCGGTTGCGGCAAACCTTGTCGCACGCGATAGCACAAGCGCCGATCAGAGCAATGTACCTCCGGTACGCGATCGCATAGCTTTCCGGGTGCGAAGCACCCGGAGTCGCGTAACTCGCAATTTGAGCTACGAGTATTTTTTACTAAAATTATTGATAAATATTCTTAATAAATCTTCATAATTGAGTGAACAGTATACTTTTAATCTGGTGTTATTAGTTACGTTGAAATTTTCTTACACTAGATACTAAAATTAAATGGGTTTTACGTCGCTATTTAGGTATTTTTGCCAAAACTGGATGCTCCCGAAACCTATGCTCACAGTTAGGGTGCGGAATGTGGGTTTAATACTTAAATTTTCTCTAGGAACTTACAATCGTGCCAAATAATCTGTATTCTTCACTACAAAATTAGATGCGCTTACCCTGGTTAAGCCTCAGACGTATCGGGATTAAATATGCGATAATCTATGACCCAAAAATTTAGAGTTTTAGGATTCACGTATATACAATTGACTATACCGATTCCTTTAACGATGCCATGTTCATTACCGCTATACTGTCTCCTTACTATTTCTATTTCTTCAGAATATTTTTTATCTAAAACTGTATCATCAAATATAATATAAGCATTCTCGTCAGTCACAATTAAATTTTTCACATTATCCCAAAGTAAACGAGGAGTTAACTTTTCATTTTTTAAATAGTTGTTAATTTTATCATGACTAATATTTTCTAAGTGTGATGCTAAATTACTAATAGTATAGTTAATTTGACTACTAAGTAAATATTGGCAGTAATCTAGTTTCGTAAATTTCATATTAAATAATCAAGTAAAACTTAAAAGATATTTATTATTTTTGCACTCAAGAGAGAATAAAAACATTTTTATTACTTATGGTACTTGTAATTAAAAATCTCTGTTCACAAATTGTAAAATATCCTTTTTCTCCTTGCGTTTTAGGCATTTGTATCTGCATTGATATCGAGGGTGCGGCGAAGCCGCACCGAGACCGATTCTGCCAGTTGCGTAAGTCCTGATTGGTTCTGGGAAATTACTATTGATGGAATTGATATTCAAAGATTAAATTTAGTGGATTTACGCCGTAGCATTGGCTTAGTAAGTCAGGATGTATTTTTATTTCATGGTACGGTTGCTGAAAATATCGCCTATGGTACATTTGATGCGATGGATAAAGCAATTATTAATGCTGCAAAAATTGCTGAAGCCCACGATTTTATTATGCGGCTCCCCCAAAAATATGAAACAATAGTTGGGGAGCGAGGACAAAAGCTATCTGGAGGACAGAGACAACGAATTGCGATCGCTCGTGCAGTGATGAAAAATCCACCCATCCTCATTTTAGATGAAGCCACATCTGCGGTGGATAATGAGACAGAAGCCGTTATTGGGCGTTCTTTGGAACGGATTACTGTGAATCGAACGACGATAGCGATCGCTCATCGTCTTTCCACTATCCGTAATGCCGATCGCATTTATGTGATGGAATATGGGGAATTAGTTGAGTCGGGAACCCATGAAGAATTGTTGGGTAAGAACGGGATTTATGCTAATTTGTGGCAAGTGCAGTCGGGGGTGAGATGAAAAGTGTTGTTGAATTTGAGTATGAATTATTATTTGTTAAATATCACACAAAGACACAAAGAACAAGGAAAATCTCAAATTATCTGTAAATTTTGCGTCTCTGTGTGAATTTTCATAATCTTACTTAGCAATCCCAAAAGTAGGATAAAAAATACAAAGTTTACTTTTGATTTTCATCTGTTCTAGTGTACGTAGTTGATGATGGCTACTTACTTTTAGGCGGAATTTGCGCGAAAATAGCAGACTGCAAAAGTTCAAGAAGTCGTTTCCAAGCTACAGCACCGTTACGATTGATATACAATTGCATAAATTATAGTAATGCTGCTGGGCTTTCTTCTAGGGGAAGATTGACGAAAAGATAGGTGGGTTTGTCCTGGCTTGATACAGATACAACACAGGCTTAACTGCAAGCCCACATGCATTCAACGGGTTTAATTTCAAGTTCATCAGATGGAAATTTCTCTCCGCATAAAGTGTTTATTTTGTCAATAAAAATAGAGCCGTCGGCGGGTTGATTTTTTGGTCGCTCTTCGGAGGAGCGGTGGCAGGATTTGCAGATGAAGAGGGTGTACCGGGTTTACTTCGCTTTTGTCTATCTGTATATTTGCATTTTTTGATCCCCATATCGCCTCACGCACGTAACCCGAACTTCCCATCGCGTAGGCGATCGTCTAGAAAATGAGTGCTGCCAAGGGGCTTTACTCCAAGAAGAAGGGCATTATTGAGAGTTAAGGCAGATAATGTGATGATACGTTTCGGGGCAGTAGGAATACAAGTTTCACCCATAACGTGCTGAAACTAATGGCACTCTGCAATGCCCGATTCAATAGGTATTTGAATGTTGTGGCGATCTTTAGGAGTACAGGCTGTGACAAGCAAAAGTCCCATCCATAAGTTGAAAGAATGGTTTGCGGTATCTGGTAAGCGATTTCCAACCAATTCAAGATTAGTATCTTCCGTAGTACGTGCATCGATATAAGCATAGCCTGCATAAATATTCCAGCCCGGTAAAATTTCACCTGCAATATTCAGTTCAATACCTTGGCTATTTTGCTCACCTACTTGGATTTGAGAGTTTACATTAGGATCGGGATTATCTACTAAAACATTGGTACGGGTTAAATCATAGAATGCAAGGGTTGCTGAAAGTCGATCGTTCAAATCTGCCTTTACCCCAACCTCATACTGATTGCCGCGTTCTGGCTCCAAGGTAGAGTCAACACCAAAAAAGAATGTGCCGTCTGGTGGGGTAAATGAACTTGTGTAACTTGCATAGAGTGAGATGGCAGGTATGGGTTGATAGACAATCCCAAAACGAGGACTGAATGCACTATCCGAGCCACTGCTTTCTGTATTAGTGATGAAATCTTCGTATTTGCGATCAAAAGTATCAAACCGCATACCTAACAACAACTTTAAGCCTTCTGAGAGTGTAACTTGGTCTTGAAGATAAATTCCCCATGAGTTGGTGAGCGAGCGATCGCTACTTTCAAAAAGAACGGCTGCTCCCGGTATTTTTACTTGACCATAAACAGGATCAAAGATATCAATCGGGTTCGCTTCCCGTTCAGCATATATTGGTGACGAGTTTTCTAAACTATTAATGTCCACACTGATAACAGGCGATATGTTTAAGCTTTCACCATTAAAGAAATCGACAAAACTATCTGAATTTCTGTAGGCTACGTTGAGACGATATAAAGCCGTCTTCGAGTCATCTAACGGCCCTGATAAATCAATCGCACCTCGATAATAACTATAAGTTCCAACGGTTGCGTCAATAGCATAAAAAGGTTCCCTTAAGGGACGTTTAGATACTAGGTTGATACTTCCCCCTGGACTACCTAAACCAAATAGCACTGATGCAGGCCCTTTGAGAACTTCGACTCGATCAATACTGGAAAGTTCAGTCGATTCTCCAGCTACAGGGTCAAGTAGCCCATCTCTGAGAAGATTTGTTTGTGTTGCAGTGAATCCGCGAATGGTAAAAGCGGCAAGTGGGCCAAAGTTAAAGCTCTGATTAACACCAGGGACGTTTCTAACCGCATCTTCTATGCGAGTCACCTGTTGGTCGCGCAACACTTCTTGTGGTACTACCTGAATCGATTGGGGAATGTCACGCAAAGGTGTATCGGTCTTTGTCCCAGTCGTAGTATTTGTTACGCGATACCCATCTTGCTCGCCTGTCACCATTGTGAAGCTTCTTTTTCTGCTCTTAAATTTGTTATTATACTAAACACGGCTAAAAAATAAACTTTGTTATTGTAGATCGTAGTAGACAGTGTTTTTGATAAAAATTGTTGTGGTTTTGGCGGACTTATAGTTCCCTGAATGCGGTTTCGACAAACTGATCTTTCCGCACTCTTAAAATTTCTTGGCGACCGCTTCACGAAAAAAAGGTATAGAGCGCGAAATTCGCGGCAAAATTTTGATTCTAGCCGTGGCAGTATTATCGGTATACCGACAAGAAAATTGCTAAAAGCCAAGGCATGTATATACATAGCCGAAAGCCTTATTATTAGAAGCTTTGTTACCTATCGACCACCTACCGCTTCTTTGATGGCAGAGGCAGAATCTGTAAATAAATTTGACATAAGGATTATTTTAAAGCCTAAGTAGGTCAGCATGATTAAACCTAAATATGAACCTAGCCCACTAATATGAAAATGTGGTAATCTATTTCTCAGCTGAGAAAGATGCAACGATGCCCCGAATTTCTGCAACGATAAGATTATAGGTAAAATCGGATAAAGCAGGCTGTGAATTCTCCAAACTAACTGCTTGTTCTAAGTCAATCCAGGATTTGCAACCACCATACTCGCTACGATAGGGGATTTCTTGAGGCTGGGATAAATTGTAGGCGCGTAGTAGCAACAAATACAACGGTTGTCGCGGTTTCCATTTTAAGCGATCGCAAATAAAATGCTCGTTCCAAATGTGAAATGGTAATAACTTGTTAACTATATTTTCGTCATCAACAGGCAAAATATCAGTAATTTTTGCCCAACTACTAATCCGCACTGTTTCAGGATGCCAACCTGATGTCACCGAATGGACATCATTAGCATATTCGGTTTTTAGCAAAAAAGCCTGTTGATGTTCGTAAGTTGGATATAGCAAAATTTCGTCATGGGCAACTTGAAAGCGTCCATTGCGTTCGTGAATCCCACCTTTACGCAGCAGCATAGTTGTTTTACCTACTTCCAAGGCTTGTACGGCAGTTGCCCATTCTTTGAGCGCGTGAAAAGTACTAATAGTCAGTTTTTCCATTAGCATCTACTATAACTCTGATTTTTATTGAACACGAAGATAGGTAGACTTAGACACTATCTAGAGAAATGAATCTGAGGGAATATGGAAAAGCGACGATTGGGAACATCGGATGTGCAAATTTCAGCGATTTTGATGGGAACTTGGCAAGCTGGGAAGAAACAGTGGGTAGGAATCGAGGATGCAGATTCTATCAAAGCTATTCGTGCAGCATTTGAAGTTGGTATTACCACTATCGATACGGCAGAAGTTTACGGTCAAGGACATTCGGAACGAATTGTAGCCGAAGCTTTAGGTGATGTGCGAAGTCAAGTGGAATATGCTACTAAGGTGTTCGCTAATCACCTTAAGTATAACCAAGTGATTGAGGCTTGCGAAAATTCATTGAAAAATCTGCAAACTGATTATATCGATTTGTATCAAATTCACTGGCCCGCTGGCTCGTTTAATTCCGAAAAAGTACCCATTGAGGAGACAATGCGTGCTTTGAATGATTTGAAGACACAAGGGAAAATTCGGGCAATTGGTGTATCGAATTTTTCCGGCGAACAACTCGAAGAAGCTAGTCAGTATGGACGTATAGATAGTTTACAACCACCCTATTCTTTATTTTGGCGGTACGTTGAAACCGATGCTATGCCTTATTGTATCGAAAAGCAAATATCAATTATTGCTTATTCACCCCTTGCCCAAGGGTTGTTAACAGGGAAATTTGCGCCAGGTCATAAATTTGACTCTGATGATAACCGTGCTAAAAACAAATTATTCCAAGGTGAAAACTTTGAACGTGCCCATCAAGCCTTAGAGAAATTGCGTCCTATCGCCGAGAGCCATAATTGTACATTGGCACAGCTTGCGATCGCATGGCTAATTTCCCAGCCTCGCAGTAATGCGATAGTAGGGGCACGTCATGCAGAACAAGCAACAGCAAATGCTCAAGCTGCATTAGTTCAACTTAGCGCTGAAGAACTCGAACACATCGACTCAATCGGACGCATCGTCACCGACCACCTTGATGATAATCCCGTGATGTGGAACTGGAAGTAAGAAGGATTTGAGGGAGTTGTAGAGACGCGAACAGTTCGTACTCCTCCGGGGAGGGAAGCCACAGAATGACAGTTTTCAATCGTTTTTAGTATAGGAAAAACATATTCTTCCCCTTTCCTCTTTCACTCTAATTTATTAACTTCCATTAAGAACAAGCTATAACCTTAAATCTCGCTGATATATTAATAGTCAGGACACCAAAACGACACACAACCAAACCAAAGGGCAATTGACTTTGTGTCCCCTGTTACTAGCCCAAGCAAACGGCAGCATCACAAAAAGTGGTAGTACTTCCATATCTGGTAGTAAAACCAAATCCTAGAGCGGAAAAATGCAAGATATGCTGAGTTTGTTAGTTAATTAGTCCACCTTAGTTGTTGACCGTTTCTCTTTAGTTAAAACACAAAATTAGCTTGACTCATTTGAACTTTCCATAGCCTGGTCATCGTTGACCAGGCTTAGTCGTGTTTAAGTGGTTTTAAAATTTTAAGCTGGTGGCGATGGAAGAATAATATTGCCACGACTGTCACTTAAATTAAATGTATATTTGATTTGTCAAAGTTAGAATCAGGGTGAGGTAAATTGATCTTTATTGTTCGAGAGCGGGCTACAAAAGAGTCAATTATTAATATTCGTCCGAGTCAGAACAATCGTACTGTGATAGTAAAGTCTTCCATCCTTCAAGAAAAAATTACTATTATTACTAAGCGATTACTAGGAGAGTATAATGGCTAACTGGAGCGCAATCGAAGCGAGTTTTTTACGGCAATCCCACCCCCAACAGTTGGGAGAATTGGCAAGCTCTTTGGCACGCCTCAAATCCTGGAGTCAAAAAAATGCCAGCCGTGAAATTGTTCCGGTGTTGTTAGAAGAAAACCTGCTGTATGTCGAAGCAAAGCAAGTTGATTTGACACGGGTTCCCCGCTTTTTCGGCGCAGGAACCCCCATAAGGTACTGGTTCCCTACACCCCAATTGACAAAACCCAATCTTTCAAAAGTAAATTAACTTGGTTGGGTACTTCATCATGTGGACAATGACCGGCTTTAAGGAAATATTCGGTCAACTGCGGATAATATTTCCGAAACTGTTTTGACCTTTCTCTTGAATTCATCCAAGGGTCAGCTTCTCCCCACAAAATTAACAACGGACTTGTTAATTGCTTTAATAAAACATTGACTTTTTCACCTTGAGGTGTGCTAAACATCGATGCAAAAACATCAAATGCACCTTCATCGCAGGAAGGACGATAAATATCTTCAACTAATTGGTCGGTAATTGCGCTTTTATCGAGGTATACTTTTTCTAAAGTTTGGCGAATTACCCAAGGCTGACGCATGTATTGAAATAACAAAAACTGCGATACAGGTTGTTGAAAAACAAACTTAGCAACATCACCGAATACCTTTTGAAAGCTATTTTGTTGAGGTTGCTTTGGAGGTTGAATTTCGGTTTGTAATGCTTCTGGTTCAGCAGAATCATCATTTTCGCTAAAAGGTCCGGCACTATTTAATAATACTAACCCGGCTGCGGCATCGGGGCGCTGTGCGGCAAGACATAAAGAAGCATAGCCACCCAGTGAATTACCCGCTAAAACTGCTTTTCTACCGATAACTTGATTAATAAAATCGTTAAGTTGGTCGCGCCATAAATTACCAGTGTACTCTAGCTTAGGTTTTGCTGAACGTCCGTACCCTAGAAGGTCGATAGCGTACACTTCAAAGTCTTTTGACAGTTCGGAAATATTTTTACGCCAGTGGTCGGTAGATGCGCCAAATCCGTGGACTAGCAGCAAGGGTGGACGTTGGGAATTTTCACCTGCTTTGACATAATACACGTTGTGTCCTTGCCATTGCCAGTATTGACCGGGGATAGAGGTAGTTGGGGAAACCGTAGCTGCCTGCATAAGTTTAAGATGTGTGAAGTAGCTTTAATAATTGTAAACTTAAATTCAGCAGCTAGATTTTAGGGGTATCCGAATTTATGATTCGGTTTCCTCAACGTGTGATGAAGATACCCAACTTTTTTCAAAGGTTACGCTTATTGCGGCACATTATGCGTGTCTGCTAAATAAACGAGCATGGCTTGCGATTTTCAGACGAACCTCTTCTCAACTTAAGCAAAACTAGGGGTACTCGCATTTCGCATCGATTTTTGCTATGTTTAAATTTTGAATATGTGATTTTTTCACAAATTTAAGACATTAGTCTCTAAATATCTTTTATGCTTATAGAGTTCAGTGTCGGTAACTACAGGTCTTTCAAAAATAAAGTCACTTTTAGTATGGTGGCAGCTAATATTGTTGCGAAAGATAAAGAGATTGAGAATAACAATGTTTTTGCAATAGATGAGGAGCTTCAGCTACTTAAAAGTGCTGCAATATATGGAGCAAATGCTAGTGGTAAAAGCAATCTTGCAAAGGCTCTGAGTTTTATGAGATGGTTCATGATTAATTCATCTAAGGAAACTCAGAGTACAGAAAAAATTAATGTAGAGCCTTTTCGACTTAGTACAGAAAGTGAGACTCAACCATCTTTTTTTGAAATTATATTTTTATTAGATGGTAAAAAGTATAGATATGGATTTGAGGCAAACCAAAATAAAGTTGTATCAGAATGGTTGTTCTATGTTCCTAAGTTGAGGGAAACTAAACTTTTTCAACGAAAAGGCGACCAAATCAGTATTTCTAGAACTTATAAAGCTGAAGGTATTCAAGAAAGAACGAGAGATAATGCTCTTTTCTTATCCGTTTGTGCCCAATTTAACGTTAAAATATCTGAGAAAATTCTAGAGCTACTGACTAAAAAACTAAAAATTATCTCTGGTTTAAACGATGGAGGATTGCGTTATACAATTAACTGCTTAATTGAAAACAAACATAAAAATAGAAATGAAATAGTTCAGTTAATTAAGAAACTAGATGTAGGAGTTGATGAACTCAAATTAGAACAAATGGAAGTTACCGTTGGTTCCCTACCTGATGAGATTCCGGATGAACTCAAGGAACTAATTCTTAAAGGTATAAATGGTAAAGCAACTTCAATAAATACTGTACATAAGAAGTTTGATAGCAAAGGTAATTACATATCTACTGAAATATTTGATTTAGGCGAGCAGGAATCAGAGGGAACACAAAAAGTTTTTGCTTTAGCAGGTCCTCTTGTAGATACATTGAAAGAAGGTAAAATTCTGGTAGTTGACGAGTTTGATGCTAGACTCCATCCTTTAATTAGCCTTAAAATTGTTGAGTTATTTAATTCTAATGAAACCAATCCAAAGAACGCTCAACTAATATTTATAACTCATGATACTAATATGCTTAGTAATAAACTTTTTCGTAGAGACCAAGTTTGGTTTACAGAAAAAAACAGATACGGTGCAACTGATTTGTACTCGTTAGCAGAGTATAAAGTGCGTAATGATGCTTCCTTTGAAAGTGATTATATTAAAGGTAAATATGGGGCTATTCCATACGTTGGTAATCTGAATAATTTACTAGATCATGCCTAAAAGAAATGTACCCTCTCGTGGATACTCAACCCGGAAAGTTGACACAAGAGAAGTTAAGCAGAGATTCCTAATTGTGTGTGAGGGAGCGAAAACAGAACCTAATTATTTCAAAAGCTTTCGCGTTCCTAAAGTAGTAATAGAAGTGCAAGGTTTAGGAGAAAACCCCAGTAGATTAGTTGAAAGTGCTAAAAAACTAAAAAGCCAAGACGATTTCGATCAAGTTTGGTGCGTTTTCGATCGTGACTCTTGGACTGAAGAAGATTTTAATAATGCTAATAGCCAAGGCTTTGGAGTAGCTTATTCTAATGAAGCTTTTGAATTATGGTATATTCTACATTTTGAATTCCTTAACGCAGGAATTCCTCGAAGTGATTACCTTGACAAGTTAACTAGTCGATTTGGACGAAAGTATGAGAAAAATAGTGAAACAATTTATGATGAATTGATTGATAAACAGGTTATTGCTATTAAAAATGCTATTAAGCTTCTCAATTCGTATGAACCTTGCAATCCAGTTAAGGATAATCCATCAACAACAGTGCATTTGCTGGTGCAAGAGCTAAATAAATTTATTTAAGAATTCTAAGCTCGACTTTATCTATTTTTACGAAATACTAAGCGTAACGCACCAAACCCTTAAGAATGGTGCGTTACGGACTTCGTCCTAACGCACCCTACAATACCTAACCTTGTTCAAAAATCAAACTGGATTCCTATAGTAGCGACTGTCTTGAAAGTTAAGCGATCGCAAGAAAATATTTTGAACTTTTTTTGAATGAAGTTACTACAATCTCTCTTTTATTTCATCTGCTAAATTATCGAGAGAAACTTCAACTTGTTCGCGGTTTTGCAAATCTTTCAATGCAGCTTTTTGCGATGCAGCTTCCTCCGCACCAATAATTACACAAAATCGAATTCCTTGTTTTTCTGCTAATTGGAATTGCTTACCTAATTGCCGCTGGTCGAAACTAGTAATCACATTGAGTCCTGCTTTACGTAACTTTTGAGAAATGTTCAAATAAACAGGCATTAAATCATCCTGCATATTCACTATCATAACCTGAGCGGGAGTTGCAGCCAAGGGATTTAAAATACCAGCTTTGAGTAAGCGACTAATTAAGCGAGTCAAACCAATGGAAATACCCACACCGGGCATTTTCTCACCCAAAAATATCCCCACCAATTCTTCATATCGACCACCAGAACAGATACTACCTAAAGCTTCGTGTCCGATTAGAGTAGTTTCGTAGACCGTACCCGTATAGTAGTTTAAACCGCGTGCGATCGCCAAATCGATACAAAACCTATTTTCGGGTACTCCCAAATTTCTCACACCGTAAATTACAGTTTCTAATTCTTGTATTCCCAGATTAAATTGTTCAACATAGGAAAATATATTTGCTAGATGCTTGAGCCTACTTAATATTTCATCCGATGTACCTTTGATATTAATAAAATCGATAATCTCCTGCGCTAATTCGGGGATTATATCTTCTTTCTCTAATTCTTGCTTAACTTTCGCCTCGCCAATTTTATCTAAATTATCAATAATACCGATACAAGTTTTGATTTTACTTTCTTCAATTTCAATTGCTTCAAAAAACCCAGTTAGGACTTTACGATTATTAATGCGAATCAAAAAGTCGCCAATATTAATAGCTTCAAATATTTCCGCGATAATTGCAGGCATTTGCGCGTCATAAAGCAAACTCAATTCGCGTCTACCAACTACATCGATATCGCACTGTCTAAATTGCCGAAATCGCCCATCTTTTGCACGCTCACCACGAAATACCATATCCATTTGATAACGCGCAAATGGAAAAGTTAAATCGTTCAAGTGACGGGCAATGTATGCAGCCAAAGGTACGGTTTGGTCAAACTTTAAAGCACGTTCTTCCGAGCCAGTTTCCCCAGCTTTATCGCGCTCGGCTTGACGATTTGGGGGTAAAATTGGGCTGAGTCCGTAGATAATATTATCACCTTGATTGCCCTTAGCTTGGAGAACTTCTAACCTTTCCACAGCAGGAGTTTCAATCGGTGTAAAACCGTAGCTTTCGTAAACTTTACGGATAGTATCAAGTAAATATAATTCCAGACGCTTTTCGGTCGGAAGAAATTCAGGAAAACCACTGGGAGTCGAAAAATTAACCTTATCTGCTTTTGCCATGTTGATATAATAGAATTAGTAATTAAAAATTATTAAGTTAGTAAACAAGTATCAGCTAACTCAATGACTTACGCAAAAACTCTCCCTAACTCTTACCTTCGTGTCCTTTGTGTCCCTTCACTTTGTTCGAGGGCAAGCCTTTGTGGTTCCTTTCTTCATAATTTCGCCTAATTCCTATAATCATAACCAACCAACAATTCATTTATTATTAAACCACCAAGGGTTAGGCATTGACTTCGTTTTTACAAATAAAGCTTTTTTGCGTAGAAATCGAGTCAGCGCTGTTCCACCCGTTCGAGAACCACCTATACCGGAAAATTTGAATGCATTTTTTTCTCCTTCAGGAATAGTAATAGCAAGACTCGCATCATTAATACTAATCGCACTCGCATCAATTCGCTGTGCGATCGCAACTGCTTCGGTTTGGGAGTCAGCAAATACTGCTGCACCTAATCCGTAAATCGAGTCGTTTGCTAAGTTTATCGCTTCCTCGACGCTTGTAAAAGGCATTATCGGCATTATCGGTCCAAATGTCTCTTCAGTCATCACTTTCATCGAATGGTCAACGGACGTCAATACAGTTGGACGACACCACCAACCACCATCTATTTTCTCAACTTCCCCACCACAATGTACCGTTGCTTCTAATTCTTTCGCTTCTTGCAGATGGTCGGCAATAATTTCTGCTTGTGTTTCGGCAATAATGGGACCTAATTCCCCACTATTAATAGTTGGGTGTGCGAGTTGGAGACGCTGCGCTTTAGCTACAAGTTGATGGTAAAACTCGGTAAATATCGATTCGGCAACATAAATCCGCTCAATCGAGTTACACGACTGTCCGCTATTGACAACCGCACCCCACAAAATCGCGGATGTAGAATAGTCTAAATCTGCCGATTCCAAAACAATCGCGGGGTCTTTGCCTCCCAATTCTAAAAATGCAGGTATAAACTGTTGCGCTGCAATCTCCGCAATATCACGCCCAGTTTCCAAATTTCCTGTAAAGCAAATCAAATCAACGCATTCAACTATAGATGCACTCGTTGCTTCTCCACCCTCAATAAAAGTCAACACGTCGCGTAAATGGGGAACAGTATTAATTGTTTTCAGTAGCGGAGTCATAAATCGAGGAGCGATTTCACTCGGTTTGACAACAACAGCACAACCTGCCAGCAATGCAGGAATTGTATCGTTGGTAGAAAGTAGAAGCGGAAAACTCCAAGGAGAAATCACACCAACCAAAGGATAAGGAGATGCAGTTTGTTGCAGCTTAATATCGTCCATTCCAGTATCGCTTTCAGCTTCGCGCAGTAAGTTCGGTGCTAAACTACACCAGCGGTCAAGATTGGCCAGAAATCCATCAACCTCAAATATTGATATTGATAAGCGACCTGTATCAGCAATCAATGCCTCGGTTAGCTTTTCGCGTTCCCTTATCGCAGCTTGTTTCCACTTCTGTAACGCTTCAATGCGTCCTGACAACCCAAGTTGTAACCAGCGCACTTGTGCCCGCCGCAACCTTTGACATTGCTGTGCCAAAAGTTTGTGTGGTGGCGGTATAATTACGTAATCATATTTTCCCGTGCGAGGGTTGCGAACTTCGATAGTATTGGACACGATTGCTTACTAATACCTTAAATTAATTCAAACTATCTGGATTTATACTACTAACTATTAATCAATGCTTGTAACTGTTTGAGAACCGCTTGAGCGTGGTCTTTGGTTTTGACTTTTGCCCAGGTATGAGCTATTTTTTGGTCAGGTGAAATAATAAATGTTGAGCGTTCGATTCCCATATATTCCTTACCCATAAATTTCTTCAATTTCCACGCACCAAATGCATCGGCAACTTGATGTTCGGGGTCGCTTAATAATGAAATTGTCAAACTATGTTTATCGATAAATTTACAATGCGATTTTTCCGAGTCGGTGCTGACACCAAGAATTTGCGCTCCTAATTGATTGAAATCTTGGACACAAGCGCTAAAATCTTTGGCTTCGGTAGTGCAACCGGGAGTATCATCTTTAGGATAAAAGTACAATACCAGCCACTTGCCCTGAAAATCTCCTAAGTTAACTTTATTACCATTTTGGTTTGGTGCAGAAAAATGTGGTGCTGTCTGTCCTGGTTGAGGAATTTCGGTCATGGGTTCAAAATAGGGTTATTTAAAATAATATTTGCATTTTTGATGCAACCATATTATAAAGTATCGCGTTTTGAATGTAATATTAGAAAAATTTAGGACTTACGCAAAAACTCTCTCAAACCCTCTTAATGTGTTCTTCGTGATGTGATTTGTTCTTTCATGACTGCTGCGTAAGTCCTAAGATTATTCCAGTAACCAACCAAATAATTCCCCTACAGTTAATCTTAACTCGCTGGCAAATTCAGGCACAGGAAGTAATGCGTCCGGTTCATCGAAAAATAATGGTTGTTGATTGCGTATATACACAAACACGGTTTGCTCGTCTGGATCGATTAACCAACCCATTTGAGTTTCATATTGCAAACAATGCAAAATATTTTTTGTAACTTTTGTTTGACTTTGGTCGGGTGATAAAATTTCAATTGTCCAATCGGGAGCAATTTCAAATACATTCGCAACCTCTCCATTTGCATCACGGGGAATTCTATCCCAACTAAACACTGTTACATCTGGTACGGTTGAGCGTCCACCGAATGTACATCGCAATTCAGGAAAAGCACAAGCAATCCGCTTGCGTCTCAGTAATCCATCAATAAAGGTTATTGACTGACCTTGAATTCTACTATGTTTTCCTCTCGGCATAGGTTTTTGTATTATTTGACCATCAATATACTCGCTAGCTGGCTTGGTTTCTGCAAGCTTGAGAAACTCCTCTAAAGTAATACTTTTTGGTGGTGTCTGTACCATTTGAAATAGTCTCCAACACAATTAGGCTGAGTTTTGCTTCTATTTTAGATGTTATAAATACACTTTAAGAAATCGCTTCTAAAACCATTGCTGGAACCAACAAATTATCTTGATTTTTAGCAATACCGAGAAAAATACTGTCTTCGCTGTATACTCGCAAAATATCGCTTGCTAATCGATCGCAATCAATTTTCTGACCTTGACACCATTTTCTCGCATCCACTGGTGGTAAAGTAACTGATGAGAGATGTTGTAAAGCTGCATCCGAGGGAACTGGTTCAAAAGTCCCAGCTTGGAGTCGAGCTTCTAAATCGCTCATCGTCAGACTGTTACTTAACTGAAAACTGCTACTAACAGTACGTTGTAATGCTGCTAGCGTTCCACCCGTTTGTAAAGCTTCCCCTAAATCGCGTGCTAGAGCTCGAATATAAGTCCCTCCACCACATGCGATCGCAACTTCTAATTCGGGAAATTCTCCTTCACGCCAGTCTAATATATCTATCTTGAATACTTCTACTGTCCGTATCGGTGCTTCGACTGCTACACCTTGACGCGCTAAATCGTAAAGTCGCTGACCATCAACTTGAATCGCGCTGTAACTAGGGGGGATTTGCTCGATTTTTCCAATAAATTGCGGTAATTGTGCTTTTATTGCTTCTAAACTCAAATTAACACAAGCTTTCTCGCTAATAACTTCCCCTTCTAAATCATCAGTCGTCGTCCGCACTCCGAAGCGAATCGTCGCATGATAAGCTTTGTCGTCGGGAAGGTATGGTATGAGTCGCGTTGCTTTCCCCAATGCAATTGGTAGTACCCCCGTTGCCGCAGGGTCTAAAGTTCCCGCATGTCCCACCCTTTTCAAGCGCAGGAACTTTCGCACCTTCGCTACGCAGTCGTGAGATGTCCAGTCACATGGTTTGTTGAGGTTGATAAAGCCTTGCACGGTGAAAAAGGGAGTAGGGATTAGGGAGTAGGGAGTAAAGGAAATTCTCCAATACATACTCTACATGCTAAGTAAGTACTTTCGTTAAAAATATTGCGAAAAGAATCTATAAAAGCGTTACTTTAGATGCATTTAACACAATACCACATCTCCACTTTCTACTATCGTGTATTCTGCTCCTTATATATTTTTTTTGTAGCGATGCCACTACTCAAGAGCTAGCACCCAAAATACAGTATATATATGGCGCGTTCTCGAATACCGTGCTGCGTCAAAACACCCATGCTATCAAGGCGACTTGTTAATGAGTCTTAAGTAGAGTTTGCTTATGAGCTTGGGTGTAACGTTATTGAATTAGACGCGATTTCAGAAGATGTGACTCCCGTACTCAAGATGCTGTAGCTCTGATATTTTTCTTTTTTTGTTGCTTTTTATGCCATTTAAGGGCGACTTTTTTAAATTCCTCTATTTCCTCGAAATCTACTTCCACAAATGCATTTTTAAATTCTATACCTAAAGTTTCACTAACATTGAGGATTTCTAGAAAGCTAGCGCATTGATAATCTTTACTTTCACACTCTTTTATTCGTTCAAGAGAGATGCCTAAAATATCAGCCAGTTCCTTCTGGCTCATTTTTGCCGCAATGCGGGCTTTAATTAGTACATCTGGTAGTTGATTGAAATTTTCAACTTGTATTTTAATCGGTTGCTTTTTATCGCAATTAGTTAGTTGTTCGTATTCAGTTATTTCTTGATGTAATTTGTCTAAATGGCTTTGTAGCGAACTTCGGTGGACTTCCCATCGCATCGGGTCATTTTTTTTTCCTTCTTCGTCTGCTTCTACTAAGCCTATAGAATATGCAAATTTAGAAGCACACTCTTTACTATATTCATACTGTTTTTCGTTTTTAATCATGGTTCCACTTCAATAAATCTATTGCAATAATTCCTTTTTTATTTAGCTCTCTATCTCGTTGAAAAAACTCATAAGAATTTAAGCCATAATTACCAACAGGCTCCTTAGATGGAAAAATTTCACCTTTATACTTTGCTTTCTGTGCAGCACGGTCATAATGGTTAAATAATTGGGGAGCATTAGTTCTCAGGTTGTAGTAATCTACAGCATCTTCATCATAACAAGCGTCGAAATCCCCTGGTTTTTCCTTGCTGGTCGTGAAGCTGCCATCTATATAAATTGTTCTACAACCTGCTATCAATAAATGTGTCATTGCTAGTTTTAAACCGTTTATCAGGCGTTGCCTAGTAGGATTATAGTTAAACCGTTCCTCAAACTCCTCCCATTCTAACCAATGCACGCCTGGAGGTAAATTGCCGTTTTCATCAAATGGAATCATTTCTCACCGACTTACACCTGTTTGATTATGGAGTGTGAGTAGACGAACGATGCTAAAAAGTCAATAAAAATCAACAGTAACTAATAGCGCAGGACAACAAATTATTTCGCTTACGTTTCCACAACAGAAGTACGCACTGCCCAATATTTTTGCCGCGCCTACCTGAAATTACGCATTTATACAGCAAGCGACCAACTTCGCTTATAGAAAAGCGGTTGCTCCCGGAGCGTATTTGAGCGCAACCGCTAACTAATTAATTCAGTTTGTTATGAAACTTGCACCCTCTTGAGAGAATTCGGTTTCCACTTACCTTGAATTGCACTATATAGAAACTTACTTGGGTAATCTGCTCTACCCTGCATCAAAGCTTCTTTTAAAGCATCAACCGCATGACGTACTACTGTGGGCTTGTTACTGTGTATCATAGTCCTCAATTCTTCGTCCACGGAAACTCCCAAATCCTTCAGTTCGCTAAAAATATCCGAAATCACATCTGGAAACAATGCCTGGAAAACATCAACCAATGTGTCCTTGCCAATAATATTGACAAGTTCTTGAGCTTGCGCTCGTTTCAGACGCTCTGCAATTTGTTGACTTAGAGCATCTGGACTTCCCAAATGGGAGTTGTTTCTGGTAAAATTAGAGCTGAACAATTTTGCCCTCCTTTAAAGGGTAAGTATTTTTTTAGGAGTCGAGTTGAAGTTCCCCGCCAAGGTATTCGTTCGGCTCCTACATTTTTAATCTTAGAGGTACGCACCAGAATGTGTCAACTACGCACAGTATGCGTATAAAATCTGGTACTATTAATTAAATCTGTTTTAGATTTTATACGCATACTGTGCATGATTGACTCAGATACAAAACCAAAGAAACCAATCAGGGTTGATATGGACTTAGATTTGTACGGTTTAGACCCATACGAATTTAGGATTTATGGACATATAGCCCGTAGAGGTGATTGTTACGCTAACTTAAAGACAATTGCAGCAATCTGTAAGATGAGCGTCCGGCAAGCTCAATATGCTTTAAAAGACCTTACAGATAAAAAACTAATAACGAAAATAATACGAAAAGGTACTACCGACCGTTATCAAATTGCGGATAGAAGTGAATGGAAAGAGCCAGACTACACGGTTGAACTGAACAGTGCTTTAGAATACCTCAACCGCGCTATTATCCGCCGTGAAAAGAAAGATATGCTTGGAGCGGTGGAAGATTTTAAACAAAGTATAAAACTCTACGAGCAAGAATTAAAACAAAAAGAAGGGGGCAGTACGAGAAAAGAAAAAGACCTTCAAGATGCACGTAACGAATTAGAAAAAACCCAAGAGAAATTAGCGGCTTCGGAACTTATATAAGTGATGGCATTGCACGCCTGTTAATATCAAAACAAGGTCGGATTGAACATTTTAAATTACTCATGTTAGTTGAATATGCTTAGAGATTTAACACCATATCGAAATTAACAATATGTAAACGTATTCTATCAATATTTTAATGAAACCCAGCAGCGCTATACAAACCTACCCTTACAAGCAGCACGCTACACGACAAATCTTGATATTGGTGGTGCGGTGCGCTCTAATCTCTAATATAGATATCAGTAATATTGTGAGAGTCAGCCCCATGACCGGAATAAAGTCTACCCGTACTGCCCGTAGAGGAAGAATATTCCCCGAAATTCAATGGACGGAGGAACAAAAAGCTCAACGTTCAGCCGAACGCGAGGCTTTTTATCAGCGTTGCAAACCTATTTTTGATAGAGTAAAGTCAGAATTAATACAAACCCATTACAACTGGTACGTAACAATTGAACCCGATAGTGGTGAATATTTTATTGATAGGGATGATATTCAAGGTGCATTAAAAGCACATGAAAAATATCCAGGAGCAAAGTTACATACTTTCCGGATTAACGAAACAGGGGTTTGCGGAACGATATGATTTCGGGTTTTTTCGGTGTTGAGGATGCCTTGTTCTTTGAGATAGAATTAATAGCGGATGATGGTTTAGAACTTTCAGTTGATGCCATGTTTGATACAGGTTTTTCTAGTTGGTTGGCAATTAATGACCAAGATTTAGACGCGCTTGGTTGGATGTATATTGACCAAAAAACTATGAGAACAGCGCAAGGTGATTCAAGATTTGATATTTATTTAGGAAAAATGCGAATTGATGGGCAAGACTATGACATCCCTGTGCATGTTGGTAAAGATTTAACAGAAGTTTTACTTGGACGCCAATGGCTAACAAATCGAAGGTTGTTGGTTGATATGCCATCAGGTACACTGACATTGGGATAATATGGAGGCGTTGATAATTTATAACAATTAATCAAGCCTTCTTTAAAAGAACGATTCAGCGGCACGGTATTTTTGGTTATCAAGTATAAATTGATGGAGGTATTTGAGAATGAATGTACCGTTTTTTTGATGCGCGGCATCGCACGTAACATTATGCTACGTGCGTTATTAATATCACGGGAAATTCTCTCTACCAAACCATACTAAGCGTATAGCTGATATAGCAATCCGATATCGTGAGAATCGAGCATACGAGATCCCCGACGCGCGTAAAGTTGTCGGGGAGGATAGTTTCGTAAACCAATTGAAACTAGATTATGGCTGTTGATTCGGTTCTTGGGGTACTTTTTGCGGTCTCGTCTCC
>CAXTCQ010000058.1:0-34241 GCA_964242965.1 uncultured Calothrix sp. | reverse complement strand
CTTTTTGACTGTTAAGATATATTTCGCCAACAGCATCCACAGCGGAACCCAACATCGAAGTTGGGTTACGCGACACAAGACCCAACCTACGTTAATTATAAGTTTTTAACCGTACATAATATTACTTATAGCAATCCTAAATTAATTGTAAAAAAATGCATAATCTAGAAACGCGATCGCACCATAGGAAAGGAGGGATTTACATTATCCTGTTTTCTTATGTTTGTTGGTGAGCGTAGTATTTTAAACATACAGTGAATTTCATGTTTAGGAAGTACAGCGTGCAAACATAGATAGTTGTAGGGGCACGGCAATGCCGTGCCCCTACAGTATCTCACGAAAGATGCAAAGTGCTGTATTTCCTTATTACAAATGCTTGCAAGCGATCGCTACCCCTGTACAGGAGACAGGTCACTTCCTTAATTTCCCGTAGAAGCCTATCTATATCTTTTTACTTTACCCGTGTAAGTATCGGTGACGATATTACATGGGTAAATTAAATTTGATATGAAGCTTAGTGAGGCGATATACATATCCCTTTAAAGAGCATTTTACATCAATATGACTCAAGCCAGGGTGCCATCTATGTTTTAACGTTTGGGATAAGAAAATAAGTTTATAAAATTTTTTCCTTAGTTATCCTGATGACTTAGGGTAATCTATGTACAGGGTTATACTGAGTTAAAATAAGATAAAGGTTGCTTCTCAGTTCACAGGCAACGCTTATCAAGTTTTCAGGATGACATCTATGGTGTGGATACCTATTTAATTCTATAGGAATCACTACTTTTTTCTATTAAGTCTGTAATATTTACGAATGCATTTCCCTATAATAAATATGCGTTATTTTGCTGTGTAAAATCCCTATTAATAAGTCAGTAGTATATTCTTGTTACTTCTTTTATATTTAGGCTAGAGGTTGACAACCAGTAGGCAAGTTTCACCAAGTTTAAAAGCTTGTGAGACAGATTATGCTAAGTTTTTAACATAAATGCAATGACATAATTACAGCAGCTTATTATCTGAATTTTACTTAATTATTATAGTTTTAACTATTTATAATTACCGCGATGTTTAAGCTTAGTGAGTAGGTAGGTTTTGCTGCGCGTTTTAGGAAAAATATATAAATTGGATAGGGTTGAAATATATGGTCGTCGCATTAGAAGTACAACAATCAATCTCCCGTTCGCTCCAAAATTTAAAAAACCTCGATACACTTAAAAAATTATTTTGGAGTCAATTAAATTACGAGCGAGAAAATAAAGAACTTTCTCGTCGTCAATTAACTGATGCAGTAAAAAGTGAAGTTGAAGGCGAACCTTTATTATTAGCTTCTGGAGGAGCAAATAAAGCATTCCATGTAATTTATACTCGTTTAAAATCAGAAAATTTATCCCGACAAGGTGAAAGAATAGTTGTTAATCATCTTCTCCAAGAACACCCCTACGCTTTATTTATATTTTCTAATCAGTCACAATCGCACTGGCATTTTCTGAATGTCAAGTATGACAGTTCACCTCAAAAAAGAAAGTTATTCCGTCGTATTACTGTTGGAGAAGGGGAACAATTACGGACAGCAACAGAAAGAATCAGTTTGTTGGACTTAGAAAAAATTCCAGATGCATCACCGTTAGATATTCAGACACGTCATGATGAAGCGTTTGATGTTGAAGCTGTAACTCAAGAATTTTTCCGCGAGTATCGTAAGACTTTTGAGAAGGTTGAAGGATTAATCCAAGGAATTGGAGGTGATGAAAGCAAGCGGTTATTCACTCAAAAGCTGTTTAACCGTCTGATGTTCATTACTTTCATTGAGAAGAAAGGCTGGTTAAAATTTCACAAAAGAACTGATTACTTATCAGCTTTGTGGGAATCGTACCAGGATGATAACGGAGTAACAGACAAAAATTTTTATAAAGACAGACTTTCCCGTCTCTTCTTCCTTGGACTAAACAATCCTCAAGAACAGGACATCGCGGGAATTAATAACGGTGGTTTTCTCAAACAATTAATCGGTACTGTTCCTTACCTGAATGGTGGCCTTTTTGAACAAGACGAGGATGAGAAAAATCTTCAAATTATCATTCCTGATGATTGTATCGATTCTATTCTACACGACCTATTTCAACGCTTTGCATTCACCGTCACCGAGAGTACACCGCTTGATGTAGAGGTAGCGGTAGACCCAGAAATGCTAGGTAAGGTGTTTGAAGAGTTAGTTACAGGTAGACATGAATCTGGAAGCTACTATACTCCAAAACCAATTGTTTCTTTCATGTGTCGGGAGGCATTAAAAGGGTATTTGAAAACTCAGGTTGCAGTAGAATCACAAGATGCAGTAGCAGAATTTGTTGACGAACATAATCCTGATAAATTGGTTAATCCAGAGGCAATATTAGAAGCATTGCGTCAGGTAAGATGCTGCGATTTAGCTGCGGGAAGTGGTGCATATTTATTAGGTATGCTTCATGAATTACTCGATTTACGCCAGTGTTTGTTTGCAACCAAGGGGTTAGATTCAAATACTGTTTATCAACGGAAATTAGATATTATTGAAAATAATCTTTATGGTGTAGATAAAGATGTATTTGCTGTGAATATTGCACGCTTAAGGTTATGGTTATCGCTTGCAGTTGAGTTTCAAGGTGAGAAGCCGAATCCATTACCTAATTTAAAATATAAACTTGAAATTGGAGATAGTTTGATTGCTCCTAGTCCTGCAACTACAGGAGTGATTAGGAGTGAATTAATAGAAAAGTATTGCCAAAAGAAAGCTGAGTATATGCGAACCCATAATGGGAGTGAAAAGCGAAAGTTAGAAGATGAAATTAATGAGTTAAAAACTCAGATTAGACTAATAACTAATGGAAGCACTAAAGTCCCAGAAGGCTTTGATTGGGCTGTAGAGTTTGCGGAAGTTTTTACAGATGGTGGGTTTGATATTTTGCTTGCAAATCCTCCGTATGTAAGGCAGGAATTAATTAAGCATTTAAAGCCTATATTACAAAAGGTCTATCCCGCTACTTACAATGGAACATCTGATTTATATTGCTTCTTTTATGCCCGTGCTTTGCAACTTTTAAAAGTTGGTGGTATGTTGGCGTTTATTTCTCCTAATAAGTGGTTTCGGGCTAAGTATGGGGAAAAGTTACGAAAGCATATAGCTGATACTTGTCAGGTTCACAGCATTACAGATTTTGGTGAATTACCAGTTTTTAAAAGCGCTGCTACTTTTCCAATGATTTTTATTGGTCAAAATGGGGAAGTCAATAAATCAACTATCTTCACACAAGTTAAATCTTTAGAATCTCCTTACCCCGATATTTTAGCAATTATTCGAGATAAAGGTGAAACTTTAGCAAATAACGCTCTAAATGGTTCAAACTGGACTTTAACTGATACCTATAATGCAAACCGTCTAAAAAAGATGGAAGAAGCTGGTATTCCATTAGGTGAATATGTTAATGGTCAAATTTACTATGGTGTTAAAACAGGCTTTAACAAAGCATTCGTGATTGATGGTACAAAGCGAGCAGAATTAATTGCACAAGACCCTAAAAGTGTAGAAATTATTAAACCATTAGCTGTCGGTGATGATGTTCGTAAGTGGTATATAAATTCAAAAAATAGATGGCTTATTGTCACACCTATTGGTGTTAATATAAAGAGCTATTCTGCTGTATTCGCACATTTAAATCAATGGAAAGTAGAATTAGAAAAACGTTACGATAAAGGCAATCACTGGTGGGAACTCCGGGCGTGTAACTATTATAATGCTTTTAACAAACCAAAAATTATCTTTCCTGACATTGCTAAAGAATCACGTTTTGTGTTTGATACAAATGCACTTTTTATTAACAATACAATATATTTTATATCGTCTTCTGAGCTTTACCTACTTGGAGTTCTAAACTCTTCTACAGTTTGGAACTACTGTAAACAAACACTAACAGTGTTAGGAGATTCTGATAAGGGTGGGCGACTAAGATTTTTTAGACAGTTTGTAGAAAAAATTCCTATCCCTAACGCTTCAACTACTGATCGCAAAGCTATATCCGATTTAGTCCAAAAATGCCTAGACGCAAAAGGTGTAGACTGTGAAGCATGGGAAAAAGAAATAAGCGATCGCGTCGCTGCACTTTATGGACTGTAGGACAATATAGAAGAGAACAATCTCGCAGACAGTATTAAGAAATGTTGAGGGAAAAACCATGCAATCAGCTTTACGTATCATAACCAAAGTTTTACCGGGAAACAAAATAGAAATTGAAATCCCCGAAGCTGAAATAGGCGATCGCGTTGATGTATTTGTGATTTTACCAGAGAAAACTGAACCCAAACGTCGTTCGGCAGTAGATATTCTTAACGAGTTACCAGGGAGACAGCTTTTCAAAACTACCCAAGAAGTAGACAAGTACCTGAAAGAGGAACGGGAATCATGGGAACGCTAAATATTCCAGCTTCAAGCTTGGTATATGTAGATACATCGCCTGTTATCTATAGCGTTGAGAAGTTTCTTGAGCAAGGGTTAATGTTGGGTTACCCTGTCGCTCCAACGCCATTTGCGTGAGGGGGGAACCCCCGCGAACTCGCGATTGCTCCCCAACCTACAGTTAAATCAATTATGAACTTGGTCACTAGAAATCTTGAATAAAGATGATGAATTACAATTAACATCAGTGGGTCTAAATCTCACAATGTCAGATATTTACCAAAATGTGTTTGCAATATAATAAGGTTTAAAACCATGCAATCAACTTTACGTATCACAACCAAGGTTTTAGCAGGAAACAAAATAGAAATTCAAGTTCCAGAAGCTCAAATTGGCGATAGTGTAGATGTATTTGTGGTTTTGCCACAAAAAGCTGAACCGTTGCGGCGTTCTGTACTAGACATTATAGAAGAAAGTCGCAAGAGACACCCTTCTCGAACTGCTGAGGATATAGATAGACAACTCCAAGAAGAACGTGAATCATGGGACAGCTAATACTTCCAACAAGTGGCACTATTTATATAGATACTTCGGTGGCTATTTATACCATCGAAGGCAACCCAGACTACTATTCTTTGCTGCAACCCTTATGGGCTAAGTTTTATGCGGGAGAAATTCAAATCGTCAGTAGCGAACTATTGTTACTAGAGGTATTAGTGGTTCCATTGCGCTTAGGAAACAATTCTTTAGTAGCAGACTATGAAGAACTGTTATTGTCGTCTCAAATGCAGTTAGTGCCTATTAGCCAGTCTCTACTGAAACAAGCTGCTAACGTCCGCGCGGCAACTCGCTTGAAAACACCGGACGCAATTCATGCTGCAACAGCTTTATCAGTTAGCTGCAATCAATTTCTTACTAATGATAAGGGCTTTCGTAATATTTCCGGTTTACCTGTTGTTATTTTGAGTGAAGTTTTAGCATCTTGAAACCTGGAAATGGTGCGTTACACTACGTTAACGCACCCTACAAATAATACTAACGATAAGGGCTTTCGTAATATTTCCGGTTTACCTGTTGTTATTTTGAGTGAAGTTTTAGCATTTTGAAACCTGGAAATGGTGCGTTACACTAAAAACGGGTTAGAACTGTACTTTTAAACAAGGGGCAAAATCTTTAAGATGCTTCGTTCCTCAGCATGACAAAAGTCTAGATTTTACCCGTTTGCAGTATACACTACGTTAACGCACCCTACAAATAAGAAATAAATTTATTGATTAATTCCTCTTCTTTGCGCCTCTGCGCGACGGCAGGTGCTATAACGGGGGGATACAGGAGCAACGCACTGCCTCCTCTGCGCGAAATAAAAACAATGCCTACCCACGATATAATAGATAACCGCAATCAAAAATTAGTAGACCAAATCAAGCGCATTCTCGACTCATCCGAAGCGGCACATTTTGCGGTAGGTTATTTCTTTCTTTCTGGCTTCACTGCGATCGCGGAACGTCTCACCAGCATCAAAGAACTACGCTTGCTAATTGGCAATACTACCAACCGCGAAACCATCGAACAAATCGCCCAAGGATACCGACGATTAGAATTAATTGAAGATAAAATCGAAGCGCAAAGATATCCCAAGCGCAGCGAAGAAAAGCAGATGGCAAGCGTTACAGCAGCCAACATCCGTTCCAGCATCGAACTAATGGATCAGACGGATGAAGCCGAGACGCTAGTTAAAAACCTCGTGCAGATGATTGAAGAAAAACGGCTTCACGTCCGAGTTTACACTAAAGGAACATTACACGCCAAAGCCTATATTTTTGACTACGGTACTATTTACGATAACAAAGGTCGAGCTTTAGAGCGTCAAGAAAAAGGGATTGCTATTGTCGGTTCATCTAATCTTACCCTTTCCGGGATTACCCATAATACCGAACTTAATGTCACTATTCACGGAAACGATAACCATACAGAATTAACTCATTGGTTTGATGAATTGTGGAACGAAGCGGAAGATTTTAACGAAGCTTTGATGACAGAAATGAAACAATCTTGGGCGGGCTTACCAGTTCGTCCCTATGATGTTTACATGAAAACTCTTTATAGTTTAGTCAAAGATAGATTAGAAGACACAGCACCAATAGATTTAATTATCGAAGACGAAATTAGTAAGCAATTAGCAGATTTTCAAAAAGTAGCTGTTAATAATGCTGTGCAAAATATTAGAGACTATGGTGGGGCTTTCGTTAGCGATGTAGTTGGGCTAGGTAAGAGTTTTATCGGTGCTGCAATCGTTAAAAGATTTGAACAAACTGAACGCGCGCGACCTTTAATTATTTGCCCTGCACCACTGATAGAAATGTGGGAACGTTACAACGAAGTTTACCAGTTAAATGCTCGCGTTCTTTCAATGGGAATGTTGAAAGAAGATGACGAAGGTGAGATAAAAACATTATTAAATGATTTTAAATACAAAGATAGAGATTTTGTCTTAATCGACGAAAGCCATAACTTACGAAATAATAACACCCAAAGATATAAAGTTGTAGAAGCATTTTTAGGTGCTGGTAAACGTTGTTGCTTTTTAACTGCGACTCCCCGAAACAAAACTGCTTGGGATATTTATCATCAATTAAAATTATTTCATCAAGACGATAAAACAGATTTACCGATAGACCCACCCAACTTAAAAGAATATTTTCAATTAATAGAAAAAGGTGAGAAAAAATTACCCGAATTACTCTCCCATATCCTCATCCGTCGTACCCGCAACCACATCTTACGTTTTTACGGTTTTGACTCAAAAAACCATCACCAAGTTGACCCAAGTAACTTTAGAGAATACCTAGATGGAACCAAACATGCTTACGTTATTGTTGGTGGTAAACATCGATTTTTCCCCAAGCGCGAACTAGAAACTATCGAGTACAGCATTGAGGACACATACCAAGGACTATACCAGGATTTACGTAAATACATGGGTAAATCCAGCAAAAACAAAAATGTAGAGACGCGAAATTTCGCGTCTCTACATTATGCGCGTTACGGACTGTGGAATTATGTTTTAAAAGACAAGCAAAAGCAAGAACCATATAACACTTTGCAACGCGCTGGTGCTAACCTACGGGGTTTAATGCGAGTGTTATTATTTAAGCGCTTTGAGTCGAGTGTTTATGCTTTTCAAGAAACCATCAAAAAATTATTGATAGTACATAAACGGTTTTTAAAAGCCTTATCTCAAGGTTTTGTCCCCGCAGGAGAAGAAGCCCAAACTCTACTATCGTCAGATTATAACCAAGCCGAAGAACAAGATTTAATAGACGCATTGCAACAGGTATCTAATAAATATGACCTAGCTGATTTTAATGCAGAAATATTGTACCAGCATATCGAGCATGATATTAAAATTTTGCAAAACATTTTGGCACTAGTCGAACCAATTAGCCCCGATAAAGATGCCAAATTACAGACTTTAATTAAGTGTTTATCAAAACCAACCCTAAAATCTAAAAAACAGCTAATATTTACCCAATATGCCGATACAGCAAAATATTTACACGATAATTTAAACCCAGACGGTAAACGCGATGATATTGATGTAATTTATAGTGGTAGTAGCAAAAATAAATCGCGGGTAGTAGGAAGATTTGCACCTAACGCTAACAAAGAATATAAATTTAAACCTGGAGAATGCGAATTAAATACTCTGATTGCTACCGATGTTTTAGCAGAAGGGTTAAACTTGCAAGATGGCGATTTAATAATTAATTACGATTTACACTGGAACCCAGTTAAACTAATTCAACGTTTTGGTCGTATTGACCGAATTGGCAGCGAAAAAGAAGTTATTTACGGATATAACTTTTTACCAGAAATCGGCATTGAACGCAATTTAGGATTACAGCAGAAGCTAAAAAATAGGATTCAAGAAATTCACGACACTATCGGTGAAGATGCTGCTATTCTTGATAAAACTGAACAACTTAACGAAGAAGCAATGTACGCCATTTACGAACAAAATGGTAAACAGTTGAGTCTTTTTGATATTGACGATGAAGATAATTTTTTAGACTTAAATGAAGCTGAAGAAATCCTCAGAAAATTGCAAAAAGAGAACCCTGGAGAATTTGAACGTATCGCAAATTTACCGCACGGTATTCGCACCGCTAAATTTTCTATGCAAAAGGGGACATACGTTTTCTGCGAAGCTTCCGACCCCAATCGACCTGATATTAAAGGCTACCAGCAATTATTTTTATTAGATGATAAGGGAGAAATCATTTCCAGAGATATCCCCCGCATACTAGGTACAATTAAAGCTGATGACACGACTCCTACATTAAAACTTCCTTCATCCCATAATTCTGCTGTGATGCGCGTCAAACGTCAATTTGCAGAAGAAGTAAAACATCGCCAAGCAGAAAAAGAGTTAATTGTGCGTTTAACTCAGGGACAAAGGTATATTCTGCGGGAACTGAGGATATTTTTTAAATCAACTACCGATGAATCCGTAAAAGGTCAGGTTAATATTTTGGAAAAAGCGTTTCGCTTGAGTGTGAATCAAGCTGTCAACCGCGAGTTAAATAAATTAAGGCGCGATGGTTTTACAGGTCAAGAATTGTTTAATCAATTAAGGCAGATTTATCGCCAGCATAATATGCACGAGGTGCAAGATAATAGTTTACCTGCTTTATCTCAACCTATTCCCATAGTTATTTGTAGTCAGGCTTTGGTGTAGGCAGAAAGCCGATAGTATAAGCAGTCATATTTTCAAAAAACGCGATGCGATCGCTAAGTGACTTCTCAAGGTGCTTGCTTTCTTGCGTTGCGATCGCTCAACAGAAACATACATCATATAAATAAAAATAAATCAAATTTACAGCTAATTGAAATTGTTTTTATATAACTTTTTCAGATAAAAATATAAATAAAAATGCATCTATCTTAAGTAGTATCTATACCAAAGAATTTGAATCTAAGTAATGATAAACGCTAGTTTTCTGAATAATTTTTGACAAAGGCGAATGTTTAAAGTTTAAGTTTTCATTAAACACAATATAAGCTTTTGTTAATCCAGGAGTGGCATTATTATGTCAAGAATAGTCAGTAGATTCTCGGTAATAATAATTAGCGACTGTATATTATCAGGTTATTACTGTACTAGAAACTTATCGTGAAGCGGTTGAGAGTTGATAGCAGAAGAAAACAATAGCCACTTAAACAATTTGCAATTACGTTTTGTAAAAGGGATTTAAACCCCTTTCAATCGGATAATCACCTAAAAAAACTGGGCATTATAAATATGGCAAATTCAACCGTCGGTAATCACGTAATTTTCCTCCATCCAGATGGAACAAGTCCATCGCACTATGCATTAGCACGATTTGTAGATAAGGGACCCGATGGACGTTTGAATTGGGACATGCTGTCCAATTCGGGTGTTTACCTGGGTCATTTGGAAGACCAACTTGGGGGAACCTCGAATGCTGGTGCTGTGACTCACGCTACAGGTGCTAAGGTATATGCCGAATCCTTTGGTTTGAATGCAGACGGTTCGCCAGTTACTCCCCTTTCAGGTAACACAGGTCAGACCATTATAGAAGAAGCGATCGCAGCCAATAAGGTGACTGCTTTGGTTCAGTCGGGTGCTGCCTATGAGCCTGGTACTGCCGCGTTTGTATCTCAGGTGGGTGAAACAGTTGATGCAAATGGAACCCGAATTCCACCCCGCCAGCAGCAGTCAGATATTACTAAAGAAGTCATCCTCTCTGGGGTAGATTTCATTTTAGGTGGTGGCGAACTCAACATGGTACCCATCGGTACTGACGGCTTCCACGGCACGGCGGCTGAATATGATGCCCTCAGCACTAACCCCCTGCAACGTCCCAGCGAAAACCTGATTGAATTGGCCCAAAGCAACGGCTACACGGTTGTTTACACCGAGCAACAACTCAACGATTTGCTCGACCCGACAAAGACTCCTACAGCACCGACCAAAGTATTGGGCGTATTTGCTCCCATCCACACCTTTAACGACCGTCCCGAAGAAGTTTTAGCCGCACAGGGTTTACCCCTCTATGCTGAAACAGCCCCGACAATCGCCGAGATGCTGGATGTCACCCAGAAGTTGATGGAAAAACATCCTAACTTCAACAACGGTTCGATTGCAATTGTTGAAGAAGAAGGAACCGACAACTTCGGCAACAATAACAATGCTGCTGGAGTCCTGGAAGGTGTGCGTCGTGCAGATGCAGCGGTTGGGGTAGCAATGAACTTTATCGACAAGTACCCCAACACCCTATTGCTAACTGCCGCTGATAGCGATGCAGGTGGTTTGCAAGTAGTTGACCCGCGTACTCCCGGTCAGCCTGTCGGCACCGTTAATAATAACCCCACCACCTCTTCACGCAACATACCCCTCGATGGTCAAACAGGAGCAAATACCCTACCTTTTGTTGCTGCACCCGACGCAAGTGGCGATGTTTTCAATTTTGCTGTCGGTTGGGCAGGTACACCTGACTTTAGCGGTTCCATCGTATCTAAGGCACACGGTCTGAACGCCGATAAGTTACCTGCAACGGTGGACAACACGGGGATGTACGAGTTGATGTACGAAACTCTGTTCAGCACCGAACTAGTTTCACGCAACCCAGCACCGACAGCAGCACCGAAAGCTACTAAGGAAACTGGCAACGTCATCTTCATTCACCCCGATGGAACCAGCCCTTCGCATTACATGGCGCTGCGAAACATCGATAAAGGTTCCGATGGTCGCCTCAACTGGGACATGATGTCTGATGCTGGGGTTTACCTGGGGCATATGGAAAACCAACTAACAGGTACTTCCAACGCGGGTGCAGTTACCCACGCTAACGGCGTAAAGGTGTTCAACGAATCCTTTGGATTGGAAGAAGATAATACTCGCGTTACTCCAGCATCAGGTAGAACTGGCTACACTATTCTCGAAGAAGCAATTGAACGTGGAAAAGCGACTGCGCTGATTCAATCCGGTCACTTAGCAGAACCTGGTACTGCTGCCTTTGCTGCGGAAACTACTAACCGTGATGGTGACAATATTCGGGCGCGAGACAAGTATTCGGAAATTATCGAGCAGGTAATTCGTTCCGGTACCGACGTAATTATGGGTGGTGGTGAACTATATATGTTGCCAAAGGGCACTACAGGGTTCCACGTCGATGCCGAACTCGATGCTTCAGAAAGCAGTCCCGAACGCCGCCCTACTACTAACTTGATTGATTTGGCGAAGTCTTTGGGTTACACAGTGGTTTACACTGAAGACGAAATGAACCAGGTGGTCAATGGCACAAACCCGCCCCAGAAGCTCTTGGGTGTGTTTGCGGCAATACATACCTTTGACGACCGCACTGAAGAAGCACTCGGACTCAACAGCAGCAACCCTTTACCGTTATATGTAGCAACAGCACCCACCGTTGCCGAGATGACGGAAGCATCTTTGAAAATACTCAATAAAGACCCGGATGGCTTCTTTGTGGTAGTTGAGGAAGAAGGTTCGGATAACTTTGCTAATAATAACAACGCCGCAGGGACAGTTGAGGCAGTCCGTCGGGCAGATGCAGCAATTGGCGTGGCGATGAATTATGTTAATACCCAAGACCCCAACACTTTAGTTATTACTGCCGCAGACAGCGATGCTGGAGGCTTGCAGGTAACCCAATTTGCTCCTTATACTCGTCCCTCTGGCAACTATACCCCCAGCAATCCAGCGATCGCCGATAGCGAACCATCTGCTCCTTTCATCAACGTTAACCAAACAACAACCACTACAAACCGAGCTGTCTTGGATGGTGTGAATGGCAGTACAGGTAGTGGCGAGGCTCCTTGGATACCATTCCAAGCTCAAGATAGTATAGATGGACCGATGGGTAACTTTGGTATAGCTTGGGTCAGTACTCCAGACTTTCCTGGTAGCATTGTTTCCAAAACCTACGGAATGAATGCGGATAAATTATCTAGTACTTTAGATAACACCGAAATCTACGCTCTAATGTATCAGACGTTGTTTGGTGTCACACCAGAATTCGCTGCCGCACAGCAAGAAACCCAGTTATTATCAGGTACGAACGCCGCTGATACCTTAATTGCAGGCGCTCCTGATGGTAGCTTTGACGGTATCAATGACACCGTATTTACTGGTGCAGGTAATGACGAAGTTGATACACAAACAGTAACTTCTCCGATTGCTGGTGGTAATCGGATTGACTTAGGCGGTGGTAACGATATTGTCTTTGTTAGCAAAGGCGATCGCGTTTTTGGTGGCGACGGTAATGATGTATTCGATGCTACTGATGCTAACGGTGGCAACCGCATGTCCGGTGGTGCTGGGGATGATATTTTCTTCCTCGGTAGCAATGACCGTGCATTAGGTGGCGATGGTAACGACAAATTCTACGTCCAATCGGGTGGTGGCAACCTGCTTTCTGGTGGAACTGGTGCTGACCAATTCTGGATTGCAAACGCGGAATTACCGGATTCAGCGAACACTGTTCTTGATTTCCAAGTTGGTACTGATGTAATTGGCATTCTTGGTAGTGTTAGTTTGGGTATCTCTGCATCAACTCTGAATTTAAATCAAGTAGGTAGCGATACAGAGATTGGTTTTGGCGGTCAAACTTTGGCTGTTTTGGGTGGTATTCAAGCAACCAGCTTGAACCTAAATGATGCTAGCCAATTTGCCTTTGCTTAATTGCTTTGATTTTGAATAACCTCTCCTCGCTGCGGGGGAGAGGTTTCAATGCGGTTCTTGCTTGGGCTTTAGCCCTCAAAATTAATATTTTTTAAACGAGGAAAGCGCTACTACTGGTCTATGTCATTAATTTTGACGGGTTAATTAGGCGTAGGTTGGGTGGAACGAAGTGGAACCCAACTATTAAATGTTGGGTTTCGCTTACGCTACACCCAACCTACAACTAGCAACCCATCAGAACTTTTGACACGAACCACTACTGGTCTGTGTCATAAGTTCTGAGGGGTTGAAAAATACCCTCATCTCTCCTAATTCTGACTCCGTGTACTCCGTGTCTAATAAGGTTTGTTTTGAACCCCCCAAAATTAATGACATGGACTACTACTGCTCCATGTCATTAATTTTGCGGGATGTAGAGACGCTTGGGTATCGCGTCTCGCCAAGGTTTTCAACACAAACACCAACCCATTAGTCACTAACAACAAAAAATTATTAAACCGAATATTCCCAAACGAACGTTTGTGCGCTACCATTACGATAACGATTCTCAATTTAACTAGATGGTAAGCGACCAATCATGATTCATCGGGCAATTTTTGGCTCTTTAGAACGCTTCTTTGGGATTTTGATTGAAAATTATGCAGGTGCTTTTCCCTTGTGGTTAGCACCAGTACAAATGCGATTATTACCTGTAACTGAGGAAGTAAAAGAATATGCCGAATCTGTGGTAAGTTCTTTGAAAAAAATAGGTTTGCGTGTAGAAGTTGACCAAAGTGGAGAACGTTTAGGTAAACTAATCCGCACCGCAGAACTAGAAAAAATCCCAGTGCTTGCTGTAGTTGGCAAGAAAGAGGCAGAAAGTAAAACTTTGAACGTCAGAACAAGACTTGCTGGAGATTTAGGAGCGTTGACTTTGGATGAAATTGTAACTAAATTGCAAGAAGCGATCGCATTAAAAACTTTTATCTAAACAAACAGTAGATGATTTGCTCGCCAATAATCACCGATTTTAGATATTAACGAACAATATTATGCTAGCAGTGATGGAATTGTTCCCCGAAATGAGCGACCAGAAGTTTTACAAAAAGGCATTCTCGCACGTATACCACCAACGAATTAATTGGATTTTTATAATTTAGACGCAATATATCGCGTCTCTACATAATCGAAACTAAAGGACAACATATTATGACAATCAATGCAACTACTTCGACTTCAGAAATTATTACCAATATTCCTAAAATGGGAATGCCTGTTACTATCATCACAGGGTTTTTGGGTAGCGGTAAAACCACATTACTAAATGAAATTCTTCAGAATAAGCAAGATTTAAAAGTTGCAGTTTTGGTCAATGAATTTGGTGATATTAACATTGATAGTCAATTGCTCGTTTCTACCGATGAAGATATGGTGGAACTCAGTAATGGCTGTATTTGCTGCACTATCAATGATGGACTAGTTGATGCTGTTTATCGAGTCTTGGAACGCGAAGATAGTATTGATTATATGGTGATAGAAACTACAGGTGTTGCTGACCCATTACCAATTATTTTGACCTTCTTGGGAACCGAACTGAGAGATTTTACTAATGTTGATTCTATCTTGACTGTAGTTGATGCCGAATCCTTTGATGCAGAACATTTTCAAAGTGAAGCAGCATTCAAACAAATTACCTATGGGGATATTGTTATTCTCAATAAAACTGACCTTGCGACACCAGAAAAACTTCAAGAATTAGAAGATTTTATCCATGATGTCAAAGAGTCACCAAGAATCCTGCGGACTACCCACGGAAAAGTAGCATTACCATTAATTCTCGGTGTAGGATTAACCCCAAAAGATTTATATACTCCTCAACAAGAAGAACATAAACACGAGCATCACGACCACAATCATGACCATTCTCACAATCATGAGCATCATGACCACGAACATCACGGTCATCACTCTCAGCATTTAGACAATGATGGATTTATATCAGTGTCTTTCCAAATTAATAAACCGTTTGATGTTAACAAATTTGATAATTTCTTGACCGAAGAAATGCCAAAAGATGTATTTCGAGCTAAGGGTATTTTGTGGTTTAGCGATAGTCCTCTCCGGCATATTTTTCAACTTAGCGGTCCTCGCTATCAGTTAGATGCTTCGGAATGGAAAACATCTCCTAAAAATGAAGTTGTTTTTATTGGTAGACACCTAGATACTAATAAAATTCATTCTTTACTCAACGAATGTTTGGTATAATTAAATGGAGTTTTATAGTTTTATTTTTCTAAACTGATTGATTTGCCTGATTACGAAACTCATTGACATCGGGAATAGAAGTACTACCCAAAAACTGAACTATTGTTCGCATCCCTAACTAAACGTACTCGCATCTTTCCCTTGACAAAATACGCACAAGCCGAAAAACTCTAGGGTATGATAGAAGACCTTAAAGGCAAGCGATCGCTCTAATTCTGCTTCTAACTGGCAAACCGGACAAGCATCGATATCAGTTGACTCACCGCATTGCAAACAAGTAACGTAGTGCTGGTGTCTTTGCACTATACTGTATAAAAACATGCTATGTACTGAGGTACGGCTTTGCACTAATCCGCGTAATTTCAACACCTCCAACCCACGATAAACTGTAGCCAACCCCAAACTTTTATAGGTGGAGCGCAATTGTATATGTAAATCTTGAGCAGAAATTGGAGTATCAAGCTTCTCTAAAGTTTCTAAGATGTATTCTTGGTAGTTGGTTAATCGAGCGGTTAAGCCAATACTGGTCATATTTTTATTTTAGATAAAGACTGCAAGCAAATAATATACAATCTACTATACAATAACGATTATTATTCTTGCACCCTACGTCAAGTAATTGGGGTGGGAAATGTGGGACGAAAATCTGGTGAAGCTACTTATACTATTTACAATCCCAATGCGAACCATGTGGAATTTAGGACTGTCCGCTATGGGGATAAAGGATTTGCGATCGCAAAAAATAAGGTAAAAGCAAATCAAGGATAAATATTTATCGCACAAAACAATTATGATTATTTTATATTAATAATCATTATCAAAATATGTCAGAAAATCCCACTGCCCAAAGCTCCATCACTCAACGTCCCCGTCGTCTGCGTCGTGCTGAAACCCTGCGTCGGATGGTGCGAGAAACGAACTTAACAGTTGACGACCTCATAATTCCAATGTTTGTGATGGAAGGGGAGGAAGAGAAGGTCGAAATTGCTTCTATGCCAGGTTGTTATCGATTTACTCTAGACTTACTGCTGAGAGAAATTGCAGAAGTGTATGATTTAGCTCAAAATCGCTGGGTTGATGAGAAAAAGGTAATTTTAGAGACATTACTTAGTATTAAACGTGCGGGTGCAGATTTGATTTTGACCTACTTTGCCAAGGAAGTGGCGTTGATGCTGCACAAGTAACAATTTTCCTCTCACCATAACTTGTTTTCGGGGTGACTCTTAATCAAGTTACCCCTTTTTATTATTTTCGCCTTCGGACTTACTTCGGACTTACGCAATAACCCGGACTAACCTTCTTAACTCCGTGTCCTCTGTGTCTAATAAGGTTAGTTATTTCATAACTTTTGCGTAAGTCCTATTAATGTAAAATTATCGCGTTATTATGATAATGATTCTAATTATGATTTGTTTTTATGGAAACCATAGCGCCACAGTTACCTGATAAAATCAGCCTAGCAATTATTGGGGCTGGTCCCCACGCTCTTACATTAGTCACCCATCTGCTACAAAAGCGTTCTAAAATGCGCTTTAGGTTTGTAGTATTTGACCCCAGTGGTCAATGGATGAGTCGTTGGGAACAGCAATTTGCAGCATTCGATATTCCTCATTTGCGATCGCCAGCTGTTCATCATCCCGATCCGAATCGTTTTGCCTTACGAAAGTTTGCCGAATCTCGTGCAAGCGAACTTTTTCCTCCCTACGATTTACCGGGAACTAAGTTATTTCGAGATTTGTGTGGGGATGTAATTTCTCGCTGGGATTTGCAAAATCAAGTGATTCCCCTCGCGGTAACTCGGATTGAACCCCTGATTAATCAGTTTCGGCTATGGTTGCTCTCTGGGCAATCAATTGTAGCCCGACGGGTAGTTTTGGCAACAGGTAATGCAAACTTACTTCTCCCTAATTGGGTAGAAGAAATTGAGTCGGAGTATCCACAAGATAGGCTTTGTCACTCCTCCAAAGTCGATTTACGCTCTTTACAGCTTGCGGGGGAAAAAGTCTTGATAGTTGGAGGTGGTTTGACTAGCGGACATTTGGCAACAGGTGCGATATCGAAGGGTGCAAAAGTTCATTTAACAATACGCAGACAACTGCAAGAAAAGCTATTTGATGCCGAACCCGGTTGGCTCGGACCAAAGTATCTCAAGGGTTTTTTTGCTGAATCTGACTTAGAAAAGCGCTTTATAATGATTCAACAAGCGCGTAATGGTGGTTCGGTGACACCAGCAATGGGAATCGAACTACGGCGGCAGGTGCGTAGTGGTAATCTCAGAATTGATGAAAACTGTCAAGTAGTTAAAGTTGAGTGGTTGGGGAATAAATGGTTAGTGCAATGTAGCAACGGGAACATGCACGAGTTTAGCCGAATTTGGCTATCCACAGGTACTAAATTCGACGTGACGAGAGAACCATTATTAAAGGAAGTTTTAGCAACTTACCCCATTCCCGTAGTCAATGGTTTACCAGTGTTAGATAAGTCTTTGCGTTGGCAAGGTTGCGAATTATTTATTATGGGTGGGTTAGCAGCGTTGCAAATCGGGCCAACTGCACGGAATTTATCAGGTGCTTTAATGGCTTGTGAAAAGATAGTTCCAGCTATAGTGAAACCAAGTGTTATACCCAGGACTTACGCAAAGCCCCCCTTTTAAAGGGGGGTAGGTTCCGATCTCCAAGGATTAGAATGCTTAATTTTTCGTATAGTGTGCGTAAGTCCTAATACCTTTCGTGCCGTAATGGTAAGATTTCATGCTGTGGATAAAGGTTAATTACCTTGAATAATACTGTCGGGATATTATACAGTGGATTTCATCGTTAGGAAGTACACCGTGCAAGCATAGATTGTCGTAAGGGCACGGCATTGCCGTGCCCCTACGGTAGCTCATGTAAATGCAAACTGCTGTATGTAAAATATATGCAGTATTATTTAATACTAAATAAAACATTACTTTCCGCTTTTTAATAACCCCAATTGACGCAGAATTTTTGCTGGTGTTACCACATCAGGACGAGTCAAAATTCCTTGGGAGGGACTAAATAATAAAACCAGAAAGAATAAAATAGAGGAAACTAACACAATCGCTGGTCCCGATGGAATATTGTGGTAATAGCTAATATACACCCCTGTAATGCTAGCAATTCCGCCGATCAGTGCCCCCAATCCCATCATCTGATGCAGTTCTTTCACCAAAAGATAAGCAGTTAAGGCAGGCCCCACAAGCATGGATATGACTAAAATTACCCCTACAGCCTGCATACTAGCGATGATAGTTAATGTTACGGCTGCGGTAAAACCAAAATTGATGATATTTACGGGTAAACCAACAGCTTGAGCGCCAGTTTTATCAAAGGTAAAAAATAGCAACTCCTTATAAAATAACCTCACAGCAACCAAAATTATCACCCCGATCGCCAGCGTTCTTTGTATATCTGTACCAGTAACACCGAGAATATCCCCAAATAGAAAACTATCCAGGTCGAGCTTATTTTTGAGTACAGTAATCAGCGTCACACCCAGCGCAAAAAAACTAGAAAATGTAAACGTCATTGCCGCGTCAACTGCAACACGGGACTGAGAACGAATCCAGGCAATTAGGAACGTACTCAACATCCCCGAAGCGAATGCACCTATTAATATATCAATTCCCAAGAAAAAAGAGATCGAAAGTCCCGGCAACACGCAATGGGCAATTACATCACCTAAAAGTGCCATCCGCTGGACAATTAGGTAACTTCCCATTACTGGACAGAGAATGCCAACCATCACACCAATTGCGATACCATTCCTCATAAACTCGTAATGAAGCGGTTCCACCAGCCAGTTCAATATCATAATTCACTATGGGGAGGATAATCAGGTTTCAACAAAAAAATGTCTCGTTTGAATGCTGGTGGATTGGGTTTTGTATAGTTTTACCGAAAGCACGTTGCAAGTTTTCCTTAGTCATTACCTCTTGCGGGGAACCATCAGCCACTAAATACTGATTCAATAACAGCAATCTATCCAGTTGCATAAAACCTTCACCCCAATCGTGATTACTTACCAGCAAAATTTTTCCCTGGTTTCGCAGTTCAGCAAATACCTCTAGAATAATTGCCTCAGTTTTGACATCAACCCCAGTAAACGGTTCGTCAAACAAAAATAAATCAGCTTGTTGCGCTAAAGCACGAGCCAAAAAAACCCGCTGCTGCTGTCCCCCTGATAATTCTCCGATGCGGCGATGTCGCAAGCAATCGATTTCTACCCTTTCTAAAGCATTCTTGACAATTTCAAAAGCTGGACGACCTGGAGGACGAAACCAGCCCTGCGATCGAGTTCGCGCCATTAACACCACATTTTCAACGGTAATAGGATAATCCCAGTCGATTTGACTGCGCTGGGGTACATAAGCAACCCTTTGCAATTGTCGCTTGAGTGAGCTTTTAGCGTATTTCACAGAACCACCAATGCTAGGAATTAAACCCAACATCGCCTTAAACAGCGTACTTTTACCTGCCCCATTTGATCCAAGAATTCCCACCAGTTGACCGGGTTGAATACGAAATGTAACTTCATCAAGTCCTTTTACCCCCCGGTAGTTGACAGCCAATTTTTGAACCTCTAACATAAGCAAGTCCGTATAAGAACTGTTATCATTCTATACTGGCGAGACCAATTATAAGTGTTAAAAAATATGCATAATAATCTGAATCGCACAAAAAGATTAGCAGCATTTATGCTAAGTGTTGGCTTGTTTGCTGGTTGTGCCGAATCTCCCCTACAGAGTGAAAATAGTTCTGCCACACCTGCAACAAGCCCTGTTGCTGCAACCAATACGGACACCGCGACAGGTAAGGGAGTTAAGGTAGTAGCAACGAATACAATTTTGTGCGATTTAACCAAACAAGTTGCTGGAGATACCATAGACTTGAAATGTTTGATTAAAGCTGGGGCTGACCCGCATATTTATCAGGCTACCCCAGAAGACCGCAAAGCGATTGAGAATGCCAAGCTGGTATTGTATGGAGGTTATAATTTTGAGCCAACTTTAGTAAAGCTGATTCAAGCTACATCAAATTCAGAAGAGAAGGTTGCGGTTGATGAAGTTGCGGTTCCCACTCCCCAAAAGTTCTCAGAAGATGGCAAAGTTGAAAATGACCCTCATGTTTTCCAGAATGCTCAAAATGGTGTCCGGATAGTGGAAACAATCCAGGCTAGTCTAGCAAAGGTTGCGCCGGAGAATGCTGAACTCTACACCAAAAACGCCAAAGCTATTACTACAGAATTAACCCAGATTGACAGCTGGATTAAGTCCCAAATTGCCACAATTCCTTCTTCTTCGCGGACTTTGGTGACAACTCACGATGCTTTGGGGTATTACTCGAAAGCTTACGATATTCCGACTGCATCGCTAGAGGGTATTAGTACGGAGGAAAAACCTACGGCTGCGAAGGTGAAGGATACTGTTAAAACTGTTGAAGAAGCAAAGGTGCCGACAATTTTTGCGGAAGTGGGTATCAACCCTAAGTTAATTGAAACTGTAGCAAAGGAAGCAAATGTGAAGGTTTCTGAGCGAGAAATCTTTGCTGATGGCTTGGGGGAACCTGGTAGTGAAGGTGACACTTATCAAAAAATGCTGAAAGCAAATACTAAGACTATTGTTGAGGGTTTAGGAGGTAAGTTTACGGAGTTTCAAGCGAAGTAGCTCTCGAATCGGAGTTTAGTTTGTTTCCTATATAGTTAAGCACTTGCAGAAAATGCTCTGCAAGGGTTTGATTATTTTACAAGCGGCTAAAACTATCGATTTTAGATCAATAGTGTGTAGTTTCAATCTATAATCATTCTTATTATGATATTTTTTTAGCTCACTGGTGTTCGTTTCGCATACCAGGCATGAATGAGAAGGGTCTGGAAGAACAATACAGGTGTATCAAAGCCGCTCGCTACAATTATTGATTCGATTTCAAGTGGCGATCGCACAGCAACATCCCGACCATAAGAAGCACGAATCTTTTCAACTTCCACTTCAGGCACTCCAGAATACCTCTGCATTCTTAACCAAACCTCAATTTGGCTGTGGTAGGCTGAAGTGGACATATCGGAAGCCAGGTCAGAACTGACCAAATATCCATTAGGGCGAACTCGTGAAGCGATTTGACTGAAAAAGTTGCGCCTCAGAGCAATGAAGAATTAGCATCTACCTTACGAGATATTAAAGATTCTAGAGCAGCAGCAATTAATGCAGTTTCTGGAGATAGTTTTTCAGATTCAGGTAAACTATCAGGGGCTAGTAGTACATAGATACGCAAAGATGATTTTAATGAAAAAGATTTGCAAATGGACAACAATATTGTAATATCATGATTAACACTTAATTAAAACCAAGCTTGAATGTAAGTAATTACTGATTGAAAGAGGAAATACATGAATTTAAATGGTTTGACTGAGTTATTTGCAGCAGGCGGTGTTGTCATGTGGCCGCTATTCTTCTCTTCTGTTTTAGCCGTGGGCTTAACTATAGAACGTTTATTATTTTGGGTGAAAATTTATAAACGCCAGCAGGAAGTTGCAAAAGAGTCCTTAAGACTTTACCGCCTAAATAATGTTGTTGGAGCTATAGATATACTACGGAAGAATATTGATTTACCTATTTCCCGTGTTTTTCTTGCTACTTTAGAACTCGAAGAACCAACCCCAGAAGAGTTTTGGTTGGCATTGGAAACTGAAGCCAAAGCAGAAATACCATTGCTAAAGCGTTTTAATCATATTTTTGATACTATTGTTGGTCTTGCACCTTTACTTGGTCTTCAAGGAACAGTATTTGGTTTGATTAAAACTTTCGCATCTATAAATATTGGTAATTTGGCTGCTACCAATAAAGAAGGTTTAACAGCAGGTATTAGTGAAGACTTGATAGCTACATCTGCTGGATTATTGGTTGGTATTGTTACGCTTACATTTGCCAGCATTTTTCGAGGACTATACCAACACGAAATATCGCGTCTAGAAGAATATACCGGACAGTTAGAACTAATTTATCGTCGTCGTTACCAGCGAGGAGACAGAGATTATGCGTCGTCGTCTATTACAAGAACCTGAGATGCCAGCACAAATTAATATTGTGCCCATGATTGATGTTGTATTCTCGCTTTTAACATTTTTTATTCTCTCAACTTTGTTTTTAAGCAATTCCGAAGGGCTACCAGTAAATCTACCTAAAGCCGCTACCGGACAACAGTCTCAAATACAAAGTAAAAAGCCAATTACTATCACTATAGACGTACAAGGACAAGTAGCCATCAATCGCCAACCGACTACAATTGAAGCATTGACGGAACAGTTACGTGCTTTAGTGGGTAATAATCAAGACGTATTAGTTGTAGTTAATGCTGATGAACAAGTAAACCTTGGATCGGCTGTGGCCGTAATGGATAAAGTGCGACAAATTCCCGGTGCGAAACTAGCGATTGCCACTAAAAAAGCTAAGTAGAGTGTGTGAGGTACAGATGGTTGGTATTATGAACATTTCCCCAACTACTAGGTCTTACATTCCTATCGGGCCACATATCAAACGCTAGAGATTGCGGCTTTGTATGAGACGGTAGGCAATTAATTTACAGTACAAACTGCGTTTTCAGATGCGGCTCAAGCGGGAGTAAGTGCTGGTGCAAAATTAATTATATATTCCTGAATTCTCAATTCTGTATTCAGTAAAGTCAACAGCAAAAAAAGATATATAAATAATAATTTTGCATACCTACTTAGCTGCCTGTGAGAGTATCGCGCTAATTGTCTTTGGTGCGACAAGTACATGTAATATTGGTTGCTTATTAATAATTATTTTCGATAGATCTACTTTACCTGTCAGTGATGGGATTTACCCAGGCAAAGGCGATCGCAACACCCGAATAAATCTTTTACGGTTCGGACTTACTCCTACACACAAAACAAGATAATGACCGAAAAACAGCATATATTTGTTTGTACCGCTTGCGCCAGCGTATGGCAAGATGGCAAACGAGTTGGTGAAAGTGGTGGTTAAAAACTACTTATTCAGATAAAGGGACTTGCACAAAATTGGGAATTGCAAAATAAATTCCTTATTCAAGAAGTTGAATGTATGAGGTTAATCAAGATGACTCCTAAGATCAATAACAGTTGCACCGAATTCGGCGACTGTTGATAACTTTTAGCTCACTGGTATTCGTTTAGCATACCAGGCATGAATGAGAAGGGTCTGGAAGAACAATACAGGTGTATCAAAGCCGCTCGCTACAATTATTGATTCGATTTCAAGTGGCGATCGCACAGCAACATCCCGACCATAAGAAGCACGAATCTTTTCAACTTCCACTTCAGGCACTCCAGAATACCTCTGCATTCTTAACCAAACCTCAATTTGGCTGTGGTAGGCTGAAGTGGACATATCGGAAGCCAGGTCAGAACTGACCAAATATCCATTAGGGCGAACTCGTGAAGCGATTTGACTGAAAAAGTTGCGCCTCTCCGGGAGCTGCACAATGAAGTGAGAAACTAGAAGGCAAGTTGCCGCATCGAACTCATTCGATGCGGGCAGTGAATCGAGATAACCTTCGTGAAAAGTGCAACGTGACGCGATACCGCACTCTTCGGCACGTTGGCGACAGATGTCAAGCATCGATGCCGCAGGCTCTACCGCAGTGAACTGCCACTGTGGAAATTTTTGGGCGAGGTAAATCAATTCTGAGCCAGTTCCCACTCCGACACACAGAATTCGTGCATCAGCAGGAAGTTCGGAAAGTACTAGTTGGATAAGCAAATGAAGTGCGTCGCGCAGTGGAGCCAATTTAGCGTATCTTTTGTCGTAGGAAGAAGCGCGTTCTTGGTCAAAAATAATAGATGATTGATTTTGCATGATGCTAAAACTGTGATTTTCCTAAAAGCGAAGAATCTTGATTTCGGCTTCACTACTATTGCGCTTTTGATACAATAATGTCAAACGACCACTTGTCAAAGTTGAATCATAAATAAATATTTATAAGATATAGCAGCCCTAAATGAATTGTGAAAATCTCTCTTTTCTTTCTTTGCGTCCTTTGCGTCCCTTCACGGAGTTTACCCTCGAACTCCGTGAAGGGTTCGAGGGCAAGCCTTTGTGGTTCGTTACATAAACCTAATTTTTCATGAATGATTTAGGAATACTATAGGATTACCCCTGCATATTTTTGAAAAAATACGTAGGGTGCGCTCTTCGCTCTTGGTAACGCACCAAACCCATGATTACGGTGCGTTACGACTTCGTAAGACCGCACCCTACAATACCTACAATACCTAATCTTATAAGCGTAAGCGCTGGCTACGCCTACAAAAATCAAACCGGATTCCTATATATGTAATATTTTGCTTCCAAGGAGTCAATAATACGTGTCCCTACAAATGATTTATATGTTGCAATCATTATTTGAATCGGTATTACTTTATTTGTTATCTCTTGCTTGAATTCATTAAAAACTATAAATCCAATGCTTGATTATCTTACTTAGCTGCAATTTCTCGTAATTTTTTACAAGTTTCCTCAATATTATCAATACTTGTGGATGTAATTAAACCATCGTGATGAAAAGTATATACTTGATTATTTTGTACTGCTTTTAATTTATTCCAATAAGGTAGTTTTTTAAAATCATTGGGGTTCAAATTATCGGACTCAATGATAAAAAGCTTATCGGGATTAGCTCCCTTGTATTTTTTCTTGGGAAAGAGTCAAATAACCTTTAAAACGACTACCTGACTGAAAGTCTGCTGCTATATTTTTGTACTTGAATTTTTCGAGTAAGTTCCCAGCCCAACTATTTTTATTTGGTGATGATGTTGGTTGCGATCGCAGTAAAACTAGAACGGATTTACCATTCTTAGGAATATTACCTAAGTAAGTTTGATATTTATCTAAAATTGGCTTTGAGTCAGTACCAATAAGCTGGGCTAATTCTGTGGTTTGATTTTCTAAGTCTTGCCAACTACTTATATTACGCGCAACAGTGGGTATTTTTAATTCTTGTAATTTTGCTAATGTTTGGTCATGGATTTTTTCAGCACCCATGACCAAATCTGGTTTTAAAGAAACAATTTTTTCTAAATTAATCGCACTTCGAGTTCCAACTCTAGGAAAATCACTAAATTTGGATTTTGCAATTATATCTGTGTATCTCCCGTTAGGTACACCAACAAGTTTAGTTTTATCTAGCTGATAAATTAAATCTGCTGCTAGAGGTGTAAGTACAACAACTCGTTTAGCTTGTCGAATTGGTTGGACTGTAGTTTTTTCCACCTTAGTTTCATTATTAATCGATGCTTTTTGATTACTTTGACAAGCGACTAAATTTAAAGCTAGGAAAATAGAAATTAAACATGCAATTTTTTTACTCATGTTAGCATACCTTATAGCGGTTCTCAGTTTAATGAGGTACACTCGCTTCGTCCAAGATGTAGGGGCACAGCATTGCTGTGCCCCTACGACTGTACCTCACTTGAAAGGGAAACGCTATATGCAAAATCAATTAATCCCCAAATTTCATGTTTTCAGACATCTGTTAGAAAGTGCATAAACTTTTTATTTTACCAGAATAAACACAAAATTTTTGTCACAATAGTCCCGAACCAAGATGCATCGCGTTCTTCTGTCGAAATCTACACGTTATTACGCTTATGGGTTTTACTTGAGTAAAAGCCCGAATCCATCTCTAAATCCCCTACTCATTGAGGGTGATCGCGTATCTTAACTTCATCTTCAAATTCCTTATCCCACCTAGCAATAGTTTTCTCCCCAGGTTGCTTGACGCTCACCTGGGGTATTTCGTGGTAAAAAGATGAAATTAGATTAGACAAAAACAAAACTGTTGGCATTCAAACTCGAAGCTTGAATACCTTCGAGAACCGCTAAGTTACTGTTATTAAAGCTAACTAGCAAATCCTGATTTTGTTGTGTAAATGTCAAATTGCTGAAACTACCACCACTTCCGGCAATGCCAATGACATCACCAACACTAAAGTCGGTGATGGTGTTGGTATCTTCAGGAATTTCACCCGAAGCAATCCAGAATTGATCCGCACCGTTACCACCTGTTAGCACATTTCCACCACCGGATTTGGCAAAAAACTTGTCGCTTCCATCTTCCCCAAAGATTACATCTTCTTGACCAAGGGTAAATGTATCATCGCCGCTGCCACCGTAGAGGCGATTATTTCCAGGACTTGATACCGCATCAATCAAATCGTCTCCTGTTCCCACAAAGACTAATCGATTACTTTTATCGATAGTGATAATATCATCGCCGAATGTGCCGAATTTGGGTTCGCTGGGGACTACCGGAGTTAATCCTTGGTATTCTGTAGAAACCAAAGCATTTGTACCGGGAATACTACTGGTAATTTGCACCAATTCTAGATTCTCCCCATCTTCAATCCGAGCCATGATATCGCCTTCTTTATTTGCAATCTGGAATTCCTTGTAGACAACTCCTCCATTCAAATCATCGTAAACGCCTAGCTGATAGTCCTCGATATTACCAGCGACAATCAATTGGTCTGTTTTCGGATCGAAATCGCCAATCAAGACATAATCCTTATCCCCTTTACCAACGTAGAAATCTTGTCCAGCATTCCCCAATAAAAAGCGGTCATTACCCAAAGAACCGTGATAATGGTCTCTCTCACCCGTCCCAGTCGTCGCTGTTTTAATTGCTCCGGTTTCTGGGTCATACTCAGTAATTGGAAAACCGACTACCGTTGCATTCCCAAGCGCATAGAAAAAGCGGTCGTTTCCTACTACTCCGTTGAAAAATGTTTGTCTTCCTTCATCAATCCCAGCTTTAATAAAGTGATCCCAACCTGATTGGTATTCTCCTGAATCAATTAGCGCTTCGACATCGGGATTTGCTGCTAAGTATGCTGGTTGATTGAAGTAGGGTTGACTGTTCGTAGCATAGTAAGAATTATTTGGAGCAAATAAGAGTATTCCATCGTCTGCAAACAAGCTATCTGGAATCAGCTTTGTTACACCCTCAACAATACCGATGAGGTCATCGTTTTTAGAAATGCGAACGCTATTATCTATTGTTTCTAATGTATAGTCTTGAGGTTCTCCCGCCAGATATACCGCGTCTTCACTAGCGGGGTCTAAATAACGAATTAGCGCGTAATCATTATCCCCATTCCCCAAATAGAAGTCCGAAGGTTTTTCCGCTGCATTATCACCAAGGTAAAATACATTACGTCCGGGTGAACCCAGCAAAATATCGATTTCGCCAACTCCCAAAGATGATGTTTCGGTATTAATCAATCGATTCCCGACTTCGGCTGTCTCAACACTGACACCAATTACTGAGGATTTTTGCCCTGAAGCTTGAACTGTGTCATTTCCATTTGTGCCATTGAAGATAATGCCATTGCGTTCGACAAATTGCCCAACTTCAATCAATTCATCGTATCCGGAAGCGTACTTTCCCGATGTCACAGCAGAAGCTACGTCTGGATTCTTAGCAAGGTAAAGTTCTTCGTTAAAAAATTGGTTTGTTGCCATTGTACGAATACTCCACAGGTAGATGTTCTCAAAGGCTCAGTACCATGAGGTGTAAATATCAAGCCCTGTGTATACTAACACTATTTTGATAACAAGAACCATTATTGATTAACCGAGCTTACTTTCAGGTGAAAGCCTGCCTGCGATAAAGCAAATGCCAGCGTCAGCGATATTTTTGAGGTTATCAACAAAGATAGCGATCGCGTTATTGATGATATTGAAAGTGCAGGCGATCGCTTAATGTTCGATATCGTAATTTAAATATTTGTAAATTGCGACTTTAAGTATATGCCATAGGATAGTATTGGCTAAATATAATCATTCACGCATCTAAGTACAAACCATATTTTTATAACCTGAGATAGATGTTCGGTGCATTAAAAGAATTCAAAGGTATTATATGGGTCTTTTATGCAATCAAGTCAGGTCATGAGGCAAATATCAAGCTGCATACAAATCTGCAATCTTAACCGATTCACAACCAACTCACAACCTTTTCCTGCTATTATTATGTCTAAAACTATTATTTATACACCGTTTGGATTCAGTGGCAGATTTAAAAAGTGATATGTTTCCAATTCTGCAAGTGGGCGATCGCCAGCTTACTGCCTCAGAAGTTTTGCCACTTTTGGCAGAGTACCAAATGCTGCCTCTGTTAGCGAAGGAACTGGTAATTGAAGAAGCGATCGCAAAAATTGATTGTACAAAAGAAGAAGTAAAACTTGCTTGCGACCAATTAGCCCCACAAAATCGGGGTATGGATTCTGCTCTGTTAGAAGCGAATGTAACCCGTCAATTAAAATTAGAAAAATTTAAACAAGAGACTTGGGGTGGGGATTTAGAATCGTATTTTTTGCAACGCAAGCCACAATTGGATCGGGTGGTGTATTCCTTAATAACTGTAAATGATATTGCGATTGCCCAGGAATTGTATTTCCGGATTCAGGAAGGGGAACAGTCTTTTGCTAAACTTGCATGGGAGTATTCTAAAGGACCCGAAGCGGAAACAGACGGTTTGATTGGTCCTGTGGAATTACAGGGAATCGCTCCAGTTTTGGCAAGAATATTATCAGCGATTCAACCACAGCAATTATTGCCACCTACGAAACTTGGAGACTGGTTTGTCATCGTCCGCTTAGAAAAACTACTCCCAGCTAAGTTAGACCGACCGATGCGGCAGCGGTTGCTGAATGAAAAATTTCATCAGTGGTTGCAGGCAGAAATTTCAGCGCAGAATTGTCAAATTCTTAGGGGTAATGAGTGAGTTAAAATTACAAAATATTATTTTTATTTTTTAAGAGGATTTACGCAGAAATGAACGAACCACAGAGACGCAGAGGACACGGAGATAAGAGGGTATGTTTCGGTTTTTGAGTAAGTCCGAATTAACTTTTAACTTCCACTTATACGAACTAACTCCTAGCATGATTTAATATGACTTACATTCAAACCAACTTTGAGCAATTTATTGCGACTGTTGAGGGTTTTGACAAATTACCACCTGAAGCTCTCGCCAATTTATCATCACAACTCCAACCTTGGCGATACCGCATCGGACAGAAAATTATCGGTAAAGAACGCATTGCCGACCAAATCGCAATTATTTATGAGGGACAGGTACGTTTGTTGGGGTATGACCCCAGGACGCAAAGACCAATCACGTTAAAATTATTACAACCAGGGTCAATAATTGGCGATGCCGGGTTGTTGCGGGAGGTTTCCTGCGAAACTGCGATCGCTTCTACCGAAGTAGTATGTTTGACCTGTTCTGCATCTAATTTTTTCAGCTTACTCAATCAATATCCAATTTTTGCTACGGCGATCGCAAACCGCTGTTATTTGATAGAAGTATTTGAAATAATTGCTTCACAGCTAGCACAAAATGCAAATGTTGGTTTAAATCTTAAAGAAGTTTCACAACAAGCTTTGAATCGAGCCATCGTCCATTATTTACAGCCAGGAAAAACGAATTTACAACAACTCGATAGCGAACGTATTTGGTTTATCAGTGGTGGTGGAACGATAAAAAACTTTCTTCCTGGTTCTCGATTGCAATTAAACGATATCCAAGACGTAATCGAAGTTACGGGGAGTCCGTCGCGTTTAATTGGGATGCATCCTGAAGATTTATTATTTCTAGAAATCCCTACAGAAAGTCGGGTAAACAATCCTAGCATTAGGGATATGGAGATTCCCTATGCACCAGAATTAGAAACACCAGAGGTAGAAACGCTACCCCCCGACGGTGGATATAAAAATAAAAAATACCCATTTGTGCGCGGTAAGGGACAATTAATGGGTGCGATCGCCTGTTTCCAAATGGTATCAAAACATTTATCGATGCCGTTTAGAAAAGAGGTAGTGCGTCGCGTTTTCAGCGAGCAAATGAAGCGTCAAGGGACGATATCTTTTCAGGTTTGTGCATACCTTGCGGAGTTAACTGGACTCAAAGCTCAATTAGTAGATATACCGACTGGTAATGTAGCACGGATTCCAGTTCCCGCACTGATTCGTTATGACAACAACTATGCAGTTTTGTATGAAACAAGCGATCGCGTTATCGTTTTAGGTGTCCCCGAAAAAGGGATTGTCCGCTGCAAACCTGCGGAATTAATAGCCAAATTAGATATTGAAGAAAGCAATTACCCACCGCAAATTCGGGTATTGCTACTGAATCCTACAAGTGAAACACCGAAAGAACGCTTCGGTTTGCAGTGGTTTGCTCCTTATTTATCGCGCTACCGTCGAGTCCTGATAGAAGTATTTATTGCTTCATTTTTTGTCCAATTAGCAGCGTTAGCAAATCCGTTAGTTATTCAGTTAATCATCGACAAAGTAATTGCTCAAAATAGTATTAATACTCTGCATGTTTTGGGAACTTTACTATTAGTCGTAGGCATTTTTGAAGCAGTCCTAACTACATTACGGACTTATTTATTTGTCGATACGACAAACCGCATTGATATGGGTTTGGGTTCGGAAATTATCGACCATTTACTGCGATTACCACTGCGCTATTTTGAAAAGCGACCGGTGGGAGAACTTTCTACACGCATCAACGAATTAGAAAATATCCGGCAATTTCTCACGGGTACAGCATTAACAGTCGGGTTAGATGCGATATTTTCTTTGGTGTACGTTGTCGTCATGCTGATTTACAGTTGGCAACTCACCTTAGTTGGTTTGGGAACGATACCGATATTTATCATTCTCACATTAATTGCCTCTCCGACAGTTAGTAAACAATTACGCACAAAAGCAGAGAGAAATTCTGAAACTCAATCATATTTAGTTGAGGTGATGTCAGGAATTCAGACAGTAAAAGCGCAAAATATCGAATTGCAATCGCGCTTTTCCTGGCAAGAGCGTTATGCTCGTTTTGTTGCTGCTGGATTCAAAACCGTTATTACTTCCACCCTTGCTAACTCGACTAGTAGTTTCCTCAACAAACTCAGCGCTTTACTAGTTTTATGGGTAGGTGCTTATTTAGTACTCCAAGGAGATTTGACTTTAGGAGAATTAATCGCTTTCCGAATTATCTCAGGTTATGTGACAAGCCCGATATTACGTTTAGCTCAACTCTGGCAAACCTTCCAAGAAACTGCTTTATCTCTGGAACGTTTAAGCGATATTGTCGATACACCACAAGAAGCGGAAAAAGACCGTAATAATATCCCCTTACCTGCAATTATCGGAGCGGTAAAATACGAAAATATATCCTTCCGATTTGCCGCAAACGGACCCCTACAACTTTGTAATGTTAATCTCGATTTTGCTCCCAGTAAATTCGTGGGAATTGTCGGACAAAGTGGTGCAGGTAAAAGTACATTAACAAAGTTACTGATTAGACTTTACGAACCCGAAGCAGGGAGAATTTTAGTTGATGGTTACGATATTTCTAAAGTAGAACTTTACTCTCTGAGAAGGCAAATTGGTGTAGTTCCCCAAGATACGCTGTTATTCGATGGTAGCGTTCAAGAAAACATTGCACTCACAAATCCCAATGCAACAACCGAAGAAATTATCGAAGCTGCTCGCGTCGCTGCCGCTCACGATTTTATCATGAACTTACCCAACGGTTACAACACGCGAGTTGGTGAAAGAGGAGCATCGCTTTCCGGTGGACAAAGACAGAGAATTGCGATCGCTCGTTCAGTTTTACAAAAACCAAAATTACTTGTTTTAGATGAAGCAACCAGCGCTCTCGATTATCCCACAGAGCGGCAAGTTTGTTTAAATTTAGCTGCTGCATTTAAAGAGAGTACAGTATTTTTTATCACTCATCGTCTGAATACAATCAAAAATGCCGACATTATTGTTGTCATGGATGGTGGTAGAGTAGTTGAGCAAGGAAACCACGCGGAATTAATGGCGATGAAAAGTCACTATTTTTATCTTTTCAATCAACAAGAAGTCGGTATGTAATTTGTCAGTTGTCAGTTGTTATTAGTTGTTTAATTGTCTTTTCCACAACTCTCCCATTCCTAACTCAATAAGAGACGCGAAATTTCGCGTCTCTACATCTCCCCCACTTCCTACTCCCTAACTTATATGAATGGCAATCATTTTAACGGTAATTATACTAACGGTAACGGTAATGGTAATGGTAACGGGAAGCATAATAACGATGCTAAGTTAGATTCACGGGTACTATTAGCTGAACCTAAAACTTCTAAACCAGCTTTAATTAACACTAACGAATCTCGTTTTGACCAATCTGTTGTACTGCGTCAATCTCCAGTTTGGTCGCGGGCAATCATGATTACATTAGTAGGTTTAGCTTGTTTTGGGATTGCTTGGGCTTATTTTGCAAAAATTGAACAGGTAGTGCCAGCAACAGGTCAATTAAAACCCCAAGGAACAGTTAAAGAAGTACAAGCACCAGTAAATGGAGTAGTAAAACAGCTTTATGTCAAAGATGGACAACAAGTAAAACCTGGTGATTTATTACTAACTTTTGATTCTGTCGGTACTAATGCAGAATTAAATTCTTTAAATAAAATTAAAACTTCATTACTTCAAGAAAACCAGATTTATCGTACTCTTATCGGCAATAATTCTGCAATTGCTGGAAAAATGGCGTTTCTAAGTGGTAAATTGCCTCAATCAGCTACATTTTTGGTAAATAATCGTGCATCTCTGCTAGCTGAAAATGAATTATTGCGGACTCAACTTGCTAATTCCGGTACGGGGAATAATCTGGGTTCTGACGAACAAAGACAGCTACAAGTTGCCAAAACAGAATTAGATGCGCGTGCGGCAGCGGCAAAATTTGAAACCGAACAAGTTAAGAAACAAATTACTCAAAATCAACTCAAAATTCAAGATACAAAAGCAAGTCTTGCTATTGACGAAAGCATTTTGAGTAAAATGAAAACTTTAGTAGAAGAGGGTGCGATCGCGCAACTTCAATATTTGCAACAGCAACAAAAAGTTCAAACTCTCAAAGCTGAAATAGCACAATTAGTCGAAGAAGAACAACGCTTGCAATTTAGTATCCAAAAAGGAAAAGAAGAATTAAATACTACAGTTGCTGTTTCTAATAAAGCGGTGCTAGACCAAATTGCCACAAATAAAAAGCGCATGGCTGAAATTGATAGCCAACTCACAAAAGTCTTGATGGAAAATGAGCAACGATTAGCTGAAACTAACAGCAAAATCACTCAAACTCAGATGAACGTCAAATATCAAGAACTTCGTGCCCCTGTTGGCGGAGCAATTTTTGATTTACAAGCAAAAAATCCTGGTTTTGTCGCTAATAGCAGCCAGAAATTGCTTACAATTGTCCCTAACGAAAACTTCATCGCTGAAGCCTTCATAACCAACAAAGATATTGGCTTTGTCCGCGAAGGAATGAAAGTAGATGTCAGAATCGATTCATTTCCTTATAGCGAATTTGGCGATATTAAAGGAAAAGTTGTTTCGATTGGTTCGGATGCATTACCTCCAGATGAGACACATCAATTTTATCGATTCCCCGCGAAAATAAGTTTGAATAAACAATCGCTAAATATTAAAGGTAAAAATATCTCCTTACAATCTGGGATGTCGATTACTGCTAACATTAAGGTGCGCGAAGAACGGAGTGTAATTAGTTTATTTACTGAGATGTTTACCAAGCAAGTTGATAGTCTCAAAGAAGTGCGTTAATTCTTAGCCCCTAGTATTCGTACCGCGTACACACATCGTTCGATCCCCCTAAATCCCCCTTTAGAAGGGGGACTTTGAATCTTGTTCCCCCCTTTGCAAGGGGGACTTTGAATCTTGTTACCCCCTTTGCAAGGGGGACTTTGAATCTTGTT
>CAXTCQ010000057.1:0-34431 GCA_964242965.1 uncultured Calothrix sp. | reverse complement strand
TGCTATAGCTTGGATTGCCGTTAGGGTTTGAGCACATCAATTTCGGCTTCCTATCTAAAATTAGCTTCTAGTGCTATACCTTGGATTGCCGTTAGGCGTTGAGCACATTGATAATTGTGATGATTGGAAAGGATAAGCGATCGTGCTATACATTGGATTGCCGTTAGGCGTTGAGCACATTCCACTTCTACCACCAACCCATCATAGAAAGGGGTGCTATACCTTGGATTGCCGTTAGGCGTTGAGCACACGACTTCCAACGGTTCGTGATTGCTATTTGGTGCGTGCTATACCTTGGATTGCCGTTAGGCGTTGAGCACCGAGAGTATCCAAATGCGGACGATAATGCTTTAGCCGTGCTATACCTTGGATTGCCGTTAGGCGTTGAGCACTTCTCAAATTTGCAATTCAAAAATATGGAGAAATGTGCTATACCTTTGATTGCCATTAGGCGTTGAGCATATAGAGGTCTGCAAAACCTCCATCCCCCAGTTCAAATGTGCTATACCTTTAATTACCATTAAGCGTTGAGCACAAAAATAATCGATTCGCACAAGTGGCTATTTTGTCCAGTGCTACACCTTTTTTAGCAGTGCGATCGCGTACAGAAGAACAAGCATTTCGAGAATATTTTATATCCACTCTCTACCCAACTGAAGAAAGTGATTCCTTCTCATCCTGACTCTTAATAATTCTTCTACCCCAAGGCTTCAAAACTGAAACAGCAATAATAAATAAAACACACGTAGTCTGAATAATCCCACCTACAAGCATTGCTTTTTGGTCAAATACATACAGCGGATTATTTAACGCTTGCAACCGCTCGCTTTCAGAAATCGCAGTCATTGCATTTACCCAAGGACCAAGCCAAATTGTCCCAACAACAATCAGCGTCACCGTTGCCACCCATTTAAAAATTACCCAATAGTGTTTAAAAAATCCCCAAATAGTTAGCCAGCTAAGTAACCCTCCTGTAAGCAGTGAAAGGTTCGCAGCAGGGATAATTATAAAGTCGTCGAGAAACTTCAAAACATAATTGATAGCGTACAATTCATCACCATTAAAGCTCTTGCCTCCTTTGGCTAGTGCAACAGCGACCATACACAAAGCTGTCCCAAACCAAATTCCCCCAAATGCCACATGGAAAGACAGCAACCAATTTTTCTGCTTGACGCTTAACTTTTTCATTAAATCTACCTCATTTATTTAGCTGCTTTATAGTTAGCCAGCTAACTATTTTTAGAGAATACACCTTGAATAGAAAAAATACAATATCTCAGTCCTGACCTTGCTCGGTACTCATTGCCTGCGTTCCAGACCGTAACTTACCTAAAAGCTCGATTAACATCATTTTTTCAGCGTTGGACAAATTTGCCATCAAAGCCTTAGTGCGGCAGAAATGGTCTGGTAGCATTTGTAATAGTAATTCTCGCCCTGTCTCAGTTAAATGCACGCTTAACATGCGCCTATCTGCTAGGTAGGGCTGACGCTTGATTAAGCTAGAGCGTTCGAGTCCGTCTAGCAATCCTGTAATTGTTGCCCGTGTAACTCCCGCACGTTCGGCACATTCAGAAGGTGTTAAACCTCGTTCATCTGCCTGAAATAACTGCATCAACAAGGTAAACTTCCCCATTGAAAGACCGTAGCGGGCAAAATGAGTATTTAAAGCTGTATAAACCTCGGTTGTAGTCTGTAAAAATGCCAAGCATGTTTGAACCGAAGTAATATTTAACTCTGGAAAGCACTTGGCAAGATTTTCTAAGTTTTCATGTTCGGCAAAAGGACGCAGTGTTTCCACTTTAATTTATGTAAATGTTTAAGTTTAATTAGGTAACTAATTATAAAGTAACGTAAAGTTATTAAAAATAGACCGTGATTTATGATTTGTACCAACGGATGACAGCCATCTGTTGGTACAAATAACCAATAACCAATCAAATTACTAATCTAATTCCCGACGACCTTCTAAAGCGCGTGCTAAAGTCACCTCGTCAGCATATTCTAAGTCACCACCAACAGGTAAACCAAAAGCAATTCGCGTCACTTTTGTAAAGGGTTTGAGTAAATGACCAACATACAAAGTAGTCGTTTCCCCTTCCACACTCGGACTAATTGCCAAAATAACTTCTTTAGGCTGGTCTTTACTGACTCGTCGCACCAAAGCTTGAACCGTCAGTTGTTCGGGACCAATACCATCAATTGGGGAAATCACTCCACCCAAAACGTGATATTTACCCTTAAACTCGCGGGTTTTTTCCAGCGCAATCACATCGCGGGAATCTGCGACAACGCAGAGAATACCATTTTCGCGGGTTGCATTGCGGCAGATTTCACAAACAGGTTCGGATGAAAGGTGAAAACACACCTTACATAAACCCACCTGTTTTTTCGCTTCAACAAGCGCATGTGCCAGCGCTTCAACTTCCGCTTCGGGACGTTTAAGAATATGCAGCGCTAGACGTTGGGCAGTTTTGGGACCAACTCCTGGTAAGCGTTGCAATTGCTCGATTAACCGTGCTAAGGGACGTGCGTAAACCGTAACCGTATCTCCCAGTATGTCTGTACTTAATTATGATGACATTTATTGAAGGATTTATCTCCCAAAAAGTGGAATAATAAATAAAATGCTGATAAGATAGTAAATGGTAGAGGCGGCGACATAGCCAAGTGGTAAGGCAGAGGTCTGCAAAACCTCCATCCCCCGGTTCAAATCCGGGTGTCGCCTTTGAGAATATACAAGTATTTAGAGGCGATAGCGCCTCTTTTTTATTTAATGTCGCTCGCAGGGCTTGTATCAATGAGGCTACCATGATTAGGTCATTTTTAGTCAGTTTGAAGCAACAGCTGAGGTGAAACTGGGGTAAAAATGTAAGGTAGAGGTTGTAGCGAAAATTGGGGTAAAACTAGGATAAAACTGGGGTGTGGATCAACAAGTCCAAGTTACACAAGTGACCGAAAGCAACAACTCCAACTTTGGGAGTCATGGCATCGACATCTGGTTGACGCGCACCATTATATTTGGAGCAGCAAAAATTTTGAGAGGGAAAATGTAAATGTCTTCATATTTATGGCAGCCGATTGAAGACCTGCCAGAAAACTGGACTAATTTACGCTCCGAGCAGTTAAGGATATTAATTAATGCATGGAAGAATCGCGTACAACAACTTCAAGGCTCGACTGTTTTAGAAATTTTCAAAAACGGTCTTCGCCGAGAGTGGCTGTCTGAAGTCGATATGCTCGAATATCTTTATTCTAATGATAGAGGTACAACTCAAATTATTCTTGAAAAAGGTATTGAATTAAGCCTACCAACTGCAAGTTCCGAAGCCAGATTAGCAGAATTAAGTGTTCCTAAAAATATTGAAGGATTATTTGTTTTTGTAACCAAAGAAAGAAATCTTTCGGTTTTCTACATTAAAGAACTCCATCAAGTTTTAACGAGGAATCAAGCAACCACATTGGCACAAGGTTCATTTGGAAATTTAATTGAAATATCTCTATTGCATGGACAATGGAAATCTCAGTCAAATAATCCTATGCGCCCGGATGGTTTTGTACATCAATACTGTCCCCCCGAACAAGTTGTATCAGAGATGGAACGTTTAGTTGAAATGCACAATCAACATTTAGAGTTAGATGTACCGCCAGAAATTGAAGCTGCCTGGTTGCATCATCGTTTCACACAAACTCATCCATTTCAAGATGGTAATGGTCGAGTTGCTCGTACCTTAGCATCATTAATATTTATACGACAAGGATTATTCCCTGTTGTTATTACACGTCACGACCGCCAAGAATATATTAATGCTTCAGAAGCAGCAGATACAGGAAATTTAACAGCTTTAGTCAAGCTTTTTTCGCGAATGCAAGAGAAAATTTTAATAAAAGGGCTTGGATTACGGGTCTAGCATTTGATTGAGAAACAGGTAAATTATGATATTAATTCGTAATAAATGGAACCCAATTGAAGATTTGCCCCAAAATTGGATGGCACTAGCTTCTTCTGAACTAGAAAGTCTTGCTGGAATTTGGAAAAGTCAGGCAAGAATACTTCATTCTTCGGGTGCATTAAAAAATTTCAACGATCAGCTTAGTCGAGAGTGGGCAATTGAAACAGGGATAATTGAAAATCTTTATTCTATTGATAGAAGTACAACACAACTTCTGATTGAAAAAGGAATTGAAACAGCTTTAATTCCTTATGGTACAACTGATAAACCAGCAGAAAAAATAGTTCCGGTTTTAATTGCACAACAAGAGGCTTTAGAAGCATTATTTAGTTTTGTAAATTCGGAACGTGAACTTTCGCTTTTTTATATTCGAGAATTACATCACATTTTTACACAGCATCAAGAAACAGTTGATGCGATAGATGCTTTTGGACGTAAAGTAGAAGTTCCTTTAATACACGGGCAGTGGAAACAAAATTCCAATAATCCTACTGGTAGAGATGGAATAGTTCATGAGTATTCTCCTCCAATACAGGTTCAATCAGAAATGGAACGCTTGCTTAGTATGCATCTAGAGCATACTAAGCATGAAGTTCCACCAGAAATTGAAGCAGCTTGGTTACATCATCGATTTACCCAAATTCACCCATTTCAAGATGGAAATGGTCGAGTTGCACGAGCATTAGCTTCACTAATTTTTATTAAAGCAGGTTGGTTCCCTTTAGTTATTAATCGTGATTTTCGAGAAGAATATGTTGATGCTTTAGAAAAAGCAGACCAAAAAGATTTATCAAATTTAATTAATTTATTTGCAAAACTACAGAAGAAAGCATTTGTTAAGGCTCTAAGCCTTTCGGAAAATGTTATTAATGACGAGGAACCACTTAAAACAGTTATTTCCGCAGGTATAGAACGTCTAAAAGCCAGAAAAGAACAACAAATTCAGCAAATGCAAAGTCAAGCGATTGAGCTTGCTAAAAAGCTGGAAAATATAACAGAAGAAAAATTTGGAGCAATCGCTTTAGCACTAAATAATGAATTAAAAAAATTAGAAGAAAATTATTTGTCAGATGTAAAACGAAGTGATGTTAGTAACGATTATTGGTTTAGGCAACAAATTATTCAAACTGCGAAATCATTGGAGTATTATGCAGATACTAGAACTTATCGTTCTTGGGTGAGGCTAAAAATTAAGGAGGATAGACAAACTGAGATTATTCTCTCCTTCCATGCGTTAGGTTTTGAGTTTTTTGGTATTATGGCAGCATCAGCTTTCATGGAATACCGAGATAAAACAGAAGAACAGGAAGTAATTTTCGATAAACCTCGTGTTCTGTGTAACGAAGTCTTCCAATTCTCTTATACTGAGAAAGAAGATTCTATTATTCAACGGTTTATTCCCTGGCTAGCGGATTTGCTTCTAGTTGGGTTAGACCAATGGAGGAAGCAACTTTAGTACTGACTGAGGAGATAGCTCGACATTTTTAGCCAGACATGCATAAATTCAGCTTTTTAATATTTGATTATATATAAACTTCGCGCCTTGGTAGGAGGTAGGATTAAATGGCTGTAGAATACATCAATAGAAAAGGTCAAAAATACTATCTTCATCAAGGTACTACTAAAACAGGGAAACCCAAATACTTCTTTTCTCAGAAAAACGAAGGAACTTTGGTTCAAACAATACCCGATGGCTTTGAAATATATGAAAATCCTAATGCTCAGGTTTTTCTACAAAAAAATCAACTTAAAATCATTAGTGATGGGGAGATTGCGACTGTAGAGCAAGGAATGAAGAAATTCTCCAGTTTGCAATATTATAAAATAGACGTTAAAAAGGACATAATTTTTGTATATATGCCTAACCAAAATATAAGTAATCTATCAAAGGTCTACTCATCTTTCTCTAATGTTAATCCTATAGATATACAAACTGCAATCGCTCGCTCTATTTCATATTCATCTATGCTGCGATTCATTCTTCGTGATGAACAAAAGCGAATATTTACGGCTGAAAGATTTTGTTTCTTAGGTTCTATCGATGACTCGATAGGAATAGGGTACCCAGATACTCTTCAGAAACTTGTTGAAAAGTACGTGAAGCATTTAGAAAAAGAATCTTTCTACGAACTACATTAAATCATTTGTTTCCATCGTTATTAAATTTGGAGAACAGAAAATATTTAATACCCTTTTAAGATGAAGCCGTACATATAAGCTACAAGAAATCCACTGTCGTAAGCGCAAATTGATGGAGTTATTAAGACAAAGGGGTATGGGATAATAAATTATAAAAAAATTATGACTCATTTTCTATACTTAATATTTTTCAATTCCTCTTTGTAATGCTTCAAAATGACGCACAATCGTGTCAAATTTAATATCCCATTTATCTTGCTCAAATGCGTGAGGAATTAGTTGAGGGAATAGGGTATCTCTTTTCTTTAGTATTTGTGAAATAATTTTGACAAGTTGATTAATCGTAACTTGGGTGAAATTATTTTTAATGTCGCATCCGAGTAGAAAAGTAGCTGCTTCTCCATACTTAACAAACCCTTGAGAAAGTTCATCAATTATTTCTGTAAATACTCGGTCGTCATCACTATAGTTTTGTAGTATAAAATAAATATCTTCTAAATCTTTTCTAGCTTTTCTATCACTCCATGCAATTAACTTTAAAACAATAAAAGCGGGGAGGCTAACGACTTTAAACTCTATTTCTTTAATTAACTGCGATTCTGCGGTCGAAAAAGCTTCATTAAAACCTAGTACGCTCATTTGATTACCATCAGACCACTCTATTTCTTGATTTGGCTCTCCTATTAAACCAAATGGGACTATATCTACTTCAATACCTGTTGAAATATGTATAAATCTATGCTGAAGATTTGTTAACTTAAAACACGGATTACTTACCTGAGTCATTGCAGCACTTAAAGATTGAAAATCTGACCAATTATTAACTTGTACAGCAAAATCTATATCTGTTGTCCTCCTACCTTCAATATTGTACCGATTATCAAAAACTAAAATCCTTGCCCCTGCACCAACTATTAATATTGGTAGTTGCAAAGATTCCACTACACTTTTCATATCCACTAAAACTTGCCTTTGCCTATCTTCAGCCTCAAGCATTTTGCTGTCTAGCCTCAATAAAATAAGTAAAAATTCGTTTGGCAGTTTCCTCCAGACGTTCATTATTTACCGTCATCAATTCAGCATGAATTAATAAGGGGTCTGCAATCGGTTCGGGTCGGTCATAATCATCCGCAGTATGCGAACCAAATTGCTGGAGAAAAATAATTTCCCCTTCAGGACTGGGTTTTAATTTTAATTGTGCAGCGATTAAGCGATGGTTATCTTTAACATGTAATACTGCCCCTAGAGGACTCAGATAAGATGTAGCGATCGCAGCCCCTAATTCTCCACCAATTAGAAAGTTGTTTTCCTTGGCTTGTTGAATAATACTATCTGAAACTTCCGCAAATTTTTCTTTGAAAACAGGTGTAAAAGTTCCTAGCAACAAATTTGGACGTAGACTTTCAGCGTAGCCAATCTCCCAACGCTCTAGGAGTTTACCATAGTGAGCAATGCGATAATTACCTTCACGTTGTCGTTGAAGGTAGCCTAGCTCGTATAAATTTTTTAGGGTATTATTTACAATCCCCGATGTCACCCCAGCAGCATCAGCGAGTTCCTTCAATGAAGCTTTTAAAATATTGGGTGATTTAAGTAAGGTATAAATTACTTTCAGATTATTGGGAGTAATTTGCTTTTGTGATGCAGTTTTTTCTTTTGGGCGATGTTTCCCGCGAATCAGAATATATGCTGCTGGGCTATTTAGATAAATATTGCCTGCGGTATCAACAAATTCAATATCATTTTTAACTAATTTTTCAATAGCTGTTTCGGATAAATAGCGTGTAATGAGGAGGAGTTTTTCTTTAATCTTTTCTTGATTAAGTTTAAAATAAGCTATCACAAGTTCAGCCGTTCTAATAGTTATATCTGGCTGAATGTTACAAATGTAATTTACTGATTTTAATGGACTGTGAATTATTAAATATTTTTCAGCCGTTTTGTCTATTGTCGCAGTATGAAAATCAGTCTTAGAAGTTGCTTGAATGTGAGGTAAAGCGCTGAGATGTTCTAGACATTCCTGTAATAATTTTGGTTCATGCTTCATACCTATTTAGGATTCAATATTTTAGGTTAATCTCCATATTTAACTTTCGTTCAACAAACCCTGCTACAACTTTTCTCCTTACAGACGCTACTTGCTACATTTAGTTCAACCAATTCTATTTTAATCAATACCCCATCAATTAGCTCAATGGCGATGCATGAAGGTAAGCATTTTTGTACCTTAGTATGACATGAATGTTGATTAGAATATCGTTCGTCAGGAAATCGCTGGACAAAAAGTCCCAAGCGCGATCGCCCCACTTACTACCTGGATGTGAAGCGTTAGCAATTATTACATCTTCCCTTAGTAACAGTGTTATCGTTACCAGTTTAAAAAATCCTGAAAATAAATTACAGATTGACCGCATTAACCAATATGCTTTTGCGTCTCGTCAATGGCAGGGTGAGCAAGCGAACATTACTCTGGATGTGCGACAAACTGACCTACGTAAACGAGCAACAGTTTTTGCGAAGTTTGAAAATCAGATCGCACATCCCAAAAACCCTATAAAAGCGTAGTCGTAAGGTTTGTTGTTAGATATCGCACTTACCAAATTGTTTTGATGTGTGGATAGTTGAGAATTTTTTGATCGCATGTCATAAGTTCTATATTGCGGCGGTAGGCGATCGCAACAATAATACGATCAGCTGGGTCTTTATGGAAGTCGCCGGGTAATTGGGTGCTGACGATTCGTAGGGGCACGATATATCGTGCCCTTACATGTGGGTCTATTTACCCAAAAACTACTCTAAAGTAGGACGTTTCCTGCACTGGAGGTAATTTCGCTTACCCAAAATATTGTAAGGGCGGGAATACCCCGCCCCTACGATTGCCACAAACACCCTTTAAAATAGATAAGGGCAATCAACACCAACAAAAATGTATCAGCAAAAACTCACCCTCCCGAAGATGGGTTGCGGCACTTGGGCATGGGGCAATCGGCTGCTTTGGGGATACGATGAAAGTATGGACGAGCAGTTGCAAGGGGTATTTAACCTTTGCGTTAGTAACGGTGTGACTTTATTTGATACAGGTGATTCTTACGGAACTGGCAAGTTGAACGGACGCAGCGAGTTACTTTTAGGGCGTTTTTCCGAAGAATATCAAGGTATAAATAAGCAAAACGTCTGCATTGCTACTAAGCTTGCTGCTTACCCTTGGCGATTAACCCGACAATCGATGGTATCGGCTGGGAAGGCTTCTGCGAACCGCTTAGGACGAAATATTGATTTGGTGCAAATGCATTGGTCTACGGCTAATTATGCACCTTGGCAGGAGGGGGCATTATTGGATGGTCTTGCAGATTTATACGAACAAGGGTTGGTTAAGGGTGTGGGTTTATCGAATTATGGTATCAAACGGTTGAAATGGGTACAAAGAAGATTTACCGAACGAGGCGTACCAATTACGACTTTACAAGTGCAGTATTCGCTACTTTCAACCTATCCCGTTAGCGAATTGGGTCTAAAAGATATCTGCGATGAGCTTGGTATCAAATTAATAGCCTATAGTCCGCTGGCATTGGGCTTGTTAACGGGGAAATATTCTGAGAACGGTACTTTACCAAAGGGAATTCGAGGTTTAGCTTGCAAGCAGTTATTGCCGGGAATGCCTCCTCTACTATCATGTTTGCGCGAAATTGCGACATCCAGGAATAAGACCATTTCCCAAGTGTCGATTAATTGGTGCATTAGTAAAGATACTATACCAATTCCAGGAGCGAAGTCTGTGGAACAAGCACAAGAGAATATTGGTGCTTTGGGTTGGCAATTGGATGCTGGGGAGATTGCAGAGTTAGATAAAGCTGCTGCGAGTGTTGAGAAAAAAATGGTGCAAAATATTTTTCAAACGAAGTAATTTGTTATAGCTTCTTCAATTGGGACGTGGAGCGCGATCGCTAATCCACGGTTTTCCACCATCAAGTCCATTTGCAAACGACGGTGCGTTACGGACTTCGTCCTAACACACCCTACATATACTTAGATTTTTTTCATAAATCAAACCGGAATTCTGACCCTCATGCAAAATCTGGGCTTAAACTTGGCTAGAAATGTAAACCATTAAACTTGTAATTCTTTAGAGAAAGGTAGTTAATAGTTAACATCTGTTACTTGGTTTACTAACAAAACTTGCACGCTTACATGAAAGCTGGACTTTTAAAACATCCTCTTAATTTTTTACTTAGTAGCGTGTGTTAGCTCAAGCGCGTAACGCATTCTGCATCTGATTAAATCATCACTAAATTTATGGCTCAATTCGACTTATAAAAATTTACACAAACACAGCTTTCAATCCTAAGTGGTGGTGTCGAATCGCTTCAACAAGGTAGATTTGAAATAACATGGTCTATTCGGATTGCGCGAATTATCGGTTATGGTCTATTGGCATTAGCATTCTTAGATTTGATAGAGACTTTTATGGCTCTCGATTTAAATAATGCTCCTTCACGATTTCAAACAATAGGCACACTAGTAGAACGAGTACCTGTTACTTTCATCGGACTATTACTAGTATTTTTGGGAGGGTTAGATGAAAGAAATAAATGGGAAGTTTTACTATTAAAGTTCTTATCTTGGTTGACTTTAGTAGTAGGGATATTATTTATTTTGCTCATTCCTGTAGAAATTGGTAGCACCATGCAAGTAAATAATACCTTGACTACCCAAATTGATACCCAATATCAAGAAAAGCTTTCTCAAGCTAATAGAACTGAGCAAAGACTCAAGCAAGCTACACCTGAAGATGTAGCCGATGTTATCAAGCGTCAAGGTGGCTCGGTTGAAGGTAAAACTCCTCAAGAATTAAAAGATAAAGTCGTGTTAGGTATCAATCAATTTAAGACACAGTTGAAAGTTCAAGTAGACGCAGAAAAGTTTCAACAAACAAAAGCTTTACTCAAGAAGTCGGTGAAGTTGAATATAGGAGCTTTACTTTCTGGAGTTTTGTTTATTAGTGCTTGGAAAGCTAGTAGTAGGGTCAGAGGAATTAAATCAAATAGAAAACAAAAGGTGTAGGAATAAAAGGGAATATACTAACGTTACGACTTGCGTAATCGCGCACCCTACAATACTTAACTTGTAAGCGCATTAGACGCGAAGCGGCTTCCCGAAGGGTAGCGCAGGCTACGCGCTCCAAAAATCAAACCGGATTCCTATACTACATAATTTCAGTAATTAAAATATGCATTATCGGAGTAATTCAAAAATAATAAAAATATAATTATTCATTGTGTTTCCTACTTTTATTAGAGTGCGATCGCGGCGGTACGGTAGGTAATTTTCTAAAAAATATGTGGTTTAATATGTATTATTGCTAATAGATAACCTATTATAAACCTTGATTTTTAGTCAATATTAATTATTTAATTTAAATTAAATTGTAGTTATACTTATGGCTGAATTAGAAGAAAAATTTGCACACACGCAGCTTTCAAACCTAAGTGGCGCTGTAGAGTTACTTCAACAAGGTAGATTTGAACTTACATGGTCGATTCGGATTGCGCGAATACTTGGCTATGGTTTATTGGTATTAGCGTTCTTCGATTTGATTGAGACTTTTACATCTGTTGAATTTATGAATGCTGTTTCACAATTTCAAACAATTGGTACATTGGTAGAACGAGTACCCGTGACTTTAATCGGGCTAGTTTTAGTCTTTTTCGGCGGGTTGGACGAACGAAACAAATGGGAATTTTTACTATTAAAGTGCTTATCTTGGTTGACTTTGTTAGTAGGAATACTATTTATTTTGCTGATTCCTTTGGGAATTGGTAATACAGTACAAATTAATAACATTCTTGTCGCTCAAGTCAATACTCAATACGAACAAAAGATATCTCAAGCTAAGGGCTTTGAAGAAAGACTCAAGCAAGCTACTCCCGAAAGTATCCTAGATATTGTTAAGCGTCAAGGTGGTTCGGTGACAGGTAAAACTCCTCAACAAATAAAAGACGAATTATTATCTAAGGTTGATAAATCTAAAGCTGAATTTAAGACTCAAGCAGATGCATCAAAGTTGCAGCAACAGAGAGGTTGGTTAAAGAAGTCGGTGAAATGGAATCTAGGAGCTTTGATTTCTGGATTTCTGTTTATTAGTATTTGGAAATATACCGATAGGGTTAGGACTGCGAGGATAAGTAAGTAATTTATTAGGGAGTAGGGAGTAAAGAGTGGCGAAAAGGATGATACCCTTCAAATAACGATTTTTCGCTATCTCATAGTATTGTAGGGGCACGGCAGTGCCGTGCCCCTACTTAATAAACGATCGTGTTGACAACGTTGCATACGAAGTTGCGATCGCTATCAGTCTAGAGATTGTCAACGCCTCAATTAGCAAGGCTTTAAATTTGTATGTATAGTAACCTAATGCAAATGACTTGATGATGTTGGGTTACGCGATCGCCCCAATGCCACTTTCCACTCTGCGGGAAGCTATAAGAAATTTCGAGTCTCGATACTGATATTTGGGTTAAACGAGGGGTCTTCCTTTATCCGCGCTTCTATATTTTTTAAGCCGGGGATCTTGCAGCCCATCAAAAGTGCTTCCAAAAAGGGCTAGAGCAAATTGCTACGTACACCTTAATTATACCAAACATTAATTTTTACTTAAACTACTGACTATATACTCTTTATGTAGGAGATTTATAGTTGTTTTTTCTAAATTTTATTTTGATTCATTAAGGTGTAGTAATTAATACCTAATTTATGTCTGCTGACAAGTTAGCCATGAGCGCAATGTCCCCTGAATGGAACTGTTACGCGATGGTGCTTTGCACTCACCTAACGGCGATCGCAAAGAGTTTCGAGTTTGCTAGACCGCTAATGGTTTATTTATTAACAGTAATGTTGGGTTACGCTTTCGCTGCACCCAACCTACAGACTATGCAAAAGACCAAAGCAGTAGAATCGCTTGAACTTATTGGTCAAATATTACAAACATAAACAGAGGTTTTCTTAAATGCCACCTGTAACTTTAATTGGTACGTTATACAATGAAACGTTTGATGGTATCGGCGCAACATTACCATCTGGCTGGGATATTTATACAGGTGCAACTGTATCATCCATCGGAACATCGCCAACCTTCACCACAACTCCAACTAGCTGGGTTGAGACAGCAGGAAGATTCAAAAACTTTGCAGCAGGTGACAGCCTTACTTCAAGTGCAACAGTTTCTGAACAGAACGCAGCGAGCGATCGCGCTTTGGGTATTCGCCAAACAGGTACTTTTGGCGACCCTGGTGGGTCTTTTGTCTTCAGCCTGAACAACACATCTGGCTTCCAAAATTTTGGACTTTCTTTGAAAGCTCAGATGCTGAATGTTCAACCCCGCTCGACAACTTGGACTGTTGACTATAGAGTTGGATCTGGTAACTTTACCTCGCTTGGAAATTACACAGACCCAGGAGTGTTTGGATCTACAACTCTATCAACGGGATCTACTTTGTCAGCTTTCGGCACAGATATTAATAACCAATCGAACCCAGTACAGATCAGAATATCTGCACTCTCAGGCAGTACAGGTTCAGGCAACCGAGACAGTTTCGGCATTGATGATTTTCAACTAACTTACAGCACTACTGGTGCTACTCCTCCCACTTCCTCAGCAGGTGTCACTGTCACCGAATCGGGTGGTAGCACTAATGTTACAGAAGGTGGTACAAATGATGACTACACGTTGGTACTTAACACCCAACCTACAGCTGATGTTAGTATCAGTATAAGTAGCGGTACTCAAACTACAACTAGTCCAACCTCTCTTACCTTTACACCTTCAAACTGGAATACACCGCAGACGGTAACAGTTACTGCGGTAGATGATAATGTAGTCGAAGGTTCTCATACTCAGACGATTACCCAGACAGCAAGCAGTACCGATACCAACTACAACGGTATTAGTATTCCGTCAGTTACTGCAACAATTACTGATAATGATACTGGTGTTGCCATCACCAAAATTAACACCATCCAAGGCACTGGAACAACAGCAACTTCAGGTACTTTTACAATTGAGGGTATTGTCGTTGGTGACTTCCAAGGAACCAATCAACTCGATGGTTTTTATCTCCAGGAAGAAACCGCAGACGCTGATGGTAATGTACTAACTTCCGAAGGAATTTTTGTTAATTCATTAGTAGCTGTCAACGCTGGAGACAAAGTAAGAGTTACAGGTACTGTTGTTGAAAATAGCTCAACACCATCCTTTAATCAAGCAGTTATTACCCCCGGTACTGTATCAGATGTATCTGTCTTAGCAACTGGACAGCAAGCCCTGGTTACTCCCACTGCCGTTGACCTACCCACCACAGTTTTGGGTGACTTAGAACGCTATGAAGGCATGTTGGTCAACTTCCCAGAAACGCTGACGGTAACTGAAGTCTTCAACCTGGGTCGGTTTGGCGAAGTCGCATTATCCGCCAACGGTCGGTTGTTCAACCCCACCAACTTCGTCGATCCAAACGACAACCCTGCTTCTGGTACAAATTCTACGGGTAGTAGCAATGTTGCGGCAGTAACAGCGCAGCAAGACCTCAACAATCGCAGTCGGATTATCTTAGACGATGGCAGCAGCGCTTCCAACCTCAGCGATGTTCCCTACATCGATACCACGGATGCCAATCTCGTCAACGATACCCTACGTATTGGTAGTACCACCACTGGTTTGACAGGTGTTTTGGGCTTTGGTTTTAGCAATTACCGCATTCAACCTACCCAAACCCCCACCTTCGATTATGCTGCCCGTCCAACTTTGCCTAATGTGGGCGGTAATGTAAAGGTAGGTAGCTTCAACGTCCTCAACTACTTCAATGGCGACGGTGCAGGTGGCGGTTTCCCCACCACTCGCGGTGCCGATACGACGGTTGAGTTTGACCGTCAACGGGCGAAGATTATCGCTGCTATTCAGCAGTTGAACGCCGATGTGGTCGGTTTAATCGAAATAGAAAACGATGGTGACGGGGCAAACTCGGCGATCGCCAATCTCGTTAATGGATTGAATGCCGCAACTGGGACAGATACTTACGCCTTCATTCCCCTGGCAAACACGACTGGTAGTCCAGGAACTGACGAAATTAAAGTTGCCTTCATTTACAAACCAGGGGCAGTTACACCCGTAGGGAATGCTACCTACTTCAACGACTCCGCCTTCAATACTGCCCGTCCGCCACTAGCTCAGACCTTCAGCGTCAATACAACGGGCGAAACCTTCACTCCCATCATCAACCACTTCAAATCGAAGGGTTCCAGTGCTGGCTTGCCGGGTGACACAGATCAAGGCGATGGTCAGGGCTTGTCGAACGCCACTCGCAAGGCGCAGTCAACCGCTTTACTCAACTTTATCTCCCAGGTTCAAACTGCATCGGGTGATAGTGATGTAATGGTGCTCGGTGACCTCAACGCCTACAGTGAAGAAGACCCGATCGATATTCTGCGAGCTGGTGGACTGACCAGACTTGCCACCTCAACCGATTCCTACGTCTTCGATGGTCAAACAGGTTCCCTCGACCATGCACTTGTGACTTCCAGCTTACTGACTCAGGTTACGGGTGCTGCCAAGTGGAACATCAACGCCGATGAACCTATTACACTTGACTATAACGACGACGTACTCACATCCGGCACAAACGGCGAAGGTGCCGCTGAAGATCGTAACGATACGAGTCTCTATCAGGCAAATCCTTTTCGTTCTTCCGACCACGACCCAGTGTTAGTCGGTTTAAATTTGCCTAAGAAATTAACTGGCAACGGTCGCCAACCCCTGACAGGCAGTTCTGGCAATGACCAAATTACTGGCAATCCAGGTGCAAAAACCCTCACTGGTGGTGGTGGTGATGACCTATTTGTTTACAACAGTATTAAGGATGCAGGTCATACAATTACTGATTTTACAGTCGGTAGCGACAAAATTGTTTTAACTGGGTTGCTCGATAGCCTGGTTACTGGTGGTTATAACGGCAGTAATGCGATCGCAGATGGTTACGTGCAAATAGTTCAGGGAAGTTCTTCTAATAGTGCTAATAGCATTCTCCAAATTGACCGCGATGGTCCTCTAGGTTCTGGAATTTTCAGACCGTTCATTCAGATCGATAACATTACTACAACAACACTGAACAACGTCAATAACTTCGTGTTTTAGTTTGGTGTCCCTAAGTCGCACTTGGGGACATAATAATTCTTTTTTGTTCATCTAGCTAATTTCTGGGAATTTAAATCGAATGTTTACATTTATCAAACAAAAAGCCTTGACCGCAGGTGCATTCAGTTTATTAAGTTTAGGTTGCTTGGCATCTGAAGCGCCTACCTACGCTGTTAGTATTGATTTTAATACCTGGGCTAAATTTGGTGATGTTACCTCTACACCAGGTCAGGCAACAATAACCACAGCCGGGAATGGTGCATTAGTTACTGGAGGTGGTACAAGTAGCTTAGAAGAAGCCTTGAGTATACTTGATAATAGCTTGGTTACTGATAACACCGATTTAGCTAATAGCCCGACCCAAGGTTCTGCAATTAGAAATAGTAGTTCCTTTAGCAGTATAAATGCTGGTGATATTTTTAGCTTTACCTCAAACTTTTCAGGGGACAGCCGCGATCGCACTTTTGTAGCGATTAGAAACACAGCTAATTCCGCACCCCAAATTTTCACTCCTGCTGCAACTTCTTTCAGTTACACCTTTCCTACAGCAGGTGCATATGATGTTAGCATCGGAGCGCTTGATGTAAGCGATTATACTGAAGCATCGCCATTGACAGTAAGTAATGGCAACCTCCAAGCAGTTCCCGAACCGATGTCTGTAATCAGTTCCATAGTAGCTGTTAGCTGTGGTGCAACATTGCGGAAACGGTTTGGTAAAAAAGCCTAATTAAATTTCCATTAAAACAGCTAACTTGTAAAATGCGATCGCTTAAGTTAAGTGGGTGGGAAAAATCATCGCTCCCCTTTAGGGAGTAGGGAGTGGATTCATAGGGTTTTAGCTAATTTTACATTTCGTTACATACTTCTGACGGGTCGGAAGGCATTTATATGCGTAGGGGCACAGCACTGCTGTGCCCCTACAATATATTGCATCCAATCACGTAGACTATTGGAGTGAGGGGAACGATTTAGGTTAAACTCCATTAAAATCTGCGTTGCGACAACATTTGGTGCAGTGCTTCTAGCTTGAAGTTGGAAAAGTTGCAGCTAGCACCCATCCAAAGAACAAAGCACTCCCAATTGCATAGCTCCAAGGTTCTAATTTGCTCGCAGCAAATGAGAAAACAGCCATTAACACTGGGAAAACTGGCAGCAAAAGAAACAGAAAACCAAGTTTCGGTAACAGGTAAAGCACCAAAATAAAACCTCCGATTAATACGCCGCTTTGTCCCAACCACCACAAAGCTCGTTTTCCGACTGTAAGATTTTGTTGTGCTACACCCGATGCTAAAAACCAAGGAAAACAGGTAAGTGCAAGTATTGGAAATAGTTGTAACCGTGCCGGAATCAGAAACCACTGCAACCACACTACCTGCGCCATCGTTCCAAAGCCAATCCACAATAGTGCAAATAAAGCTATACCTTGCGCTGCTGCTCGTATTGTCGGACGCGGCATTTCTAACATGGTAATCAGCCAAGTTAAACCCGCAATACCAAACCAAATACTTACCGCACCACCTACCAACACTCCACCCAAGCTATCAATATCTATAATGCGATTTAACAACATAAGTCCGCCGCTGGCTACAAATGGCGCTACCAACAAACCAAACCAGCTTTTTAATTGTTCTGTCTTGCGAACGGGAGCAGAAACAGCCAAGAGCGGGGCAATTGTACCAAGTACAACAAGCCATGCCAATAAATGTAGAAAGTACCAAATCATTCGACTATCGACATAATTGCTCTGACGTTGCACTCCAAAGGTAGCATCAAGCCAGTTTTTAGCGGCTTGGTGACTATGGGGGCGAAATAAAATTGTAATATGTTCGGCGTTGGGAATAATTACTAACTTTCTTCCTCTACCATCAGCCAAATTTTTATTCTCCCCTCCTGCTGCTTGCAGTAACCGCTCTGCGTTTGCCACAAATCTACCTTCCCAACTACCTGCTTGTAGTTGAAGGTTGCGAGGTGCATTTGGTGTAACTAGCGCTCCAGTGGGCGAAACTGCTACAGTCGCAGCATAGCGATTAACATTATTAATAGCAGCAGACATCACCGCACCGCTACCCATTGAATGACCTAAAACAGCCAAGCGCGATGTATCGACCTCCGATTGCTCTACAAGTGCTGCATAAGCAACCTCTAAATTCGAGTCCAGCGAATTTTTCTCTAATAATTTACTATTGGCAGCATGGCTATCAAAATCCCATAACATTGCTGCGTAACCTGCGTGTGCCAACGTATAAGCGTAACCAAGCATCAATTGTTTGGAGCCTGCGTAACCGTGTGCGATGAGAACACCGGGCACTTTTTTGGCAATTGGCGCTACGTATAATAACGGTACTCCTTCACGTTCCATCTGACGCACAGTTAGATTTGCCCGCGCTGTCATTACACCCCACCAGGAAAAAACAATTAGTAATAATGTTGCAACCAGCACCAGTAAACGTTTGCCGTTCATGAAAGCCTAAATTTTAACTTTTTTTAATATTAATAGGACTTACGTCGTTGAGCGATCGCACGTTACGAATGAGATAGCGCGAAACGTATGATTTTAGATAAAGTCGAGCTAAAGTTTTCCTTTTGTTGAACCTGAATAAGTAATTTTCTGACTCTGAATTTGATTATTATCTCCTGCTTGCCATTGCCATTTACCATTACTGAGTTTTTTCACACATTTCCACTGAATTGATGAGTTAGGTGATAACCCAGAAACTAAACCCGTCCATTTTGGTGTTTTTGGTCCAGGTCCATTATGATTTGGTGGTGGATTGTAAATATATTCGTGGTAAACATTTGGAGATAAAGCTTTACCTTTGTTAATATCCCAATTTCCTAACTGCGGTTGATTTCCAACTACATATATACTTTCTCCGGGATTTGTCCAAGCGTTATCGCAAACAAAATTAACGGATGTTGTACTTGGAATGCTAGCTAGATTAAATTCAAATTTTTTATTTTCTTGGGTGTCTTGAATTCCTGATTTCGCAATAATTAGGTTTTTTCCTGCATTGTACCAACCATTTTGGGCACTTTCAAATTCTGTTTTGTTATTGAACTGAGGTAATTTTGTACCGTTTACAGTTACAGTAGTAGCTTTGGCATTTTCAGCAATTAACTGGACTACATTATTTCGCTGTTGAATCGCTCCTTTGTAGACACCTTTAGCTTTTTCAATCGTGACTGTTGTAAGGTTTCCTGATTTTATCGCTTTAATTTCTGTGGTTCTAGTTTGATAGATTGGTTCTTTGTTTTCAGTATAGCTGATGGTCGAACCGTCATCTTCATACAGTGTGAATACGCTTTTGTTTTCGTCTGGGTAAACTTTGAGAATTAGTTCATTTCTCGAAGTTTCTCCAAAAACATTTTTGGTTTCAGCATCGACATGCATTAACGGAATAATGGCACCGGCGCGGACAAAAGTAGGTAAGCGGAGAATTCCATCTATATAAGTAGGGAAATTTATCCAATCACCAGAACTACTCAACCATTGATGCGTATGGTAATTTATCCATTTGCCTTGAGGTAAATAAATATTGCGTTCATATTCCCCATGTTTGGCAACGGTGGCTACCATAATATCTTTACCAATTAATTTTTGGTTTCCCATGTTTCTGACTGCTGGGTCATTCTGGAAATAGAAGACAAGAGGAGCAATTAAAGGTTCAGCCGAGTTATGTGCCCGGTAAGCGAGAGAGTAATAGTAGGGGGTTAGCTCATAACGCTGGCGGAGATTTGCTAAATTTATTTGTTTGTAACCAACTAAATTTGGTGATGTTTCGTAACGCTTCGCCGTTTGAAAACTATTATCTGTGTGGGGACGGATAGGTACATCAAACCAGGCAGCATTCGCAAACCATTGTGTATACATTTCAGCTTGATACTGTAAATTACCTGAATGATTTCCGTTATAAGGAACACCCTCACGTCTGAAACCACCAGTGTCTGTCCCGTAGTAATCAATACCAGAGAAAGACATGTGCATTTGCGAATTTAAATGAGTCGCAAGTAATTCTAAGCTGGAACCAATATCCCCTGACCACATCGCAGCACCATACCTTTGAGTACCAGGGGCACCCGAACGTGTGACAATAAAAGGTCTACGGTTAATTTCGTTGCGATGGCGGAAATAACCATCATATATAGATTGGTTCCAAAACAAGTTGTAAAGGTTATGGATATCTTTATGCTGATTGCGTTTATCTGCAACTTCCACTCCCTCATAACAAGCATTACCGTCGTACTTTTCCGGTTCTCCTAAATCTGTCCAATGACCGAGAATTCCTTTTTGCACTAGATTTGGAAATCGTCGATTTTCATGTACCCATTCACCAGCAGCTTTATCCGACCAATCTACCATCCCAGCTTCACCAAACCAGTTTTTGAGAATCACGGTTGCAGATTGGTTGCTGGCATCGCATTGATTATTAGTTTTGTTATAAGCAAACAGATTCGCTGCTTGCATTGGTGCATATGTCCGAGTGTTTTTGCTGATGTAAGATTCTTCAATTGCAACTAAACCTATACCATCCTCTAAAAACTCAGCAATTACTTTTGCGGGATTGGGAAACTCAAAGTCATTACCATCGTTACTAGTTTCGTCCCAATCTAATGCTCCCATGCGACTATTGGGATTGTCTTTAATGATTCCTCCAAACCACTGCAAGTCTAAAACGAATCCATCAACAGGAAATTTATCCGCACGTAAACCATCTTGAAGGGTTTTGACTTGATTCCAGTTTTTGTATCCAAATTCTGAAACCCACATACCAAAGGCTTTTTTTGGTGGAACGAGGGGTTTCCCAACTAACTCCAGATAATCTCGACGCAAGTCGGGTAAATCTTTACCTGTCATTACATAGAAACGAATTTGCTCGCCCCACATTTGTACTCTCCAAGGTGTGCTTGTAAAATCCCAGCGTTGCTTGTAAGGGTTATCGAGAAACAGAGCGTAGTTGAGATTATTCTTTCCCAAACCATACATAATCGGAAACTGGACATTCCCCACCATCCCCGCAGAGCCAAACGGCATAAAACCATTTCCATGTGCTTGTTCTTGTCCTTGGGGTTGTTCTTCCCGTACCCCATGACTCAACCAGTCACCATCAGCAGAACCCAATTTTTTAAACTGCTGTCCTAAACCATAAACGTTCTCAATTTTTTCTGGTGTCAGTGTCAAACCTTTCCAATCTTGCTGTAAAGAAAGCGGGCAAATTGTAGTTAATAGGGCTTTTTTGACTTTATCAAAGAGAGAAATACATAAACTGCTCTGATTCACATTAACCTGGATATCACCCGTTTCAATGACGTTTCGATTCTGGGAATACACCGATGAACCTGGATAATTTTTCCGATAAATCATCGGTGAGGTAGACAAGGGAGTATTAATATTAGAAGTCTTATCGCTATTCTGAGCCGAAAATTCAAAGTGAATTAAGTCATCATCCAATGTTTCAACAATTAAATATTGACTATTATTACTAAATTTGACTCGCTTGACTTCTGCAAATACTGGACTACTCAAAATAGATAGTAAGAAAGAGAAAATAAGAATGGAGATGCTTTTCATAAAAACTTTTATAAATACCTTCGTTTGCCCCCGATTTTCGAGGGGTTGGTGAGATTCTAGTAATAGATAACACTGTATTAGTTTATTCGGCTCAAATCAGTACGTCTAGTAGAAATAGCAACTCTTTTGATGCACCAATCAAATTTAATACGATGTGATTTGGGATATTACATTGTTTTTTAAACATAGCCGAGCATACTTAAGATTTTCTTAATAATTACAATATGAAAATTACACAAATTAACATTGATAGCAATTCTCATATTGAATTAAGGGGTAAGGCTCAGTTGACATTTATAAATTTATCTGCCTATTAATAGAAAACTTGATTACGCATTAAGTCTAAAAATTTAATTTATAGGGAGGAAATTAAATTAACGTAACCTTCGTTTACTCGCTACTTTTGAAGCGAGCAAGTTTATCCGTGGAATCAATCTGGTAAGGGCGGTTTATAAATATTTTTAATCCGTCATTAGGATATTTGTAAATCTGCCCCTACAAAAATTCACTCATCAGATAATTAAGGAAATTAGGGAATAGGAAATGGCATCTAACAGTCAGGTCTTGACAAAACAAGAAAATACGAGTTATGTAATTTTAATTGCAGTCGCCGCAGCACTAGGTGGTTTTTTATTCGGTTTTGATACTGCTGTAATTAATGGTGCTGTAGGAGCTTTGAGCAAAACATTCAATATTGATAGCTTCATGACTGGTTTTGCAGTATCCTCGGCGTTGTTAGCTTCAGCTGCTGGTGCTTGGATTGCTGGACCAATTGCTGACAGGCAAGGTCGAATCAAAACAATGGTGGCTGCTTCAATTTTATTTACATTAAGTGCAATTGGTTCGGGAGTTCCCTTTGGAATTTGGGATTTTATTTTTTGGCGTTCTTTGGGTGGAGTTGCTGTTGGGATGGCAAGTGTGATTGCTCCAGCATATATTGCTGAAGTTGCACCAGCTCACTTGCGGGGAAGATTAGGTTCGCTGCAACAGTTAGCCATAGTTGTAGGCATATTTATAGCACTGCTATGTAATTACTTTATTGCATCCGGGGCAGGTTCGGCGGAAGCACCATTTTGGTTTGGGGTGACAGCATGGCGATGGATGTTTTGGGCAGAAGTTCCTCCAGCGATATTGTATGGAGTAGCTGCGTTGAAGATTCCAGAGTCACCAAGATATTTAATTGCCCAACAACGCTACCAAGAAGCAGGAGTAGTTCTCAAAAAAGTGCTTGGTGGTGATGTTGAAGCCAAGATAGATGAAATCCGCCAGACTGTGACGTGCGAACGCAAAGCTAAGTTTTCTGACTTGTTCAGTCGCAGTGGTGGATTACTGCCGATTGTTTGGATTGGTATAGGATTATCGATTCTACAACAATTTGTCGGTATTAATGTAATTTTTTACTACAGCAGCGTACTTTGGCAGGCAGTGGGATTCTCGGAAAAGGATTCTTTGCTGATTACCGTTATCACTGGTGTTGTGAATATCTTGACTACCTTGATTGCGATCGCATATGTAGACAAATTTGGTCGCAAACCGTTACTTGTGCTTGGTTCAATCGGGATGACAGCGACTTTGGCTACTTTGACAATTATTTTTGGTAGTGCGACTGTAGATTCAGTTACAGGTAATCCCAGTCTTTCTGGTACAGCGGGAATAATCGCTTTACTAGCAGCAAATCTATATGTTGTCTTCTTTGGTTTCTCCTGGGGGCCAATTGTTTGGGTCATGTTAGGAGAAATGTTTAACAACAGGATTCGTGCAGCTGCACTATCTTTAGCTGCTGCGGTACAGTGGCTTGCCAACTTTCTCATATCGACCACATTTCCCCCCCTGCTGAAAAACTTTGGTTTGGGTTCCGCTTACGGTCTGTATAGCATTGCTTCGGCAATTTCTATCTTCTTTGTGATTCTGCTGATTAAGGAAACTAAAGGTAAGGAATTAGAAGAAATGTAAGAAATTTATACCCGCCTATCCCAATAAAGGATAGGCTTCCCTGACCATTTTATTAATAACAACTAACATTTTACGAATACAATAATATCAAGTTCGGATGATTACTTATAATTAAAGTTTATTTTTGTAGGTTGGGTGTAGCGATAGCGAAACCCAACATCATTGATATGTTGGGTTCCACTTCGTTCCACCCAACCTACTTTTAGTTATAAATGTTTAAGCGAACTTGATATAAGTACAAAAAACCCGTTTTTAAAGTTAAAACGGGTAAATAGAGATGTATTTTTATTTGAAGAAATTACACAGGGTTTGTTTGCATTTTTTGGCGAAGTAAGTTGATAATTGAGGTTTTTTCTAAGATTCCGACTAGCACGCCATTATCACGAATTACAGCAAGTGCAGATAACTTTTGTTGTTCGAGTAGTTGTACTACATCCAACAATGGTCGATCGGATTCTACAGTATTAGATACCTCTATTGGTCGCATCACTTCTCTAATTAGAGTTTCTGACCATAACACGGTAGGAATTGAGCGTATGTTGTCAACTGATACTGCTCCTACCAATTGCCCATTATCATCAGTAACTAAGAATCGACGATAATTCTGTCCACTGAAAATCTGCTCGTCGGCAAACTCTCTCAAACTAAGATTCGCTTTAACAATTGGGCTATCTGGAGTTATTGCGTCTGCTGCTGTCAATCCTGTTAATTGTTCCTGTAAAGTTGCACTTCTGGAAGCATTACCTGCATTTTGGAGCAAAAAGAAACCAATCAATAAGTTCCAGAAATTTGCAAAGCTGCCAAATAAGAGTAAGGGAAGTAAACCAGAGGCAACTGCAACCCAACCAAAAATTTGTCCAACTCGACTTGCAAAAACTACACCTTTATAAGGATTACCTGTAATTTTCCAGACGATGGCTTTTAATATATTTCCGCCATCTAACGGCAAACCGGGAATAAGATTAAATAACGCTAATGACAAGTTTACAGAAGCTAGTACCGCAAGAATCGCTGCAAATGAACCACTAGGAGTGGTACTAAAACCAATAGCTGTAAATATACCGAATAGCAATAGGCTAACTACAGGACCAGCGATCGCAACCCAAAAAGCTTCTGCCGGCGTTTTCGATTCTTTTTCTAAGCTTGCCAACCCACCAAATATAAATAGTGTAATCGATTTAACATCTATTCCTTGCCGAATGGCAACGAAGCTATGCCCTAACTCATGGGCAACAACAGAGCTAAACAGTAACAGTGCTGTCATCAACCCTAGTAGCAACGCTAACCCTCCACCTAAGTAGGGAAACTGCGCCGCTAGTCCACTACCGTAGCTCCAAGTTACCAAACCTAGAACTAAAAACCAGGATGGATGGATGTAAAAAGGAATCCCGAATAGATTACCTATGCGAATAGTGCCATTCATGGCATTCACCTTTAATTTTAACTTCGAGAGATTTAGTTTTATCCCTCTCAATGTCTTTATCGTAACGAAATGTTAAGGAACTTTAATCTTGGCGATTGTAGTGGTGTCCGTCTATTTAGGTGTGGTAATGCGACTAAATCGTTCTTTAACAGCCCCCACAGTCAAGTTAGGGATTGTACATGTTAATCTACTCAAAAGCGATGATTGTGCTACCCACCCACCTATTTACGTGCTTGTGAGTTGACATATTGCTGTCATTATTATGAATAAAACTATAAATAGGTTGAAAAAATATTTTAGTCACTATTTAAAGCAATGTCTCACACTTTTTCTATTTACAAGCCCGCAACTGCTTTTGCTTTAGTTGCTACAGCTTTCTCCTGTATTTTAGCCGCTCAAGTTCCGTTTCGGGGCGCACTTACAATCGAGCGATACTCCGCAGGAGTGGCTCCGCCATCGCCAACTGTACTTGCAGATTCTAATTCTGTAACTCCATCGGAACAAACTAACACCGGAACGCTTATACTCGCGGCCGCAGCTGTGGGTGGAGTTGCTGTTAGTGCTTTCCAACTGGCTGTAAAAGATAAGAATATTATTGCTGGCGATTCTCCTAGCCCCTTCGGGGCGGCTACGCCAACAAAGACGCTACGCGATACGCTTCAGCGTCACCTTCTGTATCGCAATTTTCACGCACCAGACCGTGCAGATATCACTATTGACCGACTTAGCCGCAAACATCGTGCAAAGCTGATAAATTTGTTACATGAAGATAGAAGTGCTGCCAATAGGCTTTTAACTCAAGCAAAGTTGAAATATCCAAATAAAACAACCGATTGGTACGCCGAGAAGGTTATTTACGACTTAGTACGCGACCGGGGTGGGTTTTAATATTGGTATCAGTGTTATTGGTAGAATACATGTAAGCTAAAGGAAGCTGCTATAGATAAGGGGGTGTTAATGGCGCAAGTTGTAATTGTAGGGGCAGGTCCAACTGGCATCACACTCGCCTTACTTCTAGTAAAACGCGGTATTACAGTCACATTAGTTGAAGCAGCAGCAGATTTCCATCGAGTCTTTCGCGGTGAAGGTTTGATGCCTAGCGGGTTAGATGCTCTTGCTCAAATGGGTTTATCAGCAGTATTAGAGCAAGTTCCGCATCGTTCGTTCGACGCTTGGGAAGTAATTCTCGGTAAAAAACCTCTTTTCCGGGTTGAAGAACCAATGGAAACTAACGGACAGCCTTGTACGCTAGTTTCCCAACCACCTTTACTCGAAGCGCTGATTGCAGAAGCGCAAACTTACGCACAATTCGAGTTTATTAAAGGGGTTCCTGTCAAAGATTTACTGTGGAATGATAATCGTATTGTCGGTGTAAAACTAAGCGATGGGCGAGAAATTAAGGCACAGATTGTAGTTGGGGCAGACGGTCGCAATTCGATTATCCGTCAACGTGCGGGATTACATCTTGACCGAGAACCGAATGACATAGATATTCTTTGGTTCAAACTTGCAACCAGTCCCCAATTTGAGGCAGAGAATGTATTTTATGCAATTTCCAATGGGGACAAAAGCTTTGGTGTTTTTCATGGAGCAGAAGAAGGTAAACTTCATCTTTCATGGATATTATTTACAAACGAGGAAAGCGATCGCAAACCCGCGCAATGGGCATCTATTTTTGCCTCGATTGCTCCATCTTGGATGGCAGAGCATTTTCTCAAAAGTGCAGATACCATCGAACGACCGATTAAGCTATCGGTTGTAGTCGGTCGCTGTCAAAAGTGGTATGCACCAGGGTTAATACTTTTGGGGGATGCGGCACACCCAATGTCTCCGATTCGCGCCCAAGGAATTAATGTGGCACTGCGCGACGTAATTGTTGCGGCAAATCATCTTGTACCAATTTTACGCGACCATGCCCCAAGTACAGTAATTGACGAAGCACTGGTACGCATTCAAGCTGAACGCGAACCAGAAATTATTCGTGCCCAGCACCTTCAAGCCGAAGAAGCTGCCCAAGCAGAAATACTACGAAAGTACGTATTTATACGTCCATTAATGTTTCAAGTTGCACGCTTATTCCGCAGCAAAATCCGCCACTCTTGGATTAAGCGTCAGCACGATATGCGCGTTGGTGTAACGCAGGTAGAGTTGAATGTTTAAACAAAATCAGTCTTTTATTTAAATACTCTTCGCAAAGTCGTATTTTCCTCCACGCTCAATAGCACGTTTGTAAGCAGGTCGCGCATGGATGCGGTCAAGAAATTCCTTAAGCTTTGGTCGGTTCTCGACTTGCTCCTTATGCATAGCTAGTAGTTCAAGGGGAAAGCTCATTTGAATATCGGCAGCAGTGAATTCTTCACCCGCAAACCACGTACTTTTACGTAACTCGCTTTCAACGTAGTCAAAGTGAAGCTCGATTTGGGGCACGATAAATGCGTCCATTGGCTTGCTGTCTCCCAACCCAAAACGTTCCAAAATGAGCTGAAGTAGTAGCGGTGGCATTGCAGAACCTTCAGCGTAATGCAGCCAATACGTGTAGCGCAGACGCTCCTTAGTATCGGGTGCGGGGATTAGCCGACCGTTGCCGTAGCGATTTACTATATACTCGATTAAAGCACCCGACTCGGCGATTGTGAGGTCTGCATCTGTAATAACTGGTGACTTGCCAAGCGGATGGATTTGACGCAGTGATTTTGGTGCTAGCATCGTCTCTGCATCGCGTTCGTAGTATTTAATATCGTATTCAATCCCTAATTCTTCAAGCAGCCATAACACGCGCTGCGATCGCGAGTTGTTAAGATGATGGACGACGAGCATAAAATATTCCTCTAAAAGTGACTTGTCACTATATAACCTCAGCCAATTTCACTCTAGTTCATTATCTGGAGAATTAACTGCGTTATCAGGAGAACCAATTGCTTTTACTAATTCCCGAAAAAGTAATTTAACCGCTTTGACCGCAGTACGCGATCGCACAAGTCTTATTGGCTTTCCGGAAGCTTTTTCAGCGTCGAGGTAAGTGCAAAGTGTTTGTCCGACCTCGTTTTGTAAACGTCGGTGTTTTGGCTCTAAACAGCTAAAGACCCATTGCCACATAGCTTTGCGGCAAAGTCTCGATCCATCTTTAACTTTGACCCCTTTTTTATCACCAGATGCTTCCATCGAGGGAGCTAAACCAAGTACTTTTTGAAATCTACGTAGCGACAAATACCGCTTTGTTGGCTTACCCGATTTTCTACCGCGACAAATTTTTACTTCTGGTTTACCATCGATGAGGTAATTTTCCAGCGGGTAAATGTAGGCAAGAAGAATTGCACTCAACCTAAAACCAAACCCAAACTGGTTAAACACTTGACGGTAGGGTTCAAATTCTGCCCGTGTTAATAACATTTGTAATTCTGTCTCTACTTTAAATTCCTGACGTTGCAAACTACAAATCATGCGGGAACGCTCTTTAGTTGATTCTTCCAATCCCAAGCCAATACTTTGAGAGTAGATAGCGTCGTACTTCTTTGACTTACGCTCATCGGCTATCCATCCCCATAAAAGTGGAACTAGTCCAGATAGCCCGCGTTTGGATTGAACTAGTGCAACTTCTGGAAACTGCCACGCTAAATCCTGTCGAAGTCGGTTTATTATTGGCGATTGCAAGCGGTTTAAATGTTCAAGTTTCAATACCAATTCTCGAATCCGACTAATTGTTGCATCTTGAATCGAAACAAACCGCTTTTCATTTAGGTAGTAATCAAACCAATAACAAGCCAAAGCAAGACAATCAGCATTGTCATCTTTGTCTGGTAAGTCCAGGTGGTTAGCCCGGTAATTACGAAGTTTTTTATGGTCAACAAGCAAAACTTTTACACCAGCACGAACTAAATGTTCGCGCCAAATTCGGCTGTAGTTGGTTCCGGTTGGCTCCATTATGGCAATATCAGGTTTTAAATTTAACATTGCATCTACGCCGACACGGTTGGCTTGAAAATCAAAAAAGCAACAATCGTAATAAAATTGTCTTGGTTCGGTAGGTTTCTCTAAAAGTAAACATGCAGAAACTGAGGACTTGCTAACATCAAGTCCTAGTATTTTAGGTGTTTGGTTTGTCATGGGGTGCTGGGTAAATATCCCTGCGAGAGTGCCTACGAATCACCCAAAAGCCCGCGAGCGAGCTTAATTCACTCTCAAGGCGTACAGGGTAAAAACAACACGTTAAGCGGCCGAGCTTGCGAAATTGGAAAAGCAAAAAGCTTAATTCTAACTCAAAGCCCTAAACCGCTCTGTTCGTGCTATACAACTCGGTTTGGACCCAAGCCGCGACGTGAGGGGTAAACCCCCACGTTTCGCTAATTGGTCAAATTAGCTCATCAGGCGTTTACTCATCCTCATCATCTTCAAACTCGTCTTCATCCTCATACTTTTCTTCGTCAACTATCTCGGTAATAACCGTCTCGGCATCGACTTTTACCGCATTGAGTAGTTTGCTAAATTGAGGCATGGATGGCGCATCTGGGTTCAAACCTTGAGCTTTTAAAAATTGAGCGGTGGCATCCCATTCTTCGCGTAACTTACTTAACTTAGTTTCCAGTTCTTTGCAATCCCAACTTAAATCTCTTCTTTTTTTGATGAGTTTATCCGCGCTCTCCCCTATCGCTTCTGCGGCTTTTGTTCTTAGAAGACTGACGACTTCTTCAACATTTTCCCCCTCGGATAGCTCAACGCTAAACCCAACTCGCTCATTTTGGTAATTATCAGTTGTTATTAAAAAATGAGCGTGTAAACGTTTGATTTTCATTTTTTTGATTTTTCTCCGTTTCTAATAACCAAAGTTCTTGAAAAACAACAGCATCTTCTTTTGTATCCTCCCAACCGTGCCCAGCAACAATTTCCCCAGTTTTATCAAGAGCAAGTCCTGCCTCTTCTAATGTTTTGGCGCTGTCCGTTATTTTCCATCTTTTCCAATTACTTATCATTCCTGTTCCCTAGCTGGTCAAACTAGCTCCAAAAGGCAGTTATTCATCTTCGTCATCCTCATTTACGTATTCAGCCTCAAACTCTGCGCGTTCCTCATCATCATCCCAGTCGGGGTCAAAATAAGGAGGCATTTCCCCCCATTCTTCATCCCAAAAATCATCTTCCTTGAGATGCGATCGCCCGCACTCCTCTGCACGGCTACCGGGCATCATAATATACACAGCGATTATTTCCCCAAACAAGCTAGGATATCCCTGTTCGGGTTCAGGTAAATCTGTCCAGCAATAAGCATGGTTGATGTAATGCTTGTCGGAGCGTATCCACTCAAATTTGAATTGTTCGTAGTGCCATCGTGGGTTCCCCCAATCTTGCGGTCGAGAAAATTGTAAAAATTGCTCTTTTGCTCCCGTTCGTACCTCTTCAACCTCTTGAATTGTGTAGGCATTATGCACTTCAATAACGGTAGCAGCGTTACTAATTGGTATTTTTGTCATAATTCAATTTTTTGAAGTTAAAACGGCACATCGTCATCAAGAGGCACACTGTGTTTAGTTAAAAACTCTTTAACTTTTTCCCATCGTGCTTTTGCATAATCCAAACTGCTCTCTAAATTTCTTTTTTCAGCTTCAATATCTCGGCATTGACGCTTTAAAGTTTGCAACCTTTCCTCTACTGCATCAGCTTTAAAACCTAGCTGAGAATCAATAAAGGATTGTGCTAACTCCATAACATTGTGTGGGTCATCCCCTTCCTCTATAGTTAACTCAACTTTTGCAGTTGTAACGTCGTCGTTACGTTTTCTAGTGCGTTCGTAGCTGATTGTGTTGTATTTCATAGTTACAGAAAGAAGTTATAACTGTATTTTCAAAGTAGTAGATGCACCGCAATTGCACTATAAACATCGCGTTCCTACCATGAACGCGATTTTTATAGGTCAAATACCAGTTCAGGCTTTAGGTCTTGAGGGAGTTGGCGACGGATGCGAAATAGATAATGCTCACCGTCACCGCGAGTTGAAAACCGTGCAATACAGCGACGGGTGCCGGCACTGTTGGTTAAGCAAAAAACTGCCCAAGGCTTGATGACTTCCTGGTTAATGTTTGATTTCATGGGTAAAATTTTCGACATAAATGGTCAAAACAAAGAAGCACCAGCCAGCAATGGAAGGGCTGGTGTTTATGGGAGTGATATTTGTGACTAGAAGAACGTTTGTACTCAATGGTTGAAAATAGGCATAACTCCATTACTTTTTGGATGGGTTGAAATCGCCAACAGATATCTCCTTGCGGGGTTTCGGTGGAACTGAGTTTTTTTAAATCACGGCATAGTCTCCAATTACAGAAGGGCATAGTTGAACCGGGTGCATGAAATGCACCGGGAATTTTTGCGTTTAAGGATTCTAGGGTGTTTCCTCACGGGCACTGTGGCAAGTGTGAAGGTGATGGCTCCGGCTTATATAGGTGTCCTTAGAGTGCGATCGCGTTACAGCATTACCCGCAGGCTGGTCGTAACCAAGCGTTAAAACGCGATCGCATAAAAAAGGAGGGAGCTAGGAATATCCTATACAGGATATGCAATTTACAGTATCATCCTGTATAGTATTTTGTAAATAGTTTCTTGCTATCCTATATAGGAAGTGAAAATGGTCTCTCAAAATGTCGAAAGTGCCGAAAGCCAAGCATCGGGAACATGGACAAATCAAGAAACACGTGAGTGTAGTAGTTACCCAGGACAGCCTGGAAGGACTGGACAAAATAGCCGAGAGTTTTGGGGTGAGTCGTTCGCACCTGGTAGAAATGATTGGAAGGGGTCAAGTTTCGCTTGCAGGTCAACTAGCTCAAGTCCTGGGGAAATAGTTGAGCAGCTTATTGATGAAACTCGAAAAGAACTTGAAGTTACAGAACTTCATGCCAATAAGCTGCGTGAGCGATTAAACACACTCGAAGGTCTTTCTAGCCAGTTACCTATAGAAGAAAATATCGAATAAACCGTCATGCCTATTATGGTGTGGCGGTTTTTTGCGTATGCGGTCGCGTTTTTGAAGAGGAGGTGAAGGAGTGCGATCGCGCTCTCCCAGAAAACCCCGAACCCTTAAAAGCCGGACATTCTCGGATGCTAAAGTACCGGAAAAGTTGCAAGTTGGAATTAATTTACATAATTCTAAACATGTTGTTACCAGCAATTGTTTTAATTTTCGGATGGAGTTTACTCTTCTTTATGTTGTTCCAAGTATACAAAGCATATCGACATGGCTCTCACTTTCAAATGCCCAGTATCAGCATTAAGCGCTTATTAACCCCGCGTACAAAATACCGGAACGCTCCAAATACTGGCGAATTTCAACACAAGCTACTCAATCAACTATTAGCCCTAGTCCAGGGTGATACTACAGTAGCTCAACGTTTACTTAGTCAAACACGGCAACGTTACCCAAATAAAACAGACACTTGGTGTTTAAAAAAAGTTGTTTGGGACTTAGAACGCGACAGGCATTAACAAGATGTTCAAACTGATACTTTCCGTTAAAGATTATCTAACAGTATGCTTTGATGCCTATGGTGCTATGCCAAGAGCATCACTGTACTTATGTGAATACGTCAAAACCGAATACCCAGCACTTACGACAGAGGAAACATTAACAATAGCAGCATGTTTAATTCGTTTGTCAACTACAACGCTCCAACGCAATCCTACTCAAAAAGCCGAGCTTGATAAAGCAGTTAGTAACATGCTAGCAACTCGGACACAAACATAAAAAAACACCCTTACTTTTGCTGAGTGGGTGCTTTTGTTTATTGAATATCATTACCCTAATTATGCACGAAAAAACCGAAAAATCAACCAACCTGTGGACAGAACAACACGAAAGATTCTGTCTCAAACATAAAATTCCTCCAGCTGCTCAAAGATTGTGGAAATGGCTACTTTGGCAAGGGGAAGAAACACATGAAATAGAGCCAGACATCAGTGAGTTCAACAATTGGGCAGAAAAGTCAAGGGGTCAAAAATACGACAATACTTACTTAAAAAAGATGCTCAACCTGTTAGTTGAGTGTCGTGTTGTTCAACTGGTAAAAACTTTTAGTTGGAAAATACACCGATTAGTATTGCGACCATTAGAATGGCTCAAGCCACTTAGAAAGCAGCCAGAAAAAAAATTCGAGTATTCGGAAATAAGTTCAAAAACGCAGCCTACAAATGCTGATGACTCCGACGCGAGTACTTCTCAGCAGCAGCCTTCTGATTATGAGGTCAATAAAGAGGTTCTATTAAGCGCTGGTATCGAATATAACGAATCTGAGGCAGAAATTTTTAACCGTCCGCAATACGAAGTTAAAGCAGCATTAGCAATGTTTCATATGAGGGGAGGTTTTGAAAAAATAGATAATCCGGAAGGATTTATACGTGCGTGCTTAAGAAGAGAATTTTGGAAAACGACAAGGAACTATGTAGCAATTATTCGATTTGTGCTTGGTATAGACAAACACGAATCTATACCAATGATTGACTTAAAAGACTTATTTCAAGTCAATCCAACATCCCAATAAAAAAATCCTTTGCTGCTAGGACAAAGGATTGACTACGTTCTTTACTTCGTGAGCGTGCGTATGCAACATCACATTAGCCAATAAAAAACCACCCGGCAAGGTGGCTCAATCAAATTAGTATTTCCTATGAACAATACATTTTTTGAATACCCAATTCCAGGGGAGATTTTACAGTTTTCCATCTGGCTCCCCTACTTGCATCGTGCAGCACAGAAGGGGTAGTACAAATGCATCAACAATTATCCCTGTTCCCCTTACTCCCCACTCCCTACTCCCTCCCTGCTATTAAACACGACCACTACTGGGATGAAATTACAAAGGAAGTAGATAAAACTGTTGGGGAGCAACTTCAAGATACAAATACTGTTGGGGGGCAAGTACAAAATAATACTCAAAAAATTGCCCCCCAACAGTGTCACTGGTTGGAAAAGTATTGGGTTGAGCGTCACAACAAGAAATATTATTATTGGCGCTACTGCTGGATGGAGGGGAGAAAGATTAAACGCTGCTATATCGGCGCGGTTGGCAGCGCTAGAGCAAAGAGAAAATACGCCGATGTTGCTTTTGCAATTGAAGATGGGGATACGCCCGCTCAAATTCAACTGATGATTAGGAGCTATGGCTCTGATGATTAGAAAGTAGGGAGTAGGGAGTAGGGAGTAGGGAGTTAGGAGTTAGGAGTTAGGAGTTAGGAGTTAGGA
>CAXTCQ010000056.1:0-34670 GCA_964242965.1 uncultured Calothrix sp. | reverse complement strand
CCCCCTCCTATTACCCCTGTCCGCCCCTAACCCGGAAGCTGTCAAATCCGTAGCGCAAGCTTATCACGACTTTTTGGCAAATCAAGAACTTGATGCTGCCACATTGCAAAATATTTGCTATACAGCAAGTGTTCGGCGCACTCACCACGAACACCGCTTGGCAATTGCGTGTAGTTCCCCAGCAGAAGTCAAGGAAACTTTACAAAAGTTTATACAAGGAGCAGATGCGAACTTATCTTTTGGTCGCAAGCATCGCCATCGCCGTCCGAAGCTAGCTTTCGTTTTCTCCGGTCAAGGTCCCCAATGGTGGGGTATGGGACGGGAACTACTAGAACAGGAACCAGTGTTTCGCTCTGCCATAGAGGAGTGCGACGCGCTGATAAAATCCCATACCGGTTGGTCTGTTTTAGAAGAACTGACAAAAGATGCGTCCAAATCGAGCCAGTGCGTTGCTTATTTTCCCCCCGTTGTAGCACCTGGCTCACGCCTGCAAGAGACAGAATTTGCCCAACCTGCCATTTTTGCGCTGCAAGTTGCCCTTACTCAGTTGTGGCGTTCTTGGGGTATTGACCCAGATGCGGTTGTGGGTCACAGTTTAGGCGAAGTGGCAGCGGCACACATCGCTGGCGCTCTTACTTTAGCAGATGCCGTGTACTTGATCTGCAATCGGGGGCGCTTGATGCAACGAGCTACTGGTAATGGTAAAATGGCAGCGGTGGAACTGTCGGCAAAGGACACAGAGCGCTTGTTGTCAGGATATGAAGACCGAATAGCGTTGGCAAAGCCCGCCGTAGGCATCGCAGCCATTAACAGTCCCACTTCAACAGTTCTGTCGGGAGAACCTGCTGCCCTAGAATCAGTCCTACAGTTACTCCAGCAGGAGCAACCGGATATTTTCTCCAAGCTGTTACCCGTAAATTATGCGTTTCACAGCCCGCAAATGGCACCTATTGCTGAGGAACTGGTACAAGCACTGCACCAACTCCAGCCTCAGCCAGGAACGATTCCTCTCTTCTCTACCGTCACGGGTGAGGTCAGTAACGGTGCAAATTTAGATGCTGCTTACTGGGGACGAAACCTAAAACAACCCGTCCGCTTTGCAGCAGCAATTGAGGAAGTGGTAAACGCAGGTCAAACAATCTTCATAGAAGTTAGCCCGCACCCAGTGCTTTCAGGTTACATTTCCCAGTGCCTGAGTCATCTTGGTAAACAAGGTACTGTATTGCCTTCTTTGCGGCGCGGTCAGCCAGAACGGGCTACGCTACTGAGTTCTCTAGGGAACCTTTATACTATGGGATTTCCGGTGAACTGGCAGCAACTGTATCCACCCGAGCAATGCCAAGTTGTTAAGCTACCGTCCTACCCTTGGCAGTATCAGCGGTATTGGTTTGAAGGCAAACCCAAACAAAAGCAGGCTTTCTCGCATGGGCAGACAGTACACCCTTTGCTAGGTCAGCGGCTACGTTCGGCACTCAAAGAGATTTTATTTGAGTCCGAGTTGAGCGTTAATTTACAACCTTTCCTAGTCGATCATCAGGTCTACGGCATGGTAGTTTTGCCCGGTGCTGCTTACTTGGAAATAGCCCTAGCTGGGGCAGCATATGCTTTTGGCGCAGGTTCCTACTGCCTCCAGGAGGTATTAATTCAAGAACCACTCATCTTGAGCGAAGATAGTAGTCGAATTGTACAGTTAATTCTAACTCCATCAGGTGATAAGCAAGCTTCGTTCCAGATATTAAGCCTTGACGCGGGTAGAGTACATGACGCTACCTCCTGGATACAACATGCCGCTGGAAAAGTTTCTGCTGACCAGATCAACACACTGCCAACATCGGTTTCTCTCAAAGACCTCCAAGCACGCTTTCAAGAGCAGTTATCAGTTGAAGAGTACTATCAACAGCTGCAAAACCGGGGACTTGAGTATGGAACGAGCTTTCAGGGAATTGAGCAACTCTGGCGGCGCGATGGGGAAGCTCTAGGACGGATTCGGCTTCCTGAGCCATCAGTACTGGGTGCAGAATATCATCTGCACCCAGTACTGATGGATTCTGGTTTCCAGCTTTTGTTTGCCTCCTTGGTTGGTGCGGCAGAAGAAGATACTTATTTGCCAGTAGGTTTAAACAGTCTGCGACTATACCGTCGGCTTGATACTCAATTCTGGGTTCATGGTCAAATACGTTACAAAGATGGCTCCAACCAAGAAACTCTCACGAGTGACTTACGGCTGTTCGATGATGCTGGACAAGTTATAGCAGAGATTGAGGGTTTCCACGTCAAGCGTGCAAAGCGTGAGGCACTGCTGTATAATACAAAAAATTACCTCAGCGATTGGCTCTACGAGGTGGAATGGCAGCCCAAGCTTCGCCAAGGACAGTATTTGCCAGCTGACTATATGTTCAGTCCCTTGCAAGTCCGTGACCGCATCCAGCCCCTCGTATCTCAGTTAAGCGTTGAACACGGAATGGAGATTTATGGAGAGGTGTTTCTCGATCTCGAGGCTTTGAGCGCCGCTTACGTTCTCAAGGCTTTCTGTGCAATGGGTTGGGAGTTTCGTCCTCACCAGCGCTTTACAAATGATTATTTGGTGCAGAAGTTAGGCGTAATAGACCGATACCACAAGCTGCTGGGTCGAATACTCCAGATGCTACAGGAAGAAGGAGTGCTAAGGCGTATCGGTTCCGAATGGGAAGTTTGTCAAGTGCCGAATCAGGTAGCGCCCTTTGAGAAATATACAGAAATTTTGGCTAAATACTCAACCTTTGAAGCTGAACTGAACTTACTTGAGCGGTGTGGTCAACAATTAGCGGGGGTTCTGCGGGGAGAGTGCGATCCACTGCAACTACTGTTCCCTGATGGATCTTTGACCTCTGCGGAAAACTTGTATCAAAAATCGCCAGGTGGTCGCCTATTCAATCAGCTAGTTCAAAAGGCGGTTTCAGTCGCTATAGAACGCTTGCCAAAGAACCGAACAGTTCGGGTTTTGGAAATTGGTGCAGGAACCGGGGGAACGACATCTTATGTGCTACCGCAACTTCCAGCAAATCAAACGGATTACGTGTTTAGCGATATATCCTACTTGTTCATGTCAAATGCACAAGAAAAGTTCGGTAATTTCCCGTTTGTTCGATATGAACTTTTGGATATCGAACAAGACATCGAGTCACAGGGTTTTGTTCCCCATCAATTTGATGTGATTTTAGCAGCAAATGTACTGCACGCTACATTAGACCTAAATAAAACTTTGGAGCATGTGCAGCAACTTTTGGCACCAGGGGGAATGCTAGTATTGCTGGAGGCAACCGGACCCCAACGTTGGTTAGACCTGACCTTCGGGTTGACAGAGGGCTGGTGGAGGTTTGCAGATACAGATTTGCGACCGGCATACCCCTTACTTGCTCCGCGCCAGTGGGAGAATTTATTGCAGGATCTCGGATTTGTAGAGACAACAGCAATACCGCAGACAGAAATAATTAGCGACAGTTTATGTCACCAATGTATCATTGTAGCCCAAAATCCTCTCTTTAAGCAACAGCCGGAAGACATTTCTCCTGTCGCAGATAAAAGCAGTTGGCTGATTTTTGCCGATCGCAAGGGAGTTGGTGAGAACCTCGCAGCACAGTTAAGGTTACGTGGCGAAACTTGTGTTATGGTTTCTCTAGGTGAGTCCTACGAACAGTTAGGTAACGAGCAATACAGGCTCAACCCAGCGCAACCCGAAGACTTTCAGAAGTTGCTTAAGGAAGTTACGGGAACTGGTAGACCGCCGTGCCATAAGGTTGTACACCTGTGGAGTTTGGAGGCATCCGCGCCAGAAGATATGACAGTAGCCAACTTAGAAGCAGCATCAGTGCTAGGATGTCGCAGTGTACTTCATTTAGTTCAGGCTCTGGTCACGGCTGAATTCTCCGAGTCTCCGTCTCTGTATTTGGTGACCCAAGGTGCTCAATCGGTAGGATCGGAACCATCTTTGCTGGCAGTAGCGCAAGCACCTTTGTGGGGTCTTGGCAAAGTGATTGCCGTAGAGCATCCAGAATTGCGGTGCTATACAAGTGGATTTAGACCCAGTAGATGAACACAAGCAGGCAGAAGCTTTGTTTGACGAACTTTGCTCGGGGGGGGATACACAAGCCAAGGAATCGGTGGCATTTCGTAATGGACAGCGCTATGTTCCTCGCTTAGTGCGTAGCCACAAAAGAGAACCACAGCTTCTGCACTTGCAGCCTGATAACACTTACCTGATTGCAGGTGGTATGGGAGGTATTGGTTTGCTGGTTGCCCAGTGGTTAGTAGAACAAGGAGCGCGACACCTAGTGTTGATGGGACGCACAGGTGCGACCGATGAAGCTAGGACGACCTTGAGCAAGCTGGAGCAAATGGGCGCTCAAATCCAACTGGTTCAGGCAGATGTTTCTGTTGCAGAGCAAGTCGCTAAGGCATTGACCCAAATCGAAGCATCTATGCCGCCACTAAGGGGAATTATCCACTCAGCAGGGGTTCTTGAGGATGGGACATTGGCGCGGCAAGACTGGCAGCAGTTTACCAAAGTGTTGTCGCCAAAAGTGCAAGGAGCTTGGAATTTACACACTTTGACACAAAATTTGCCTTTGGACTTCTTTGTGATGTTTTCCTCAGTCACCGCCCTACTTGGCTCACCTGGTCAAGGAAACCATGCAGCAGCCAACACTTTCTTGGATGCTTTAGCTTATTATCGCAGAAGTCTAGGGTTGCCAGCTTTGAGTATCAACTGGGGAGCATGGAGTGAGTTAGGAGTTGTGGCAAACCGCAACTTCAGTGAGCAGACAAGTATGCGTGGTGTGGGTACTATTGCACCAAAGCAAGGGATACAAATATTAGAACAAGCGTTCCAGCATTCTAATGCCCAGATTGCAGTAGTGCCTATCAATTGGTCGCAGTTCATGCAAAGATTTCCCGGTGATACTGCCCCATCGTTCCTCACCGAGTTAGCCCGTGAAGCTGGCTCAAGGTTGAAAACTGAGCAGGCAGCAGTGGAGCAATTTGAGTTTCTCGCGCAGTTACAAACAGGGACGCCCCGCAAGCGCCAAGAATTGTTACTGGCTCACCTTGTAGACTTGGTTGCCAAAGTTCTGGGTTTAAGTTCTTCCCACAGGTTAGAGCCACATCAAGGTTTCTTCGACATTGGTATGGACTCTCTTACCTCCATTGAGTTAAGGAACCGTCTTCAAACGTCTTTGGGACGCTCTCTTTCTTCTACATTAATCTTTGACTATCCGACTCTTGATGTTCTTGCCGGGTATCTTGCAAATGAAATGTTTTCTGTAGAGACCTGCGCCGACGACAACGCGCACGCGACTTCCGAAAACAATAATCATCAGCAAACCGTATCCTCGGCAAAACTCGTACAGCTTTCAGAAGAAGATGCAGAAGCATTACTGCTCCAAGAACTAGAAAGCATTAAGTACTAATGGACACTTGGGGAGGTGCTTCACCCTATCTCCCCATTTCCCAAGCGTCATATCATAAATAAAAGGAATTAGATATGAGTAGTATAGAAAACCCCCAATCTCTATCTCCAACAAAGCGTGCACTCTTAGCATTGAAGGAAATGCAAGCTAAACTCGAAGCAAACGAGCGGGCAAAAACAGAGCCGATTGCCATCATTGGAATGGGCTGTCGATTTCCAGGAGAAAGCAACGATCCAGAAGCATATTGGCAGATGTTGCGTAATGGGGTAGACGCAATTACAGAAATACCATCAGATCGATGGGACATTAACGCCTACTACGACCCCAATCCAGATACCCTTGGGAAAATATATACCCGGAACGCGGCATTTCTAGACCAGGTAGACCAGTTTGACCCGCAGTTCTTTGGAATTGCGCCTCGAGAAGCTGTGAATATGGACCCTCAGCACCGACTGCTGTTGGAGGTTAGCTGGGAAGCTCTTGAAAACGCTGGCATTGCGCCAGAGAAAATCGCGGGCAGTCAAACTGGCGTTTTTGTCGGGATTATGAATCTCGATTATTACCAGATAGTCAGTCAGCCGAATCTCATCAATGCCCACACTGCAACAGGCAACGCTTTTAGCGCTGCTTCTGGTCGATTGTCTTACACCCTTAGTCTACAAGGACCTTGCATGGCAATAGATACAGCGTGTTCATCATCATTAGTAGGAGTCCATCTTGCTTGCCAAAGCTTACGCGAAAGAGAGAGTAATATGGCGATCGCTGCTGGAGTTAACTTAATATTAACACCAACGGCAACTATTAATGAATGTCGGGCTAAGATGCTAGCTCCTGATGGTCATTGCAAGACCTTTGATGCCGCAGCTGACGGCTTTGCTCGAGGAGAGGGTTGTGGGGTTGTGGTTCTCAAACGCCTCAGTGATGCAATTGCCGACGGTGACAACATTTTAGCTCTGATTCGGGGTTCAGCAGTCAATCAGGACGGTCGCAGTGGAGGTCTTACAGTTCCCAATGGACCAGCCCAACAAGCAGTTATCCGCACAGCCCTAGCTAACGCTGGTGTAGAGCCAGGACAAGTGAGCTACGTAGAGGCTCACGGTACGGGGACATCTCTAGGAGACCCCATCGAATTGCGAGCCTTGGCTGCCGTGCTGGGTCAGGGGCGATCGCAGGATCAAAAGCTGCTCGTTGGTTCAGTGAAGACCAACATGGGACACTTGGAAGCAGCCGCTGGGGTCGCGGGTTTGATCAAGTTGGTGTTGGCACTGCAGCATAAAGAAATACCGCCCCATTTACACTTGAAAAACCCCAATCCTCATATTCCTTGGGCAGAACTTCCGATCAAAATTACCACAGAACTTACCCCTTGGACTCCCGTTAACGGTACACGGATCGCGGGACTGAGTTCCTTCGGCTTTAGTGGAACCAATGCTCACATAGTAGTTGAGGAAGCCCCAGCCCGCCAGAACGAGTCGGTAAACCCACGACCCCTGCATCTGCTCACTCTCTCGGCAAAAACTGAAGAAGCATTACAGGAATTAGCCAAACGCTTCGACACGCTGCTCAAGGAAAATCCCAACCTTAATCTTGCCGATGTTTGCTTCAGCGCCAACACAGGTCGCTCTGTCTTTGCCCACCGACTGGCACTGGTAGCGGAGTCAGCGCAGGCGTGCGAGCAACTAGCAGCCTACAGCGCTGGGAAAAATCCATCTGGGGTGTTAACAGGGCAGCTTCAGGACACCCGTAGACCCAAAGTAGTCTTTTTGTTCACAGGGCAAGGCTCTCAGTACGTAGGTATGGGACGTCAGCTTTACGAAACCCAGCCTACCTTCCGCCAAGCTCTCGATCGCTGCGATGCCATCCTGCGCCCATACTTACAACAACCCCTGCTGTCTGTACTCTATCCTGCTGATGGCTTTGATCTTATCAACCAAACTGCTTACACTCAACCTGCCCTATTTGCGCTAGAATATGCGCTGTATGAATTATGGCGCTCTTGGGGCATTACCCCAGATGCGGTGATGGGTCATAGTGTCGGTGAATACGTGGCGGCTTGCGTTGCTGGAGTGTTCAGCCTAGAAGACGGTCTGAAGCTGATTGCCCACCGCGCCCAACTGATGCAAGCCCTACCATCTGGAGGTGAAATGGCGGCGGTGTTTGCAACAGAAGCCATTGTGCGATCGGCTGACTACGACGGGCAAAAAGTGGCGATCGCCGCGCTCAATGGGCCGCAGAATGTGGTAATTTCTGGTGAAAGCCACAGCGTACAAGCAATACTTACCGAACTACAAGCCAAAGGAATTGAGTCGCGGCGCTTAAGTGTGTCCCATGCGTTTCACTCCCCACTGATGGAGCCAATGTTAGCCACTTTTGAGCAGCACGCAGCGGCGGTGACCTACAACAAACCTAACATCGACTTGATTTCAAATGTCACGGGACAACTGGCAGATACCTTTGAAGTTAGCCAAGCCAGTTATTGGCTGCGTCATGTGCGAGAAGCGGTGCGATTTGCTTCGGGGATGCAGACCCTGCACGCACAGGGGTACGAGTTGTTTGTGGAAATTGGACCACATCCGGTACTGCTAGGCATGGGGCGACAGTGTTTGCCTAATGAAACAGGAGTATGGCTACCTTCGTTGCGCCGAGGGCATGACGATTGGCAGCAACTACTCCAGAGCTTAGGAACGCTGTACGTACACGGAGTAAACGTGGACTGGTCTGGCTTTGACCGGGATTACCAACGAGTAAAACTGGCTTTACCCACCTATCCTTTCCAGCGCAAGCGCTATTGGGTTGAGGTAGCAGCAGCACCCAAGCAACAAGAAGCACCCATCGTACTGAGCAAACACAAAGATATAGATGTCGATCGCCCCATTCACCATCTATTAAATTCTACAGATACGAGGGAACTTGTTCAAAAGTTAGAAATAGTTGAACAACTTCCAGCAGAACAGGTAGAATCATTACTCAAGAGCTTACATACTGCTAACCTTTCTCAACGCTTTGCTAAATTATCTCCAGAAAAATACGATCTGCTAAAGCAATGGCAAGAGCAGGATCAACAACATCTCAGTTCACTCGACCTAAGCGATTTACTATATGAGATTCAGTGGCAGATCCAAAATCGCAAGACGTTACCGCAGCGAGATCGAGCAAATCAAAGTGGCAAATGGCTCATCTTCGCTGACAACGCAGGAATAGGGCAGGCATTAGCAGAACTTCTGCAAGGACGTGGCGAGAAATGTTTGATAATTTATCCCGGCGTTGCTTATGAAATGTTAGAAGATGGAAATCGGAAAATAAACCCTGCAAATCTTCAGGACTTTCAACGACTGTTCCAAGAAATGGGAACCAATGGACTGGCGTGTCGTGGGATAGTGCATTTGTGGAGTTTAGAAACTACGTCCCTTCAAATCACACCCTCTTCTTTAGAATCAGCGCAAATATTAGGTTGTGGTACTGTGCTGCACCTAGTTCAAGCACTGATCGATAATGCCAATTCAGTATTACCCCGATTGTGGCTAGCAACCTGTGGAACCCAGGCAGTAGAACCAAAAACAGGTCCCCTCGCGGTGGTTCAAGCACCTTTGTGGGGGCTAGGTCGGGTAATTGCTTTGGAACACTCGGAAATTTGGGGGGGGCTAGTAGATTTAGACCCCAATATCTCTGCAAATGGGGCAGCTGCATCACTACTTGCAGAGATTTGGCAGCCAGATGGCGAAGACCAAATTGCCTTGCGCGGTGAACAACGCTATGTTCCTCGGTTAGTGCGTAGCAACAACCTTAAACCACAACCTCTGCATTTGCAGGAGCGTGCCACTTACCTGATTACTGGCGGCTTAGGCAGTTTAGGGCTATTGACTGCCCAATGGATGGTAGAGCAAGGCGCACGAAACCTAGTACTTATAGGGCGTAAAGGTCTTCCCGAACGCCATCAATGGTCTAGTATACCACAAGATAGTGATACCGGGCAACAGGTTAAGGTGATTCAAGCTTTAGAAAACATGGGAGCCAATGTCATTGTGGCACAGGCTGATGTCAGCAACCAGGCTCAGATGACAGCGGTATTTGAAAAGTTGCGCGACACTCAAATTCCCCTGAAAGGAATTGTCCATGCTGCCGGAGTTGCAGAGTATAAAGCAATACAAGACATTGACTTTGCCACACTTCAGTCTACCCTACGACCTAAAGTAGTAGGCACATGGCTCCTGCATGAACTTAGCGAAGAGATGAACCTTGACTTTTTCGTTTGCTTCTCCTCAATCGCTTCGGTGTGGGGGTCTAGAGGACAAGGGCATTACGCCGCAGGCAATCACTTTCTTGACGCTCTAGCCCATCATCGCCAAGCTTTGGGACTACCAGCTTTAAGCATCAATTGGGGACCTTGGGCTGGCGGGGGGATGGCATCCGAAGAATTTCAGACGTTGTTGAAGCGGATGGGAGTCGAGGCATGGCTACCAGAAAAAGGAATTGCAGCCTTGGGACAGATTCTGGGTACGAACATTGCTCAGGTGACAGCAGTTCAAATTGACTGGAGTATCTTCAAACCGATTTACGAAATCAAAGGACAGCGATCGCTACTAAAACAAATCGACCAACAGCCTCACGAGGAAATTGAACCTTCGCAAATAAAGCGCCCAGAAATTATACAGCAATTAGAAGCGCTGACTGTAAACAAACGCTATGGTTTTTTAGTCGCTCATCTTCAAGCAGCAGTCGCTAAAGTGCTGGGTTTGGAGCCATCTCAACTGCCACAAATACGACAAGGCTTTGTCGAACTAGGCATGGATTCCTTAATGGCTGTTGACTTAAAGAGGAGTCTCGAAGCCAGTTTGGGGCATACCTTAAGCTCAACATTAGCTTTTAACTATCCCAATGTAGAGGCTCTTGCTAATTACCTAACTACGGAAGTTTTATCCCTACCAGTAGCAGAACCTCTTTCAAACGTGCAAAAAGATAGTAACGAGATGCCTAAAGCCTCAGCGGACTTAGAACAACTTTCCGTAGACGAACTGGCATCATTACTTGACGAAGAATTACAAACCCTATCTCTCTATTAGAACTTAGGCAAAGTTTTTCGTTCTCCTCTTCCTCTGTGTTCTGGTGCTTTTCTAAGGTTTTTTACTCATAAGCAATTCAGTAAATACCGTAGAGGTTAGCTAAAATCCAAAATTTTTCTATCAAATAACTAAAATGAGCAATACTTCAGAAACAATCGACCATCAATCTCGCTTAAAAAATGCACTTCTTGCACTTAGGGAAATGCGAGCCAAGCTTGACGCAATGCAGCGCTCGAAGACAGAACCTATAGCTATTATTGGCATGGGTTGCCGATTTCCTGGTGCTAAAAATCCACAAGCCTTTTGGTCGGGGCTGCGTGATGGAGTTGATTCTATTAGCGAAATTCCCCCAGATCGATGGGACATTAATGAATATTATGACCCAAATCCTGACACTCCAGGAAAAATGTATATCCGAAGCGCTGGATTTCTGGAACAGGTAGACCAGTTTGAACCCCAATTTTTTGGAATCACTCCACGGGAAGCTATAAGCATCGACCCCCAACAGCGACTGCTTTTAGAGGTTAGTTGGGAGGCACTCGAATATGCTGGGGTCGCACCAGAACGGTTAAGAAACAGTGAAACTGGAGTATTTATAGGAATTACGACCAATGACTATTTACAAATTCAGATAGAATCTGGCTCAAGCACTAACATCGATGCCTACAGTACCACAGGCAATTGCCTCAACGCCGTTGCTGGTCGCTTGTCATATACCTTGGGTTTGCACGGTCCAAGTATGATAGTTGATACAGCTTGCTCGTCATCATTGGTAGCCATCCATCTTGCCTGCCAAAGTCTACGCAACCGAGAGTGCGAACTAGCCCTTACAGGCGGCGTGAACATTATTTTATCACCAGTTTCAACCATTGCGACATGTAGAGCTCGGATGCTAGCCCCCGATGGTCGTTGCAAAACCTTTGATGCCAGCGCTGACGGCTTCGCGCGAGGAGAGGGTTGTGGGATCGTAGTTCTCAAACGTCTAAGTGATGCAATTGCTGACGGCGACAACATTTTAGCTCTGATTCGGGGTTCGGCGGTCAACCAAGATGGGCCCAGTAGTGGTCTTACGGTTCCGAATGGAATAGCTCAACAAGCACTCCTCCGTAAAGCCTTAGCTAATGCCCTTGTCGAGCCACCAGAAGTGAGCTACATCGAAGCTCACGGTACAGGGACATCGCTGGGAGATCCAATTGAGGTGGAGTCCTTGGGGGCTGTGTTGTGTCAAGGGCGATCTAAGGAACAACCTTTAATTATTGGCTCGGTAAAAACTAACATTGGTCACTTAGAATCAGCAGCTGGAGTGGCAGGGTTGATTAAGCTAGTGCTGGCACTGCAAAATCAAGAAATACCACCTCATCTGCATCTGAAAAATCCCAATCCTCATATTCGCTGGGGAGAACTTCCAGTGGAGGTGGCAACCCAGAGGATACCTTGGAATTCAGCAAATGGCCCCCGCATTGCCGGGGTGAGTGGGTTTGGTGTAAGCGGAACTAATGCTCACCTAATAGTTGCGGAAGCCCCAGCCCGTCAGTTGCAGGCGGTTGAATCAGAACGCCCCGTACATTTACTTAGCCTCTCGGCAAAAACTGAAGAAGCATTACGGGAATTAGTCAGTCACTTCTACACAGCCCTCAAAACTAATCCCAATCTCGCTGATGTCTGCTTCACCGCCAACACAGGTCGCTCTGTATTTGCCCATCGATTGGCACTGGTAGCGAAGAATTCAGCGCAGGTGCGCGAGCAATTAGCTGCGTATAGCTTTGGGCAAAACCAAACTGGAGTACTCAAAAAACAGGTTAACAACACCCCTGTGCCCAAAATAGCGTTTTTGTTTACAGGGGAAGGTTCGCAGTACGTAGATATGGGACGCCAGCTTTACGAAACCCAACCCACCTTCCGCCAAGCTATCGAGCGCTGCGATGCCATCCTGCGCCCATACTTACAACAACCCCTACTCTCTGTTCTCTATCCAACTGATAGCTCTGACTCCCCCATTGACCAGACAATTTACGCCCAACCTACCCTATTTGCCTTAGAATATGCACTATGTGAATTATGGCGCTCTTGGGGCATTACCCCAGATGCGGTAATGGGTCATGGTGTCGGTGAATACGCAGCAGCTGTCAGTGCTGAAGTGTTCAGTTTGGAAGATGCTCTGAAGCTAATTGCTGCTTTTGAACAGCAATCAGCAGCAGTTACCTACAACGAACCTAATATAGATTTGATTTCAAATGTCACAGGTCAACTGGTACAACCAAAAGAAGTGAGTCAAGCCAGTTATTGGCGGCATTATGTGCAGGAGGCAGTACAATTTGCTTCGGGGATACAGACGCTGCACGCACAAGGGTACGATCTGATTGTAGAAATTGGCCCGCATCCGGTACTGATTGAAATGGGGCGACGTTTGCTGGAAGGAACCGGGGTGTGGCTACCTTCGTTGCGTCGTGGATATGACGATTGGCAGCAGTTACTCGATAGTTTAGGAACATTGTACGTAGAGGGAGTAAACGTGGACTGGTCTGGTTTTGACCGGGATTACCAACGTGTAAAATTGCCCCTACCGACCTATCCCTTCCAGCGCCAGCGTTATTGGATAGACAAACCAACCGAGACACGCTCTGATAAGAAGCAAGCACCAGAAAAGGGGCAGGAGGTTTTCTCTACCGCCATGCCCGTTACAAATCTTAAAGACCGCATCCTTTCTATAGTCGCTAAAACCAGCGGACTGAAAGAAGATCAACTCGGTCTAGATATGTCCTTGGAGGGAGAACTTGGTCTTGATTCTCTGATAATGATGCAACTGATGAGCGATTTAGTAAAACTTATTCCAAAAGACCAAAAGGAGGTATTTAGTAGTAAGTTTACTATTCGTGACCTAATGCAGTTGCAAACTCTAAGGCAAGTTATTAAGACATTTGAGGAGTGGCAAACGGATGGTGAGACAGACACAAACATCCTTGATGATGATACCGTAGTTGTTACCGAAGAATTGATCGTACAGCAGCAACAGGAAATGGAAAGTGTGGAAATGCTTGATGGGCAGTATTTTCACTTACTGGGTCATTGGGTCGTTAATTCCAATAGCTTGTTCTCTTCCTTACGCTTGCATGGAACTTTTGACATCAACGTTGCGTGGCAAAGTTGGAAAGACCTGATTTCTCGGCATCCGATGTTGCGATCGCGCTTCCATGTACCAGCAGGGGCAACTCGCTTCAAAGACTACCAGATGCAAGTTATCGAAAATGCGATTCCCCCTGAAATTCCTGTTACTGACATTAGACATCTCGATAGGGATGCTCAAGAACTGGCAATTGGGGAGGAGTTACATAAATGGCTGAACTATCAATGGTCTATGACTGAATGGCCGCTGCATCGATTCTCTATACTCCGCCTGGGAGATTCCGATTATCAGCTGTTTTTAGGCAATGAACATCTGATTTCCGATGCGCTTGGAAACCATATCATATTGCGCGAATTTATGGAAATTTATCGCGCCCGGATCTGCAACGACAAGCCGATTCTGCCTCCACCCACCACACTAAAAGATTATTCAGAAGTGGTTCGAGCCATGAACGCTTGGCACGAACCAGAAGAAGACCGTGCATTTGCAGAGTATAATAGTAGCCAGGGAAAAAATTCTTACTTCTGGAACCCCAAAGGTGGGATTGTTGACTATGCGAGTCCCCAATTCCACAGCCTACGTTACTGCCTTGGACGCGATACCACATCCTTGCTGATTGCCCGAACCCGTGACTGGCGATTGCCTGTAAATTCTTTGCTGCTGGGAGCTTTTTTGCGAGCGGTTGTTAAGTTCGAGCAGTCCGCCAAATCTTTAATTATTCAAATTCCTACTGGTGGTAGAATCTATCCAGGGGCAGATGCTTCTCATATGGTAAGCAGTTTCGCGCAGAATTTAGCCCTAAGCTTTGAATTGCCACAGCCCGACGAAGACTGGCAAGTCTTGTTAAACCGTATACATCGGGAAGTCCAAAATGGAATAGCTAACGGTCTTGACCGAACACAAACTCGCCAGATGGGCACGATTTTCCGCAATAATATAGCCTTGGAAGACGGCAAAATACCCGATCGTAGTTTATCTCTATTTCGGAGCGCATTGAAATCCAATCTTTACTTTCCCTACACAGGACACACCCACATCAAAACTCAATATGGGCCTGTAGAGGTAACTGGATATCAAGCAGGTGGGATTAACGCTGCTGGAACGGTAGATATCTTACAGGAGATATTTGACGATAACCTGCATCTGTTTGCAAGTTACGATTATAAATTCTTCAACTTATCCGTAATTGATACCTTAATGAGGGAATATATTACTCAGGTCGAAGAATTAACCTCACTGTCAATTCAACCGACTCAGGTAAGACAACCGCAAGCGGTATTAGAAAAAAATCTCAATATCGAATCCCAACTCAGACTCTTAGCAGAAGAAATTTGTCACTACCCGATTAGTTCTGAGGAAATGGACAAAGATTTAGAAGCGGACTTAGGTATGGATTCATTAGAACGCATCCGCATTGTTACCCGGTTGGAAAAGCTTTATGGAAAAATGAATCGTCAAGCCTTGCTCAGTTGCAGGAGTTTGCAGGAAATGACAAATTTACTTGCCAGTAACCACCCTAGTAGGCTAATCAAAAATGGTAAGTAGATATTTTTCGTAGTCGGCACTAAAGCTAGGACTTACGCATTGACAGAAAAGTCATGCGGAGCAGGTGTTTTTCAAGCTTTTGGCTAGTTTATTTGAATAACCTGAAGCCGCCACTACCAATAAAAGAGTAATTCCTAAAATACTGAAACGACATATTTACGTTGGAGTACAAGATAATGACTAATACTACAGAAATTCCTTACTTGAAAATTGTGGAACAAGTTCAGCAAACACCTGAAGTTGTAGCTGTTCTCCAAGGTGACATAAAGCTTACCTACGTAGAGTTACATCGCCTTTCTAATCAAGTTGCTAATTACTTGCGTACTTTGGGTGTAAGACCTAACACTTTGGTAGGCATTATGACGCAGCGCAATCCTTTGATGGCGATCGGAATTTTGGGTATTCTCAAAGCTGGAGGGGCTTATGTTCCCCTTGACCCTTCATACCCAGCAGAACGCATTCGTTACATTCTCGATCATGCCAAAATTGACACTTTGCTAACTGAGTATCAACTTTCTTCTAAACTCAAAGAATGCTTAGATGATTTTTCATCTAAGCATACCCTAATGTTTTTAGATGACGGAGAAACATTTGAAGAAAAAGAATTTCGTCAAATTAGTAAAAGTACTTGGTCAAATTTTCCCGACCAGGAACCATCTTATACCAATAAACCTGATGACTTGATGACGGTTCTATATACTTCTGGGTCAACTGGTCGTCCTAAAGGGGTAATGCTCAACCATCGCGGCTACATGAATCGCCTGCAATGGATGCAGAAAACCTTTGGGCTAAAACCTGGAGACCGGGTGGCGCAGAAAACTTCTTTTTGTTTCGATATATCGGTTTGGGAAATCTTCTGGACTTTGATGGAGGGAGCAACTATTTGCCCTGTAGAAAGGGAAACAGTGATAAATCCTTGGCAATTCGCACAATGGATGAAGGATACCCAAATCAATATTATGCACTTTGTCCCTTCACTGTTTGGAGAATTTATCAGTGCTTTGGAAGATGAAACTTGGATATTTCCTGACCTGCGTTGGTTGATCTTCAGTGGTGAAGCTTTACCCCTACCTTTTATACAACGTTGGATTGACAAGTATGGGATAAATACTGGGTTGGCAAACTTATACGGACCTACTGAGGCGTCCATTGATGTCACCGCCCATATCATTACTCAGCGTCCTGATGAAAAAATACAAGCCCGTATTCCTATCGGCAAAGCCATTGACAATGTTTACATCAAAATATTAAATGAGGAAATGCAGCCAGTTGCGTTAGGACAAATGGGAGAACTTTGGATTGGAGGTGTACAACTGGCTAAAGGATACCTGAACGATTTGCAGCGTACATCAGAAGCCTTTCGCCCCAATCCCTTTCCTGAGATTCCCGGAGAGCATCTCTATCGCACTGGCGATTTGGCTTTGGAATTGCCAAATGGTAGCTTTGAATACCACGGACGGACTGACGATCAAGTTAAAATTCGTGGTTTTCGTGTAGAACTCGGAGAAGTCGAAAGTGTTCTCAATAGTCATCCAGCCGTGCGAGAGGCGGCTGTGTTGGCTGTTGAATATGGATCTGGGCAGAAAAGGTTAGTTGCTTGGTTGTCTGGATACAAGGTGGAGAATCGACAAATCAAGGAACATCTCTCCCAACAATTGCCTGATTACATGATTCCCCAACGTTTGGAATGGCTGCCAAGTTTGCCTAAAAATCACAATGGCAAACTGGAGCGTAAAGCTCTGCTAGCTCTGCTGACTCAGAGCCATCCGACAACGGTACAGGTTGCGACAACTGATGCAACTGATGTATCAGATGAATACTTGCCACTCGGGCCTGCTCAACGCTGGCTAGTAACATACTTTGAGCCTCCTTACCAGTGGATGGGGTACACGCGGTTTAGATACCACCAACCCTTGAATGTGGACATTTTCAACAATGCCCTCAATCTGATGATGGAACGTCATCCTGCCATGCGTACTGTTTTTGTTCAACGAGATGGACAATGGCAGCAGCAAATGATAAACCAAAAGAAGCAACTTAGTTTATACTACCATGATGGTAGCAATGTCACAGATGAAGTGCGCGACGATCTGATCGGCAGCATGATACAGCAAATTAGTCAAAAACTTCGGATTGATGAATGGCCGCTAATAGCGACTATTGTAGTCAAAATCGATGAATCCTCCTACGACATCATTATCATTGCACACCATATCATTGCTGATATAGTAACTACTAATGTGTTATTTAAAGAACTCTGGTACGCCTATAACCAGATGTTAGCAGGCGATGTTCTTTGCTTTGAAAATTCCTCCCCGCCATCCTATGCAGATTTTGTGCGTCTGCTTGTGCAGGAAGACAAACGTGGAGCTTTGGAAAGCCATGTTGATTATTGGAAATCTCAGTTTCCTTCTCGGCAATATGCTTTCCATGTTCCCTTTGACCATGTAAAAGGTTCTAACATCGAGGCTTCTGCTGCTAGTGAACGATTTACCCTAAGCAAAAGTACGAGCGACAGGCTGTTACGCAAAGCAAAACAGCACTACGGTTGTAATTTGTATACTATTTTACTCGCTCCTCTGTATCAACTGATGGCAGTTTGGTGTGGTAAATCTTGGGTAGTGGTCAGTCATCGCAGTCACGGTAGGAACCTTGATGATAACCATATGTTCTGGGAAACCGTGGGTGACTTTGCTGTCAATTTCCCCGTTGGAGTCATGGTAGAGTATGAGGAGAAGTGGGAGAAAAGCATCAAGCATATTAGAGACGGGTTTGACGGACTGCCTATGAACGGCACTACTTTTGATTGGATATCTGACCGATTGCCCAACTACATGTATCCTGATGCTAATCTGACATTGGTACGAGCCAATTACCTGGGGAACCGCACTCAACTATCTTCTGGGTTGTTTGAGTTTATGGAGGAAGACCGCGATCGCCGTTTGTCTCCTCCCGAACAGAAACGCACAACCTTGCTAGAGTTTTTCTTTTCCATTATCGATGGAACCTTGCACTTAGAAATTGAATACTCTTGCAATTTCCATCATCCCACAACTATCAGACAACTTGGCGATCGCTACTTGGATCTGATGGACGATCTGGTTGCAGCTGTATCTGCAGAAATCACTTTTTAATCATAAAAAAGCACTATTTTACCTTTAAGATGCGGGGGGATTACAGGGGATTAAATAAAGTGCTTGGAAATTTTTCCGAAATTTTTAGTAAATTATTTCCGTAATTCCTAATTCTGGGGGTGATGTATTAATAGAGATTCACAATTTTAAGCAGAAAAACCATTGATTCCCAAATGAGGAAATTTAAGAAATGCTAAAAATCAAAGTTTTCAATTACCAAACTAGCGAAATCCATGAAATCGATCTAACGCCACAAACCAACATTAAAGGTCAGTGTACTATTAGCTTTACTCTATTTTTAGAGCGGGTAGAGGCAACCTAAATACTCGCTCAACGTTCTAAAAACTGATCAAGTTCCTTAAAAAAAGCAAGTAGTGAAAGTGAAACTTGACCAAACTATAGTTAAGAACTTAGTTAGGAAGAATTAAGAATGGAAACACAAAATTCTCAAATCGAAGATTTATCTACTTTGGGGGGAACTGATTGTTCAAACCAAACATTAAGTAATCAGAACCCAGAGCTTGCTCTAAGTGAGCTAGACTTTACTCTAACTGATGTTGTGAAGACGATACCCCCTGAATGTTTTCACAAGAATCCTCGGAAAGCTTGGACTGCTGCACTAATTAGTTTTCTGCTGATTGTTTTGGGTTACTGTGGAATGGCAATTCTTCCCTGGTACTGGTTACCACTTCTGTGGATTTGGACTGGTATAGCTTTAACTGGTTGGTTTATGTTAGGTCATGATTGCGGTCACTATACGTTTGCCAAAAAACCTTGGGTAAACGATTTAGCAGGACACTTATTTATGACTCCCGTATTTTTCCCATTTTACAATTGGCGGATTCAACACAATTGCCACCACGCTCATACAAATAAGCTAGGAGGGGAAGGTTGGAAGCAATTGCAAGACATATCGAATGGAAAAGCAGATCCATATTGGCATCCCTTTAGAGTGGAGCTTTATGAAAACTTACCACCAAAGACTCGTTGGATTTATCAGGGGATCAAAGGTGGATTTTGGTGGCTAGTAACGATTCTGGGTACTTGGGGTCAACTAACCATCGATACATCTAAATTATCTACAAAAGACCGTTCCAAGGTAAAGCTATCGATCGCGATCTCGCTAACTTTTGCTGGAATTATCTTACCTACCCTTGTTCTTACTACAGGAGTCTGGGGACTGATCAAGTTTTACCTAGCTCCCTGGCTGGTGTTCCATTTCTGGTTTACCACGATTACTCTAATTCACCACACATCTCCTGAAACCATTTGGAAGGAAAATACTGAGTGGAATGCTGTCCAAGCTCAACTTTGGGGAACTATTCAATGTAACTACCCTCGCTGGTTTGAATTTTTCTGCCACGACATTAACTATCACATTCCCCATCACGTTTCACCTGCTATCCCTTTCTATAACCTACGTATGGCTCATCAGAGTGTTCAACAAAATTGGAAACCTTTTGTCAGGGAGGTTAATTTTTCATGGTCGCTCATTGGGCAAATCATCAGTCAGTGTCATCTATATAATGCTACTGAAGAACGCTACCAATCTATCAAAGAAGTTCAGCAACAATCATCTGTGAAACAGTAAGCATTAAGTCGTCAGGATTCAGCTATCAACAGTTGAAGATGACAACCTACGCACATAATACAAAGTTATCCTCAAAGCTGACAGCTAATAGCTGAATCCTGACGTGCGAGAGGCGGCTGTGTAGGCTGTTGATTATGGATCTGGGCAGAAAAGGTTAGTCGCTTGGTTGTCTGGATACAAGGTGGACAATCGACAAATCAAGCAACATCTCTCCCGACAACTGCCTGATTACATGATTCCTCAACGTTTGGAATGGCTGCCAAGTTTGCCTAAAAATCACTTGCCCTATATCTATCCTGATGCTAATCTGACATTGGTACGAGCCAATTACTTGGGGAACCGCACTCAACTTGATTCTAAGTTGTTTGAGTTTCCGATTAGACCGCGATCGCCGTTTGTCTCCTAGAGAACACAAACGCACAACCAAGCTGCGAGTTTTTCTTTTCCATTATCAATGGAACCTTGCACTTAGAAATTGAATACTCTCGTAATTTCCACGCTTACACAACCATCAGACAACTTGGCGAGCGCTACTTGGAGCTTATGGATCTGCTTGCAGCTGTATCTGCACAAATCACTCTCTAATACCGTTGCTCTTTAACTTTCACCCCCCGCAAGCGGTGGGACTACAGGGGGTCAAATAAAATGTTTGGAAATTTAGTAAATTATTCCGTAATCCCTAACTCTGGGCGTGATATATTAATAGAGATTCACAATTTTAAGCTAATTGGAAAAAAAGTTGTAAGTTTATCAAGGCAGGCTTTGTTCTCTTTTCTTTTGTCAGAAACCACCGATTCCTAAATGAGGAAATTTAGGAAATGCTAAAAATAAAAGTTTTCAATTACCAAACTGGCGAGATCCATGAAATCGATCTAACGCCACAAACGAACGTTAAAGGTCAGTGTACTATTGGACGAGCCTTGAACTGTGACCTAGTTCTGGTTGGTTCTGAGGTAAGTCGTATACACAGCAGGATTATTTTTCAACAAGAACAGTATTACTTTACTGACCTGTGTAGTAAAAGTGGCTCCCGAATCAACAACGAAGAAATCAAAGCCAACGAAAACTACCTCTTGAAAGAGAATGACATTATTCGCATCGGGGGATTTGTCCTTCTCGTTGAAGCGGTAATATGTTCGTCTGACATCATTTTAGATAAACAACAAGATAGCGAGCGGCGATGGACAAAGGATGATTTAATAATCCGATGTGTAGGGGTAGTCGAAGAAGCTACGGATATCAAGACGTTTAGCTTTGTCGCCGAGCCATCGGTGCTGTTTACTTATAATCCCGGGCAATTTGTCACCTTGGAGTTAGACATTAATGGGGAGCCGATGCTTGGCTCTTACTTCATCTCCTCCACGCCCTCACGACCCCACAGCTTAGAAATTACTGTCAAGCGCCTGGGGCATCTTACTGATGCCCGCAACAGGCAACTGGCTTTGGTTTCCGACTGGTTGCACAACCAAATCGCCGTCGGCAGTTCGGTCAAATTAATCGGCGGTCCGATGGGGACATTTACCTGTTTTGACAAGCCATCGCAGAAATTATTGATGATTTCATCTGAGAATGGTATCATGCCAATAATGTCCATGACGCGGTGGGTTGCCGATACATCAACTGGGTCTGATATTATCTTTTTCCATAGCGCTCGTAGTTCCGGAAATATCATTTTCCGACGGGAATTAGAGCTGATGGCAGCACGTATGACGAATTTCCGTCTGGCGATGACCATGACCCAAAAAGAGCCTGGTGAAGTTTGGATGGGCTTGACTGGGAGACTAAGTGAAGCAATGCTGCAAACGATCGCCCCAGACTTTCGGGAACGTATAGTGTATATCTGTGGGTCTGATAGTTTTATCCAAGGGGTTAAAGCGATGCTCGATCTGCTTGCTTTCCCCATGCAGAACTACTACGAAGAAAGACTTGGAGCGCCAGAAAAGGGGCAAAATGCCATAAAAAACGCAGTCAAGGAGCCTCCATCGCTGACCCCAAGCGTAAGCACCAATGGAAGTTTTAGCACTGATGCACCTACAAAGCTGCAACCCCCCTTTTCCAACCAGGCGATATCACCAGACGCACCTACGGAATTCGGACTTCCTTTTTTTAACCAGGCGATATCACCAGACGCACCTACGGAATTCGGACTTCCTTTTTTTAACCGGGTGATATCACCAGACGCACCTACGGTAATCAGACCCTCCTTTTCCAACCAGGGGATACCAGAATACCAACAGAGCATTGAAACGACGAAAAATGGTAAAAATGGGTCAAACACCGCACTAAAGGAACTACCGCCCCTAAACGATCTATTCCCTAATGAAAGTCGTTTTGCGTCCAAGTTATCAAATTCTCCCTTTTCTGCTGGTTTACCAGCTCTTTACGTTATCGCTTTTCTGTCTGGTATTTCCATAGGGCTTTTTAGCCCCTTTATCTCAACATTTTTAGAGCAAAATCAAGTTGGTGATGTATTAATCGGAGCAAATTCCACAGTCTATTTTCTTGCCGTAGCCCTGGGTACACCTTTGGTATCAAAGATATTGCACCATTTAGGTCTGCGTCGAACTATGATGCTTGGCTTATTGCTCATGGGTATCAGCGCCCCCCTGTTTCCCATGACCAGAGAAATATCATTATGGTTTATGATTCGCGCTGTCATGGGTTTTGCTTCCTGTTTTTACTTAGTCTCTGGACAAACTGCATTGAATCACTTTTGTCAAGATAGCAATCGGGCGATCGCCAGCGGTTTGTATGCGATGGCTTTTAGCTTCGGATTCGGCATCGGTCCAGTTATTGGTTCTGCCCTCTATAAGGTTTCCCCAACACTTACTTTTTCTTTGGGTAGTTTTTTAATTCTAAGCGGCATAATTGTAGTTTATATAGGTCTACCGGAAAGGGCTGTGGTTATTCAACAGTCGTCAGGTACTAAGATTTTCAAAAAGCTTACACTCCCTCTTCATGGTGCATTTGCTTATGGTTTGATTATATCCACCCTGGTTTCCCTATATCCGATTTATCTAGTGCGACAGAATTACAGTGTGGAGCAAGTAGGTTATACCTTTTCTGTATTCGTAATTGGAGGTCTGCTTGCTACTGTTCCAGTTACCCAATTGGCAGACCGAATTGGCAGATTAGAGATTCTTGTAGGTAGTGTTTGCATTGCGCTATTTATACTCGTGTCTCTTTCATTTACCGAAAACTTCATTGCTACTCAGATATTAGTCTTTATTGGTGGAGTTAGCATCAGTCCAATTTTCCCCTTATCACTGGCGCTGATTGGAGAAAAACTTTCAAGAGATGAATTATCGGCTGGGAGTGCTGCTTTCACAGCTCTATATGGTTGCGGATGTACCGCTGGACCTCTACTGTCCTCGATAGTCATGAAAACTTTAAATGAGCAATATATATTCAGTTTCTGCATAATTATCTTGGTAATATTTGGATTGAAGCTAATGAAAAACTTTCCCAAAACAGCAATACAAATGTAGATGAAATCGGAATTGTTTTTATTTAATCAACATCAATTAGGGAAAAATCATGGAAATATACACAGAAATCGAAATCAAATCTAATTCGGAAACAGTCTGGAAAATATTGGCAAATTTGAAGGATTACTCAAGTTGGAATCCTTTCTTGCTCGAAGCGGACGGAGAGGTAAAAGAAGGTGCTAAGATTAGCATCCATGCCAAACCACCAGGTTTAAAGGGTATGACTTTTACTCCTACAATTGTTAAAGCACAAGAAAATCGAGAATTGAGATGGAAAGGTCAATTCATTGTGCCTGGTGTATTTGATGGGGAACACATTTTCATTATTGAAGAATTAGACAGTAAAAGTGTTCGTTTAATCCAAAAAGAGTTATATTCAGGTTTACTGATTCGTTTTTTGGCAAAAAAACTAGGTAACAATACAAAAAAAGGCTTTGAATTAATGAATCAGGCGGTTAAACAAAGAGCAGAAGTACAAACATCATACGCAATTAAGCATTAGTAAACGTAGTCAATCAACTAGTTTTGTAGGCATGGGTTGAACCAAGATATATGCGGTCAATTCAACCCTACTAAAAAACCAAATTCTACATACATGAAATGTGTATTGTCTAATTTAATAAACAGAATTAGCAGCAATACATAACTGATAAAAATCTACAATTATCAAGGAGACGATTAATGTCTAGTCATGTAAAATTAAATTATAGTACATCCCAAAAGCAAAACCGTCAACCTAACATATTAGCCTCGATAAGTGCTTTTAACAAATTGGCGGATGACCCGATTCAGCTTTTTTCTCAACTGCACAATGAATATGGTGATGTGGTGTGCTTAAATCTGGGAGTTCAAAAAGTTTTTGTCATTAATAATGCTCATCACATTAAATATGTTTTACAGGAAAATATCAATAATTACAAAAAGCTCAAGCGGCTGGAAATGCAAACAAAGCAGCTTTTTGGAGAAGGTTGGACTAATAAGATTAACCGTCAAATTATCAGACCTTTTTTTGATCCCCAATATTATGGAACTATGGATACAGCCATAACAGATGCCACTCAAAACATGCTCTCACGCTGGCAGACTTTTGCCGACAACAATCAACCTTTGGATGTGGCAGAAGAAATGATGAGCCTTAGTTTGTCATTCACTGCAAAGACGTTGATTGGTCATAATTTCAAACCCGGTAGCGATGATGTTGCTCAAGCAATGAAAGTAGTTATAGAACACTTCAATGCTCGTGCTGTGTCCAACTTCAATTTCCCTGAGAGTTTTCCTACACCTGCCAACCGTAGGTATCTGACAGCCGTACATACGATTCAAACAGCAGTAGACCAAATCATAGAAGAACGCCGACATCATGAGCAAGATAAAGTAGATTTGCTTTCAGTGTTGCTGTCATGGCGTGATGAGACGGGTACAGGCTTGAGTCCCAAACTTGTTCGCGAACGGCTACTGTGGATTCTTCTACCCGCCTTTGAGCCGATAGGGAGGGCACTGTCCTGGATTTGGTATTTGTTATCACTCAACCCATCTGTTGAGCGCCAGATGCAAGCAGAACTGGAGAAACTACTCGGCGATCGCCAACCAACTTTCGACGACCTCCCAAAGCTGAATTACACCAAAATGATTGTACAGGAAACACTTCGCCTTTATCCTCCATTTTGGGTGATTGGTCGTGAAGCTCTCAAAGACGATGAAGTTGGCGATTTTCATATACCAGCTAAATCAATGCTCCTGTTCAATATCTATGGTGTACACCACAATGCGAATTATTGGGAAAATCCTGAAGGCTTCGATCCCGAACGCTTTATGCCAGAGCGTTCTAAGAATCGCTCTGGCGCTGCCTTTATTCCTTTTAGCATCGGCCCTCGCGCTTGTCTGGGGTACAATCTGTCTATTATGCAGATACAGTTGGTTCTCGCTACAGTGGCACAGGCTTACCGTTTAGAATTGGTGCCAGGACATCCAGTAGAGCCAGCGGCGATGGTTTCCCTATTACCACGCAATGGGATTCGGATGACTGTTTCTCACAGAATATAGTTTCTCACAGAATATTGTTGCATATTTCACAGAATCTAGTCCTATATATAAAAATAATGCCCACTAGTTAAAAGAAGCGTGTATTCCTAATGTCCTTACCCAAACTAACTGCTCTGTTCCTAGTGCTGGAAATTATCCTCTTTATGACCGCTTTTAGGATATTATCCAACGCAGTCAACTGGCCTGCGGGCTTGGACGAACCCGCCGGTGTGGTTTTGCCCTTAATTGTCCAGCAGCGCGGTGCTGTAATCGGGGGCTATTACAGCTATATGCTGTCGGCGATCCTCCTGATCCCGCTCTCCCTCCTGCTCCACCGCTTACTGGCTAAGGAGAATAGCCCGTTGTTGGCGATTGCTACTACGTTTGGCGTACTAACCGGCGTTATGAAGAGTCTGGGAATTTTACGCTGGCTGTTTCTCATGCCGTTTCTGGCAGACACCTATGTGAATCCAGGAACGAGCGCCGCCACGCGCCAAACCGTAGCGCTGCTCTACGATGCCTTCAACTTATATGCAGGCAAAGTGGGTGAACATCTTGGGACGCAGCTATTCACCGCCTTTTGGGTTGGGTTGACGGCGATTGTGCTGGTGCGGTCTAGGTTAGTCTGGCGCTGGATTGGCTGGCTCGGCATGGTCATTGCTATTGGATGGCTTGTGAGTTTAGTCAAAGACTTTGGCGTAAATGTAGGTCCGGTGGTGTTCATAAGCATGACGCTATTAAATTTCTGGTATCTCGCCCTTGCTGTCTCGTTATTCCAAACTCGTACTAAAGGTAGAGAGATGTAAAAAAATGAACACAACCTGAACGTCGTAAAGTAGTATTATAAAAGTGAAAGAATCTCCCATTTTTACCACAGATTTTCCATTGCAACTGGGTTTTGTTTTTTCTAGATGATAAGGTGTATGTGCTAACGCAAAAATACAGTATTTCATCAGAAATGCTGATTAAAGTTAAGCGTTTCTTATAGCCTAATTAATGGGAGTGCCTTTGCTGAAAAGCAGATGATTAATCGTTGATGTTCTGAAGTATCTTCTAATTGAAAATTATGCGTAACCACGACTTGGCAATTATTCTCGGACTAGCTACCACTGTTCTCGTATCCGCACCTTTTCCAGTTCAGGCTCAAGCCAAAGTCTATAAATTTCTCTCTGGTAAAGAGAGCGTCAGATTTGATGCAGAAGGACTTGAGGTGCTGGAATCCATAGGTCTATCTTTGGCTTCGGTAGAGAATACTGCTGTGCCAGCACCTGGTTACACCTATGCCTTTAACCTCTTCCCTCCTAGCGATCAAAAAAATACCTTTACCTTTAGCTACGATGATGCAACAGAAGAATTTGAGCCTATAGGTGGAACAGTAGATTTAACTGGCAGCTTATTCTTCAACGTAGACACAACTAAGCTTAACCTTCCTCCTCAATTGGAGTTGGGAGACTTATTTGCCCTACCTGCTGTTGACCTGAATGTTTATGATACGGTGACCACTGGTTTGCCTGTATTTAACTTGGAAACAACGGGTCTTAATATTGACACACAGAATCAGACTGTAAAGCTCAATTTCGAGACGATGATATCCAAAGAGTTCAGCGATTTTCTTGTGGATAAAGGCGCAACAACTTCGATTGCAGGTTTGAAAATTGGTCAAATTCAAGGAGACAGAAATATTGTTGAGGTTGAGAAGGTTCCCGAACCTGGAAGTGTGCTGGCAATCTTAACGGCTGCTGGTGCAGCGTTAGCTGTGGGCAAGCGGTATCGTCGTGACCCATTGTTACCACAAAAGGCATCCCAACTCAGTTAAAAAGGCGGCTATTTCCCCCCTTAAAAAGGGGGGAAATAACGCGCTTTCCTTTTAGAGAAACGGTATTAATCAGGTAATGATTCAAGCCAAAAGAGAAATATCACATTACTAAAACTTCATTCAACAAAGCTATGCGTAATTACCACCTTTCAATACTTCTTGGATTCGCCTCCACTGTTGCAGTAGCCGCACCTTTACCTGTTCGGGCTGTAAGCTTCAACTTCGACTCAATACAGAATATTTCATCACGACCAATCGAATCACAGAACAAGCTATTCTTTTTTGGCACTCCCTCGGATAACCAAGGATATACAGGTTTCTTTAACCCAAATCCCGGCGCTCTAGACCGTGGTCACACAGAGATCAGCTTGAATTCACCTGGCAATATTGCCCCCTATTACACAACAGGTCGTCATGCTAGTCCTGAAGAGCCTCCAAGCGGTGCTACCAGATCGGCTACCTTGAATAACATCACCAGTGGCTTCTCTAACTTTTTCAGTTACCTAAACAATAACAATATTCCCCTAAATAGCATTGGCTTTAGCTATGGTCAAAAAAGCGATCGTGACTATACCACCACTTGGAATTTAGGGGATGACATTCTTGGACAAGATTGGTTTGCCACTCCGAATACAACACTTGAGGAAAGAATTTATGCTGCTAATCCAGATGATGTGGAGATATTTCTAACTTATGACAATACCAAAATAATTAATTTAGGATATACACCTTTTTATTCATTCCTCGAATACGGTCCGACTCCTTCAACGGTGGATGATTCTGAAGCCGTTTTTTCTGACCCAGTAATGGTGAATAAACTTGCTGGATTAGATGCATTGACAGCAGGTTTAGCTGATACTTTTTTACAAGATGTTGCTAATGCTGGTGGTAGCGTTCAAATAGTTTATGAAGATGTCCAAGTTGAGGACGTTGGCTCGACAAGCGGTAATGGATTCAATGTAATACGTATTCCCTTTCCAGTTTCTCTAAATGCGGTTAAGAGTGCAAAAGTACCTGAACCCTCTTTAGCTATAGGTCTATTGATATTTGGGGCTTTGGGTGCAGCTTCTCGTTTGAAAAAACAGAATAACAAGCACAAATTGTCAGAGGATGTTTTAAAAGTCGAAGCGAGTAAAAATTTATGCTAGTCGTCAAACCACGATCCGAATTATCGCTTCGGTAAATGAAAGTCTGGTAAAGTTTCGCTTCATCTTTCATAATCTTTACTCAAACGCCGACGGTTATGTATGTGAGAAAGACCTCAGCATTTGTACTCCCTGGCACGGTCATTGCTGCAACTAGTCCATCCAAATTCAAAGCACCGATCGCTCGAAACATTCCCACCCTTGCTTCCAGGAACAGCACCAATTGCCCGTTCACCATTTACTGCACGAGCATTCAAGCCGCGCAGCGATCGACAAATTCAATCCGGCTTCATCGACAAATACCAGATTTCGCACGTCAATTTGATCTAACCAGGGCGCGGTAATCATGTCGTAATTCTTGTACTCGCGGAGTATCCTGCTCACTTGCTAACGACGGTTTTTTTTACATGCATCCCTTTATTACGCGACGCCAAAAAGGCGGTAAGTTGTATGACAGCTAAACTAACTATTGACTCCTGGATCACCTGCCCTAAGCCGAATCCACAGGCACGCCTTCGTCTATTCTGCTTCCCGTGCGCTGGGGGCACAACCTCGGCTTACAGCACATGGTCAAATAACTTGCCAGCAGATGTAGAAGTTTGCTCAGTCCAACTTCCTGGACGGGGTAGCCGACTGATGGAACAGCCTTTTACCAAGTTATCGTCTCTTATTCAAACAATAGTACCAATTCTCAGACCGTATCTAAATATACCGTTTGCCTTCTTTGGCCATAGTATGGGTGGCGTGCTTGGCTTTGAAATAGCCCGTCAACTCCGCCGACAAGATAATTCTAGTCCTGTTCACCTATTTGCCTGTAGTTGCGCCGCTCCCCAGGCGCTAAATTTTAATCCGCCTATCCATATATTACCCGAAGCCGCATTTGTGGCAGAACTGCGTCGTCGTTACAATGCCATTCCCCAGTTAGTTCTGGAGAATAATGAGCTAAGGCAGCTTTTCTTGCCCGGTCTGCGAGCAGATTTTGCGATGCTTGAGACATACGTTTACACAACCGAAACTCCACTGTGCTGTCCAATTTCAGTATTCGGAGGCTTGCAAGATAGCGCAGTTAGTGGTATAGGTCTAGAAGCTTGGCGTAATCAAACACTTAACCCCTTTACACTGCAAATGTTTCCTGGCGACCATTTCTTCCTACACAATCCTAAATCGGGTTTCTTACAGTCATTATTTCTACAGCTAGATAAAATTTTAGACTAATGGTCTGTGTCATTAATTTTGGGGGGTTGCTAAATCCCCGACTTCGCAGAAGCTCACGCTCATGGTCAGCTACCCCTCAAAACTTTTGACATGAACCACTAATGGTTCGTGTCATTAATTTTGGGGGTTGAAAAATACCCTCATCTCTCCTAATTCTGACTCCGTGTACTCCGTGTCTCTGTGGTTCGTTTTTAACCCATCAAAACTTATGACATAGACCATTAGTACTCCATGTCATAAGTTCTGATAGGTTGTAGGTTGGGTGTAGCGTATTAGCGTTACCCAACATTTAATAGTTGGGTTCCACTACCCTTCGGGAACGCGAAGCGCGAACGTTCCACCCAACCTACGTCTAATTTTTTTAAACCCATCAAAATTAATGACATGAAGTATTAGTGGTGCATGTCATTAATTTTGGGTGGTTGGTTGGGCGTTGAAAACCTTGGAGAGACGCTTCGGTATCGCGTCTCTACATCCCTCAGAATTAATGACACAGACCAAAGCGTACTTCGTGTCATTAGTTTTGAGGGGTTTAAAAACGTTGAAACCATTATAGAGACGTTACGTGTAACGTCTCTACATCCCGCAAAATTAAGTTTCTCAATGCATCAAATATCCAAAGCGAGTAACAGGTAAGTCAATTTCTAATATCGATAGGTTAATCCGAACCAACGCCTTCAATGCGTTGGTTGCCTATAACCTGTTTTCTTGTCTCAAAGCCGTTTTTTTGGCTAACACTATCTTGACTGGGCTGTGGTAGTACACATGCATCTCTCCAAGCTTTTGGCGATATGGAGTAAATTTGGCGAAAATGACGGGCAAAATGACTTGGATCTGGATATCCCACCTCAGATGCAATGTTATTGACAGACCTATCGGTTTTAAGTAGCAATTTACAGGCTTCTGACATCCGACGCTCAATTATCCATCCGTATATTCCTTTTTTTGTTTTTCGTTTTACTAGATTGGTGAGATAAGCAGTATTATAACCTAGTGCTTGAGCGACATCACGAACAAATAAATGTTCGCGGTAGTGTTCTTCGATAAATTCAAAGATTTTATTCAATTTAGAACAGGTTGAGATAGGAAATATTGATTCAGTTTGAGCTATGTTTCCTATATCGCTAGCTTGTAACTTTGAGGCTAATTTTTGCTGAATAGTACATTTTTTTAGTTCGATGGTGATTGTTGTAGATAATTCTCCTTGCTGACATGACTTAAGAGAAGCAATTGTTTTTTTGTTTTCTGCATTCTCTGAAAATATATTTTCTGTTGAATGAGAATTGGAGAAAATATTTTCTGTGAGAATAACTTCAAATCCTGCTTCTTGCAGACTTTCTATAGCGATATCTCTGACTTTTATATTACTATTCATTATCAAAATACCGTTCATTTTTTACCTCATTTTACTTTTTGTATATAAGATGTAGGAGTCAAAAACAGATTTGCTCTTTTTTCTTACTTTCGGCTTGGGTTTGGCATTTTATGCAAATTTCCGATTAAAACTGGCTACTACTGACTTTAAATGGTGAACATGTATGAGTCAAAAATAAATTTGCTCTCCTTTCTTACTTTAGGTTTGGATTTGGCATTTTATGCAAATTTACGAGTAAAGCTCGCTACTACTGACTTTAAACAGTGAACATTAACAGCACAAAAGTAAATTATTTAGTTGGGATAGGTAAATACGTCCAGTGCGCCAAAACATAAGCGATTTGGCATAAAATCAACCAACGATAAACCTAAATACAATGTGCTAAATATAGCTTTTGTCCCTAATGCACTTAAGTATAAATAACTAATTAAATGGGTATGAATATTTATCGTTGAGACAAGGTAGGAGCCAGAAGGCAGAAGACAAAAGGGAAGAGGTTTTTGGGCAACTTTACTTTTTGTTACATAATTCTGTTTTTTTAGCGCCTTTCTATTTGTAGCTGAAAATAAATTTTTAGCATATCTCTGAAGAGAGAAATTTTTTATAATGCATTAATCATAAGATGTTGCTACCTATATTTAGAGGATCTTTCAAAAGGATCTGTTGATGTCATGCTGAACGTAGCTTACAGCATCGTTTTATTTATGGTCAGACTTTAAACTGCTGGAATTGTTTTGGAGTATACATTTTTGCAGTTTTTGATCCCTATTATTCAAGCTTTGTGAGAAATCCGGGATAAGTCCTAAATGGGTGAAAGTGCATAAGTTGATCGCACTGACACCTATACTATTAATTGAGGCTTCCAAACTTGCTTTCTTCGATAATCCACTTGATATTCAAAATATCCTTACACGAGTCACGAGTAAGTCAATTTCTAATATTTAAGTGGGTAATTTAAACTTAATGAGTGACGGCGTTATAGCGGTTCTCAGTTTAATGAGGTACACTAGCTTCGTCTAAGATGTAGGGGCACAGCAGTGCTGTGCCCCTACGACTGTACCTCACTTGAGAGGGAAACGCTATATTTATAAAATAGAGAAATGGTATTACCCAAATGATAAAAAGCGAAACGACAAATATTCAATTAAATATTAAGAATAGATTAAAGTTTTTACACCTTGAAATCTACAATACGCATCCATAAAAAGAGGTATTTATCCATGATTATTCGCTAATACAAATTGAATGTTCATCATATATTATAATTTTTAAACTATTTAGTTAAACCTATGTTATTCTACCAAAAACTATCTATTATTTAATAATTAAAAACTTTACACTAAAGTTTTTAATTATTAAAATCTAGCGAGCTTAACGTCCGTACTTTAGCATTGGTATCAATTTCAAAATTATTTTGAGATTGGTGATAAAAGCAAATTTTCTATAGTATTAATAGGAGCGTGAAATATGGCTAAAGGTAATTTTGAGCAATTATTAGAAGCATTAGGTGCTTTTGAATCAGGAAAACAATCAAAAGACCCAGAACAATACAAAGCAGTAAATAATTTTACAGGAGCAACAGGTAAATACCAGTTTACGCAGATATTAATGCAAGACTTAGACTATTATAAAAATGATAGTAATTTATCTGATAATGTCTGGGATGGTGAGTTTTTAGTAAAAAACGGAATCACTAGTTTAGAGTCATGGAAGAATAGCCCATCTGTACAAGAAACTGCTATTCGTGAATCTTTTTTTACTAATTACGGTTACATAAATGCTGTACTGAGTGAAAAAAATATTCCAACTCTTGATACAACCTTTTTGTCTAGTAACCAAGAAAGCAAAACGATTAAGTTCTTTAAGTTAAATGATGCTCGCACTGACTTTGAGCGCGATGCAAATGGACAACCAGTACTAAATCAAGACCCTAACTTAACACAAGTTAACCTTTCGTTGTCTGGGATTATTGCAGGAGCGCATCTTCGGGGGGGTTTCGGTGTAGGAGAGGTAATTTTACAGTTAAATCAAAAAAATGCTGTTGACTTTACAGATGTAACAAAGTTTAATGTCGAATACTACAGAAATTTTCTTTACGATGAAATAAACACCTCCATTTTTAAATACATCAATGATTTTGGTGACTACGATGCTCAAAAGTGAAATTTTGCGCTCTCTAGCTATGGAGATGCTCAAAATTACGTCTTGTACGGTACGTTGAATCAAAATTCTATAGATGGTGGCAATGGTAATGACAAGATTTATGGTCTTCAAGGAAATGATTTTTTAAGTGGTCTTAACGGTAATGACCAAATCTTCGGTGGTGATGGCAACGACCAAATCTTTGGTGATAGCGGTAATGACAAGATTTATGGAGAAGGTAGTAGCGACAAACTTTTAGGTGGCGATGGCAACGACTTACTCGATGGCTGGTACAAATCTTTTCAAGCTGGTCAAATTGACGAACTGACTGGTGGCAAAGGAAGTGATACTTTTGTATTAGGAGATAAAACTGACGGAGTGTATTATCTAGGGAATGGATACGCTAAGATTCAAGATTTTCGATTGTCTGAGGGTGATAAATTACAGTTGACTGGAAATATTAAAGACTACTCTATATCATTGGGTTCTTCAAGTAGTTTGTCATTAGGACTTAATTACAAAAACGATTATTGCTAGTACAGCCAGCAGCCTGAAATTCGCAAATGGTACAGAATTCAGTACAATATCAACCAATTCGACAACGCCATTATTAACAATTGGTGTACCTATAGGTTTACAATATGGCAATGCTGGAGATATTCAATTGCAAGGATCTAATCTACAGGTGAATTCTGGAAAAACCTTAGCACTTGTTGGTGGCAATGTCACAATGGATAAAGGACAGCTGATTGCTGAGAGTGGTCGAATTGAGTTGGGGGGATTAAAACAAACGGGAACAGTAATGCTGAATACTGACAGCAATGGCAATAGTTTTAGTTTGAGTTATCCTACTGGGATACAGCGGGGAGACTTATCTATTATAGGTACAGTAGCAAGAGTCGCTTCTGATGGAGGCGGTAGCATTTCAGTCAATGCCAGGAACCTAGATATTTCACAAGTTGGAGTACTTGTTGGAGGTTTTAAAGAAGGTTTAGGAAAGGTTGATGCCGTTGCAGGTGATATTAATGTTGATGTTACAGATAATATTACTCTTAGCGGGGGAAGCGTAATTGCAACTTTCATTAACCCCAAAGCAACAGGAAATGCAGGTAATATTAATATTCAAGCTGGTTCCTTAAATTTGTTTAGTGGGTCGCAGTTATTTAGTAGCACTGCTGGACAGGGAAATTCAGGAAATATAAATGTTAATTTACGCGATAAAGTAGTCTTTGATTCTGCTGGTAACGCCGGAACTACCAGTGGGATTATTAACAGTGTTGACACAACAGGTGTAGGAAAAGGAGGGAACGTTACTCTTGATGCTGGGTCAGTAATCGTAAACAATGGCGCTCAATTAAGTGTTTCTACTAAAGGCAAGGGAGATGCAGGTAACGTAACAATAAATGCACGTGATACGGTTAGTTTTGATGGTGGCGGCAGTGGGATTATTAACAGTGTTGACACAACAGGTGTAGGAAAAGGAGGGAACGTTACTCTTGATTCTGGGTCAGTATCCGTAAACAATGGCGCTCAATTAAATGTTTCTACTAATGGCAAGGGAGATGCAGG
>CAXTCQ010000055.1:0-34738 GCA_964242965.1 uncultured Calothrix sp. | reverse complement strand
GATTCAAAGTCCCCCTTCTAAAGGGGGATTTAGGGGGATCGAACGATGTGTGTACACCGTATAAAAAAGGGGGTTAGGGGGATTGAGGCTTTCCCCAAGTCATAATCTAGCTTATAATACGAAGGGGTTTTTAGTGCAAACTAGAAAATCCTTAAAAAATGGTAGAAACCCGCCCATGAGTTTTGAAAAAGCACTCCAACTGTTAGAAGCTTCCCTAGAAGCCAAAACAGGAAAACATCTAACACTCGTAGAGAAAGAAATCTTAGAAGCTGCTTGGAACAACGAACCATATAACAAAATTGCCAACAGCTTACACTTAAGTATCGGGCATATTAAGGATCTAGCTTATCAATTATGGCAACGGCTTTCAAACTTACTCGATCGGAAAATAGTTAAGAATAACTTTCGCAACTTACTCTTAGAACAAATTGATACACACACTCTCACCTTAGAGGAAATCGAAGAAAGCGATATTTGCCAAAATTCAAACTGTAAAGGCAATGTATTAATTGTTGACGACCTGATCGAAAACCTAAAGGTTCTTACAGAAATATTAATCCAACAAGGTTACAAAATTCGCAGCGTTACAAACGCTCAGATGGCATTAAAGACGATCGACCACAACCCACCCGATATCATTTTGCTTGATATTAAAATGCCAGAGATAGATGGCTACCAAGTTTGCAAAGCTCTAAAAGCCGATCCTGAAACCGCAGAGATACCGATTGTTTTTTTAAGCGCGTTAGACGAAACTATTGATAAAGTTAAAGCCTTTCAAATTGGGGGAGTTGACTATATCACAAAACCCTTTGAGACAGAAGAAGTAATTGCCCGGATTCAAAGTCAACTAACTATCCAACAACAAAAACACCAGTTGCGTCTAGAAATTGAGCAACATCAACAAACCACGGAAATTCTCTACCAATCTCGTGCGCTTCTTGCCAGTGTATTAAATAGTTCTTTAGATGGAATTGCGGCTATGCAAGCGGTAAGAGATATTACCACTGGGGAGATAGAAGACTTTCGCTATCTAGTAGTTAATCCCGCACTTGCCAAATTATTTGGTAAAAAACGAGAGGACTTGATGGGCAAGTTTATAGAGAAAACACTAATTAATCAACTCATTCCTAAATTATTTAATTTATTAGTGCAGGTAGTGGAGACAGGAGAACCATTAGAGCAAGAATTTTATTGGGATAACAATATTCATGAATTGTGCTACTTGATTATTATTAAGTTGGCAGATGGCTGTTCAATTACAGTTCGCCAGATTACAGAAATTCGACAGCATAATTCTGAGTTTAAACAAATACAGCAGATTGCAAGTAAATGAGGTACAGTGCTGAAGTCTAAGTTGGACTTTGAAGGAAATTTGATTTTATGCCCTTTGTCCCTACACCATTAAGACGATTTTAAAGGTCAATTTCTGAATTTTTCGAGTTAGAGGCTTTTTTCCTAACTTGATGCACCCCACGAAACAATCAGGAGAAGCCATCCCTTCATCTCAAGCTTAACGAAAAGGCGATCGCTTTACTTCAATTATAAGGAGGTAAATAGCAATGAGTGCATTTCGATGGTGGTTTGAATATAACTATTGCGGTTTATTATATTTATTACTGCGTATGTTTTGTTTCTCTTGCTCTATATAATATTTTGAATATATTCAGGACTTACGCACTGAAAACCTGAAACCTCGATCCCCCTAGCCCCCCTTAAAAAGGGGGGAATCTATAAAGCCCCCTTTTTAAGGGGGTCGGGGGATCTCTTCTGCGTAAGTCTTAATATCTATACGCTAAACTCACGAATAAAAATATACTTAGTAGTTTATTGGGGGAAGCGGTGGCAGGTCTTGTTGGTCGCAGGCTTGTCAGAAAAAATTGCAGTTCAGGTGGCGAAATTGTTAGAACTACGTCTAACGCACCCTACAATACTTTTAGCCCCCCAACGCATCGGGGGGTTGGGGGGATCTAAATCTTTAACCGAGCAGTATTGACACCCAACGTATCTCTACTTCTAACTATTTAGTTAAATCGAATAAATTCAAAATCTTTTCAAACTGAAATTTATCAACCCAATCCCTAAGAGTGATTATTTCATAAACATAAGATGCAGGAATCTTGTCAAGCAATCGAGAAAGTAATTCCGCATCAGCATCAAGCGTAGCGTTATGCAATTTAACAATCCATTTCTTTGGCATTACTGCTAGTAAATCAGGTAAATTTAATTCTGATGGTGGGAGATTAGAAAATCGGGAAGATGGCTTTATATCCTGGTAGATATAACTCATCCCCAGATGTTTTGCCATCATATCAAAAATGATTTGTTCTGTGAATGGTTTTCGCACGAAATCATCGCAACCAGCCGAAAAAATGGCTGCTTTTTCTTCTCCAAACGTGCTAGCTGTAATGGCAATTATCGCAGTATCTTTACCTTTGGTCGTACTTTTAATGTGTTTAGTTGCTTCATAACCGTCCATCACAGACATTTGCATATCCATCCAAATTAGGTGAGGTGTCCATGATTTCCAAATTTCAATTGCTTCTTGACCGTTCTTCGCTTCTTGTACTGCAACGAGAGGTTGAAGCAGTTTAACTAATAATTGACGATTATATTCGTTATCATCTACTACTAGTATGCGATATTCGGGTTGGTTGGGAGAAAGAGAAATAACACAACGACTTTGGGTTTGGTTATCAACTTCGTTTGCGTTAATAATACCTACCTTAATATCAAATTGAAAAGTTGTGCCTTGTTTTGGTAGAATAATTTTGTCATCATTAAATTCCTTAAATTCCTTAACTTGAGTTTCAGGGGTAAAAAATTTGCCGTCACTAATGACGCTTATTTCACCTCCCATTAAGCGAATAAATTGACGACTAATAGTTAATCCTAATCCCGTTCCTTGCTGCACTTTTTGTCCTGATGTGGTTTGCACAAATGGTTGAAATAGGTTCTCAAATTCTGCCGCTGCAATACCAACACCCGTGTCTATTATTTCAAAGGTAATAAAGCATATTCCATCCGGTATCCCCAAACGGTTACTCTCTACTTCTTTGTTGCCTACTCCCACTTTTACTAACACACTTCCAGAAGTAGTAAATTTTATTGCATTACTGATAAAGTTAATTAGTACTTGTCGCAATTTCACTTCATCTGTGCGAATACATTGAGGAACATTAGCAGCATATTCAAATTGCAAATGTAAGCCTTTTTCTTTTGCTTTCAACCAAAATATGTCCGACACATTTACCAGTAAGCTTTTAAGATTAAAGTTACTTTCGGACAGTGTCATCCGTGCCGCTTCAATTTTAGAAAGGTCAAGCACCTGATTGATGAGAGTTAGTAAATGTTCTCCACTACGATAAATAATATTGAGATTTTCTTGTTGTTTTACTGCGAGATTTTGGTCTTTAATCATCAGTTGAGAAAATCCCAAAATTGCATTCAAAGGAGTGCGTAGTTCGTGACTCATATTGGCAATAAAAATGCTTTTAGCTTGATTAGCACTTTCTGCTAACTCTTTAGCCTTTGCAAGTTCTACTTCTACAAGTTTTCGTGAAGCAATTTCTGACTCTAACTGTACATTAGCTTGTGCTAGTTTGAGCGTGCGTTCATCTACTTTAAGTTCTAAGGTTTGGTTGTATTTTGCTATTAATCCATAAAGTCTAGCATTAGAAAGGGCAATGGCTGCTTGAGTAGATAGTAGTTGGATTATTTCTAATCTTTCTGATGTAAATACATGAGTAGCTAAATTATTTTCTAAATAAAAAACGCCAATTAGCTGTGCCTGATTCACGACAGGATAGCATAGAATCGACTTGGACTTATTTGCTTGAATGTAGGGGTCGCTAACAATAACTTTAAATTGTAAACTTTGGGTTTGCTCAATTGCATTGTCTAAAACAATACTTTCTTTAGTGCGTGCTACATAATAAATAATTGACGCAGGTAAACAGCTTTCAATCGGGATAGATTGCAATACCGCAATCTGCTCGTTTTCTACGTTTCCAGATGCTTCTATCCTTAATTCACCATCAGATTCTAAAATTAAATAACCTGTTTGCGCTCCTGCATTTTCAATTAGGATTTTCATCAAGGTGGAAAGCAGTTTATCTAACTTAATTTCGCTAGTAATTGCACTTGCTGCTTTCATTAATGTTTCAATATCTAAAGCTTGCTCTAAATTTTTGCCAGTTGAGCGAGGCAAACTGCTGTATAGATCGATAGGGGTATTGACTGTTACAGATTTCTTAAAAAATTGCGGATAACACTCCTCTAAATTTTTAACTTTAGCTATTGCTCCCCATAGTTGATAACAGTAACGAGCTTCTAGAAAATAAGTTTGGGCAATCTTATCTTTTCCCCATCCAAAATAAAACTTGGCAGTTAGTTCGTTGCTTAAAGCTTCTTCGTTAACATATTCATTTTCTTTAGCTAACTTGATAGCACGCTCGTAGTATTCTATTGCCTTGAGATTTTTACCCAAAACTCGACACCGTTCTGCCTCTACTAAATAAAATTTATGAAGGTGAGTCATGGTTGCAAAACGGGACCATTTCTTGAGTTTTTTTTGGTTGGCTTTTACCCTATGAAGAATTTGTTTTTGTTTTAAAGAGTTGGCATCAGTATAGATAGCAAGATGGACTAAAGAATCGTAGAAATGAGACAAAGGAATTGTCCCAACAGCACTGTCAGTATATTTTTCTGCTAACTGAATATTTTCTAGAGCTTGCTGATAGTCTTGAAAAAGATAACCGAGAACTAACTTATAAAAATATAAGGAGTGACAAATATTTTGAGCATTTGCCTCCAGATGCAGGGGTAACATTTTGATTTCGTCATAGCTTTCACCAATTAAACGGCAATTATTTTCAGACCGTCCGAGCAAATTTAATACAACCTGTCGATTGAGTTGATTATAATAAAAAGCTGTTTTTTGCTTGAGTTGGCTGAGGGTGTGACTGTAGGTTGCCATCTCTTGCTCAATTATTGCCAACTCTTTACCCGATACATAAGAGTGGTAACAATATACGCAAGCTGAGTAACTTGCATATTCTAAATCTCCAGTTTCTAATCCGATTAAGTAAGCATCTCGCAAGGGACTTAAAGTTTCTTTTATATGCTCTTTCCAATGTCTAACAAAGTAATTAAAAATCAGTAGCGTTTTGGCTTTCAGTTCTTTAGAATTAAACTTATCGAGTAACAAAAGAGCAAGTTTACCAAATCGATAACCAGTCTCAATGTCTCCAATATTTTCCCCAGATAGAATTAACCCGTAAGTCACATACGCATAAGACGATACAGAAGCATTTCCATATTTAATTGATAAATTGACCTGTTTTAAGATAATCAACGGTAGTAGATCGGGTGTGGCAAAATGGGCAGCAGGTCCTATACTTGATAGAATACGCATTGCTGCCAGCTTATAAGGGTTGGTCATCACTGGTAAGTCGATTAAGTCCTCAATTCGTTTCCCCACAAAACTTAACTTTGTTTTTATTAATTCAAAAATAATATTTAATTTTGTTGGTTCTTTAGGAAAGCGAATTTCTAACATCTTTAATACTGATATTGCAGTTTTTATGGCTAATAAAGGATTATTTTGCGCCGTATAAGCTCGGATTTTGACTTCATAGACCTTTACTTTGTCCAGCAACGAAGTAGCTTGTTGCAGTACAATTAAAGTCAATTTATCCATTTCCTCAAAGTTGCCATTCAAACTTGCTGTTTCGGCTGCTTCTACATACAGTGCTAGGGTTAAGTCATAGTCGGACTGCCAGCTATCTGTATTTAAGCAATTCATGCCAATTCGGAAATAATTCCAGGCTGGTTCCCAAGCACCTGATGCCTTCGCTTTTTTACCAGCGATGAGATTTAATTGAGCTAAAAGCGCACGCTCACTTGGGATAATTAATGTAATACCAAAGTTGAGTTGATTGACGATATCAAAAATTTTTTGTTGGAGTAACTGTTGTGGAGTATTTTGCAACAAAAGTTGCCCAATTCTCCAATGAACGGCTTGCTTGTCTTCTGGAATAATTAGGGAATAAGCAGCTTGCTGTATGCGGTCATGAGCAAATTTATAATTAATCTTTAAATCATTTATCTCTCGGTCGGTTTTCAGAAATTTGTAATCATCCCCAACAGGTAATATCAACCCTGTTTGGATGACATGCCATAATTCATTAGCCGTTTCTTTTTGAGTTGTTTCATTAATAATTGTCAGCGTTTCTAAATCAAATTTGTTACCAATACAAGCGGCAAGCCGTAAAACTTTTTGTGCTGCTTCTGATAAGTTTTGAATTTTACCTAATATTAATTCAACAACATTATCGCTAATATTCCTAGTTATAATTTGTTCTAAATCCCAATACCAGATACCAGTATCTCGCTCAAACCTCAATAACTGCTCTGTATAAAGTGATTTCAAAAACTCTTTCACAAAAAATGGATTACCCTGTGTTTTTTCGCAAACTAACTCAGCTAATCTTTGCGTAGAGATGTTTTTATTTCTTAATGTATCTCCGATAAATTCATTAACATGATGAATATTTAGGGGTGCAAGGGAAAGATGGTTAACCACTACCCCCTTCATCTCAGATAAAGTCAGCATTAAGGAATGAGTTGCACTAACTTCGTTATCTCGATAAGCTCCAATCAAAAACAGATACTGAGTATTAATATGGGTCATTATCAGCTGGAGCAATTGTAGCGTAGCGCTATCTGTCCATTGCAGGTCGTCCAAAAATAGGACAAGAGGATGCTCTTTTTGACAAAAGACCTGGATAAAGTTTTTAAAAACTAAATTAAACCGATTTTGTGCTTCTATTGGAGATAATTCAGGTACGGGTTGCTGTTTACCAATAATGAGTTCAATTTCTGGAATAACATCAATAATAATTTGTGCATTTCCTCCTAATACTCCTAAAATCTTCTGTTGCCACTGTTGTAACTGAGATTCAGTTTCGGTGAGCAATTGCCGCATTAATTCTTGGAATGCAGCGATTAAAGCTTGATAGGGTATATCGCGGTTAAGCTGGTCAAATTTACCCGCAATAAAGTATCCACGTTTTTCAGTAATGAGCTTATACAGTTCTTGGACTAAAGCTGATTTTCCAATCCCAGCATATCCAGAAATTAGCATGAGTTCTGTTTGCCCTTGACTGATGCGCTCAAAGCTAGAAAACAATGACTGAATTTCTAATTCTCTACCGTAAAGTTTTTGAGAAATTTGTAATTTATTATCAATATCTTGACATCCCAAAGTAAAAGTTTGGATTTCACCCTTTTGATATTGAAGCAGACAAGTTTCTAAATCGGTTTTGATTCCCCAAGCGCTCTGATACCGCTCTCCCGCAGTTTTTGCCATTAACTTCATGACAATTTCTGAGATGGTTATTTGAATTTCTGGATTAACTTGATGAGGAGGTATTGGTTGTTTGGCAATATGGCAATGTACCAGCTCAAGTGCATCAACAGATTTAAAAGGTAGTTCGTTAGTTAGTAATTCGTAGAAAGTGACACCGAGAGAGTAGAAATCGGTGCGGTAGTCGAGCGTTTGATTCATCCTACCTGTTTGTTCTGGAGACATATAAGCTAATGTTCCTTCTAAAACATTAGGACTTTTGAAGGTAGGATTCTCTTTTGATAGAATACTAGACAAGCCAAAATCAATAATTTTTAATTGTCCCGTTTGCGGATTCAAAACAATATTCGAGGGATTAATATCTTTATGAATAATATTTTTTTGATGGATTTTGCCTAAAGCATCAGTAATCTGGATAGCAAGGTGTAAAAATTCCGATAAAGAAAACGGACGTTCCAGCAGTATTTTTAAGGAATCTCCTCCAAAATCCTCCAACACTATTAATTGTGTATTTTGGTATTTTCTCAACTCGTAAGCTTTAATCGTTTCCTCTAAATCGAGATAGCGAGTAATTTCATATTCCTGCTGATAGCGGTAAAGTTCGGCAAGTGTGGGATAATCCTCCTTAAGGAGTTTCAAAATCAAAGGTTGCTGATTTTCTTTGAGGATACCTCGATAAACGAAGGTATTAGCGCTTTCGTAGATTTGGCTGACAATTGTGATATCTGGCAGTAAAATCATATAAGAACAATTATCTGGGCAGTACTGCTAATTTTTCTTCTTAATTTTACCCGCTATCTTTAATATCAAAACTTTTTCGCTTCGCTGTTAACACACCGTAGGTTGGATGGAGGCTTTGTGCAACCCAACATATATTATAAACTGGTTAAAACTGGTACTTGATTTAAATTTAGCGCTACGGTATCGTCATGTTCTGCTTATCTTCGAGATAACTGTATCAATTACAGCCCAACTTCCGAAAGCACACTTATTCCAATAAAACTGTGCTGTTTGCTGCTGGGCTAACTTTGATAAACATTCTGCCTGAATTGAGTCAGTAAGTAGTGTTAACAATTTATCAGCAAGTATAGTCGCATCTCCGAAAGGAACTAAGTACCCTCGATTACGCGATCGCCTGTGGCAAATGTCAATAAATAAGGACGAGGTATAGCTTTAGACTAATTGGAGGATTGAGATTCTGCCTGAAAAAATTTCATGTCTACTGCCTCATAAGTAACGCTGATATTTTGAGGATTAACTTTATACTTGCTTGCTATATTGATTGCGGTGCTTTTGAGACAGCAAGTAGGTGAGTCGCTCGGCGACAGGTACTTAGTAACAACATCTCTGTAAATGACTGGCTGAGATACTTATAAAAAGATATGTTTTTACTTCCTACCAGTTTGCGGTACAAGTGAGGTAATTCATGGACTGTAACAATATAGGGGACAGGCAATCAAGCCAATGGTGTTTCCCCTAAAGGCAAGGATTTTTAACATCGCGCAAAAATATTTTCTCTAACGCAAGTAAATTGGCAATCTGTATGCTAAACTTGCTGTAGAGGGAAAGAAAAGCAAAGCAAAGCTTCAAAAGTCTTCAAGGGGAAGCGACATAGACTTAAAGCTAATCCACGAAAAATCCGGTAAATCCACTTCAGCAGGCTACGACTTAATTGTAACGGAAAGAATCAAAGCCAGATGAAGCAAGACAACGACCTTCGTAACAACCTCAAGTCAATTAGAACTCGTCTAGGCATGAGCCAGCAAGACCTAGCAAACCTAGCTGGAGTTACCCGCCAAACTATAAGTGGTGTGGAATCGGGACAATATGCTCCTTCAGTCGCCATCACGCTACGATTAGCTAAAGTACTAGGTTGTCAAGTCGAGGATTTATTCTGGTTCGAGCAGGATTTGCCTAAAGTTGAAGCATTACTTACCAAAGCAATACCATCCGGGCAGCAAGTGCGCGTCAGTCTGGCAAATGTTGGGGGACAATGGATAGCTAATCCCTTGGTAGGAAAAGCTGCTTTTCGCTTAGAGATGATTCCCGCAGATGGTGAAGCGCTGTTAAAAGCACCTTTTCCCCACGGGTATTCTCCGGGTGAGGATGAGACTTCGACTTCGACAGTCCAGGTGCGACTATTGGAAGATATGAACAGACTTCGCAATACAGTTGCGATCGCAGGATGTTCTGGAGTAGTTTCATTATGGGCAAAAGCTGCCGAACGTTGGCATCCCCAAATGCGAGTCCAATGTAATTTTGCTAACAGCCTAGCTGCATTACAAAGTCTTAGTCGAGGTGAAATTCACATTGCGGGAATGCATCTATACGACCCTGAAACGGGTGAGTATAATATACCCTTCGTGCGTAAAGTTCTAGCTGGCAGAAATGCCGTCTTAATTACGCTGGGTATGTGGGAAGAAGGACTTTTAGTACAGCCTGGAAACCCGATGGGGATTAAAACTGTTACCGATGTAGTGTCACTAGGAGCAACGATAATTAACCGCGAACAAGGTTCTGGGAGTCGGATGCTATTAGAGCAAACACTACAACAAGAGCATGTAGCATTTGATGCAGTTAAAGGATTTGACCGAATTGTTAGCAATCACCAAGATGTAGCCCAAGCTGTAGTATCGGGAATCGCCGATGCAGGTATCAGCACTGCATCCGTAGCAGCAACATACGGGTTGGGATTTATCCCCCTGCATCAATCGCGGTACGACTTGGTAATTCTCAAGGAATACCTGGAAGAAGCACCAGTACAGCAATTGCTCGGTACTTTAGGACATCGGTTAGTTCATTCTCAACTAGAAGTTCTTGGCGGTTACGACACAAGTAAAACTGGAGATATTGTAGCGACTATTTAGAGTGGATGGTTATTATTGGTTGGTAAACGTGGGTTTTCGGAAAATTTTGTGTAACTCCTGTTAGTAATGCAACCATTCTAAAAGTTTGAACAACAAGTTTTAATTCTGTGGACAACTCTTAATGCGGGGCGTGAAGACCTGTTTAGGTGTCATCAGATAGCCGAAGCACCCCCTTTCTCTCTCTTCATTTTTTGACTCAGTAATCTAAAATTAAAAATTAATACAACAGATTTTTCATGTCTGCAAAAAAGGTTCGATAATAAAACCGGACACAAAGAACTTAATTATAAACTACACAACGCACGCCATGCTAGCACTTACAGATATTTTTACTGTAGAGCGTTCGCCTCCAGTGGCTCCTTGAGCATCGCCCCCAGTAAATGCTCAAAGGACGACGTTCTACCAAGGTTAGTAACTCAAGAAAAAGCGAACACCTCAAATCCACCACACAAACAACTACTTACAGGTTAACTTCATCATGTCAGACGGAAAAATTAGACAGATTGCTTTCTACGGTAAAGGTGGTATTGGTAAATCTACCACTTCTCAGAATACGCTCGCAGCAATGGCAGAAGTCGGTAAACGCATCTTAATTGTCGGATGCGACCCCAAAGCCGACTCCACACGCTTAATTCTCCACTGTAAAGCTCAAACCACCGTATTACACTTAGCTGCCGAACGCGGTGCGGTGGAAGACATCGAACTAGAAGAAGTTGTAGTTAGTGGCTTCCGGGGCATTAGATGCGTTGAATCGGGTGGTCCTGAACCTGGTGTCGGTTGTGCGGGTCGAGGTATCATCACCGCGATCAACTTCTTGGAAGAAAATGGTGCTTACCAAGATGTAGATTTTATTAGCTACGACGTATTAGGTGATGTGGTTTGTGGTGGTTTTGCCATGCCGATCAGAGAAGGCAAAGCCCAAGAAATCTACATCGTTACCTCCGGTGAAATGATGGCAATGTTCGCTGCTAACAACATTTCTCGTGGTGTTCTTAAATATGCTCAAACAGGTGGTGTCCGCTTAGGTGGTCTTATTTGTAATAGTCGTAACACTGACCGAGAAGACGAACTGATTAGCACACTGGCAGATCGGTTAAGTACCCAGATGATTCACTTTGTCCCCCGTGACAACATCGTGCAACACGCAGAGTTGCGTCGGATGACGGTAAACGAGTATGCACCTGACAGCAATCAAGCAAATGAATATCGCACACTTGGTGACAAAATTATCAACAATAAAAATTTCGCTATTCCTACACCGATTGAGATGGAGGAACTAGAAGAATTGTTGATTGAGTTTGGTATTCTCGAAAGTGAAGAAAATGCCGCGAAAATGACTGCAACAGCTAATGCAGCAATAGAAACTGAGAAAAAGCAAGAAGATGCTGAAGGTGAAGCTTTAGAAGCACTGAAGAAAGGAAATGTAGAGATTATTGCTGGTAGTGAGAAGAAATAGCACTCATATATTAGTTAGTGGGCTAAAAAGCCCGCTTTCTTCTCAGTCGTCTCAATCGTATGGAGGTAGCTTGATGGTTGATATTTAATCGTGTAGTGAATATAGCGAAACAAATATTTTAGTTTCCATGTTCTCCTCAAATGGGTTGGTTACTCAAATTAGGGAGTGGAAAAAGCTTTTTTTTCCATTCTCTTTTCTTTCAGCTTTTAATTATTGAAGAAACTTAGGTATTTTTGCGCTGCTCGCAGCAAGTTTATGGAATAATATTATGTTTGATTAAAAACTTATAAAAAGTCGGTTGGGTGGAGCGTTCGCGCAGCGTGTCCCCTTGGGACTCAGCGTAACGATAGCGGTAATGTTGGGTTTCACTACGTTTCACCCAACCTACAGAAAAAATCTTATCTGCTTATAGCAAGTTTATGGAAAAGCTTATAATTGAAGTAGACGGGTAAAGTGATTTGCACCCCATATATATACCTATTAATATTGGGTTTTAATTCATTTTACTAATTTGAAAAGATACATTTAATTATTAGTAATTTCCTAAGTTGGATATTACAAATAATGCCCAAAATTCCGCTACAATCCATGAACTTTTCTGTTTTTGTAATTGTGAATCTTTAATTATTAGTCCCAATTATCACATGAAACCTCCCACAGAACAAATTAACGATTTACCCGCTCCATCAGGACGCGAAGGTAATACTCAAAATCAGAAAAAGCCCTCTACCCTATCCCAACCAGGTACAGTTCAAGGGGGTTGTGCTTTTGATAGCGCCATGATTACCCTACTACCAATAAGTGACGCTGCTCATGTAGTCCACGGACCGAGTGGCTGCGCTGCCAGTATGTGGGGAAGTTCGACGAGTCTTTCTTCTGATTCAACACTCTACAAGACTCGCTTTACCAGTGAAATAGAAGAAAACGACATCATTTTTGGTGGAGCGAAAAAGCTTCGTAAAGGCATTCTCGAATTACAAAGACGCTACAAACCTGCTGCGGTATTTGTCTACTCTACTTGTATCACCGCGATGATTGGCGATGACATCGAGGGTGTTTGTCGGGACGTGACTGAAGAAACTAGAATACCAACTATTCCCGTACATTGTCCAGGATTTATTGGCGCTCAAAGTCTAGGTCATCGTGTTGCTGGTGAAGCTTTGTTGGAACATGTCATCGGTACGGCAGAACCAGATATTAGCACGGCTTTTGATATCAACTTAATTGGTGAATACAACATTGCCGGAGCAATTTGGAACGTTTTGCCGCTATTAGATAAATTGGGCATCCGAGTTTTAGCAAAAATTACAGGTGATGCTCGTTACCAAGAAATTTGCTACGCTCATCGTGCCAAGCTGAATGTGGTACTGTCCTCCAAACCACTAACCAGCATGGCGAAAAGGATGCAGAAGAAGTTTGGTATTCCCTATATTGAAGAGTCTTTCTACGGTGTAGAAGATATGAATCGATGTCTACGGGATATTGCGGCAAAATTGAATAACGCAGATTTACAGGAGCGGACAGAAAAGCTGATTGCACTCGAGACTGCTGCTTTAGATGAGAAACTTACTATTTATCGCACTCAATTACAAAACAAGCGCATTGTCCTTGATATCGGTAGTTTCAAGAGTTGGTTAATTATCTTCGCAGCGAAGAAATTAGCGATGGAAGTTATACCCATTAGTACAAAAGAAATTACTGAAGACGAGGAAACCAGAATTAGAAGTTTGCTTGGTCGGGAAAGTATAATTCTTCAACAAGATAGTCTAGAAGAAATTCAGCTTCTGATTAACGAGCATCAAGCTGATATGTTGATTGCCGATTGCCGCTATCAATATAGTGCGATCGCATCTCAAATTTCTTTCCTCGACATTAATAGCGAACGGAATCATCCCTATGCAGGTTACGCGGGGATGTTAGAAGTAACAAAAGAACTGTATGCAGCTTTTTCTAACCCAGTATGGGAACAACTGCGATACTCCAACCCTTGGGATGAAGAGGCATAAAAATGGCAATTGTTAGTCTTACCAGTACATCGGTTGCGGTGAATCCCCTCAAGCAAAGCCAAACTTTGGGTGGAGCTTTAGCTTTTCTAGGATTAAAGGGAATGATGCCGACCTTACACGGTTCGCAAGGTTGTGCGGCTTTAAGCAAAGTAGTACTTATGCGACATTTGCGTTCCTCGATTCCCCTTTCTACAACAGCGATGACAGAAGTTGCGACTGTTTTAGGTGGTGAGGAAAATGTCGAAAAAGCAATCCTGACTTTAGTGGAGAAATTCCAACCAGAAATTATCGGTTTATGCACCACCGGATTGATGGAAACTAGAGGGGATGATATGGGATGCTTCCTCAAGGAGATTCGTCAGCGTCATCCAGAATTGGATTATTTGCCGATTGTGGTTGTCTCCACACCGGATTTTAAAGGTACATTACAAGATGGTTTTGCTGCTACGGTAGAAAGTATAGTTAAAACAATTCCCCTTAAAGGTGAGAAGCAAAGTATTTGTCCCAAACAAATTACTATTTTGGCTAGTTCTGCTTTCACTCCAGGGGATATACAGGAAATCAAAGAGATTATCGCGGATTTTGGACTCAATCCCATCATCGTACCTGACCTTGGAGCCTCATTAAATAGTAAGATCGAAAATTCCCACAGTCCTATTACTACTACTGGTACAACCATTGAACAATTGCGTGCAATTAGTAATTCTGTCTGTACTTTGGCGTTAGGTGAAAGTATGCGGGGTGCAGCACAAATTTTAGGACAGAAGTTTACTACACCATACGAGGTTTTCAGGGAATTAACGGGACTAAAAGCTACAGATAAATTCTTACGAACTTTGGCGCATATTAGTGGCAACACCATACCAGAAAAATACCGACAGCAACGCAGTCAGTTGCAAAATGTCATGCTGGACACTCATCCTTACTTCGGCTGTAAGCGAGTATCTTTAGGACTGGAGCCAGATTTACTGTGGTCAACAATTCATTTTCTGCAATCAATGGGAATGCAGATTCATTGCTGTGTCACAACCGCACGTTCTCCACTACTGGAAGAACTCCCGACAACTAGCGTCACAATTGGCGATTTAGAAGACTTTGAGCAACTTGCTAGTGGTTCAGATTTACTAATTACTAATTCTCATGCGGATGCTCTAGCGCAGCGTTTGAATATCCCTCTCTATCGTCTGGGGATTCCCATTTTTGACCGCTTAGGTCACGGTCAATTCCCCAGAGTTGGCTATCGAGGTACGATACAGCTTTTATTTGATATTGGCAATTTATTGTTTCAGCAGGAAATGAAAGTTAGACATTAGAAGGTGAATAATGAAAAATACCTTGACTCAAAGTAAGCAATGTTTTAGTAACCCTCGCTGTCTCTGGGCAGGAGAAATTAATTCTAATGAAGTCTCTGAGCAAAGATATAATTTGTTAGAAACTTTTACTTTTGATAGTAATCTCAAGCAAGATAGTAATGAAGACAAAGTCGTAATCAAGCTTGAGGTTTATACTTCCACAATTGAAGATACTCCGGAAACTCGATTGTACAAAATAAGTGTAAGTCCAAATTTAGCACAAGTAGAAAGGGAAGAAATTGCTCATATTGTGAACAAATTAGTGGATAGTCTGAAAGAAAATTATCCTCCTTAGCCAAGTATTTTTCCAACAATAAAAAATATTAGTAAATTTAGTAGGACTTACGCAACAATAACGGAAAATGTTGACACGTTCACGTTCGCGTAGCGAGTCCCTTTGGAACTCAGTGTTCCCGTAGGGTAGTGGCTTGCCGTTTGGCGAAGCCATTTCCGAAGGGTAGGCTACCACATACGCGCGCTCGTCCTAAGAGGACTCGCTGCGCGAACGCCTTCCTGTTCACGAACGCTCTTTGCGTGTCCCCTTGGGATTCAGTGTGCCCGTAGGCGTTAGCCGCCCTGAAAGGACTAGGGCTTAAGGTAGGGAAGAGGGTTTGGTAGGGTCTTCGCGTAAGTCCTATTTAGTTTACATTGATGGGTTGTCATGGTACGCGGCTGGAACTTGCTTTGATGTTCCTACCGCGCTTAGTTCTGAAAAATTGTTATGTTTATTTCTTCATTAATTACTTTAACTATTGGTATAATTTGTATTTTCATTAGTACAAAAATCGCAGATGAAATTGGTCAGCTTATAGCCATACTATTTGGTTTATTATTTATGGTTATAAGCTTGACTCTTTCACCTGTGCCACTGGAATTGTTGGGTATCTTCGTTTTACTACCACAATTTAAAATTCGGTAATTGCGATCGCGTCTGCCACACACAAAGCGGGAGTATCGCGCTTTGCACGGTTTCTATAGAGCATCACATTCCTTCATAGGTCGCTTTAACCCCAAAAAATCCTACTCCAACAAGCGGCGTTTTTGACGCAGTTTCAAAATCATAATTGAAGCCCCACCAACTAAAAAGGCAGAAGTTATCGATGGTTCGGGAACTTTGGTAACTACAAATGAAAGCTTGTCAGCATAAGCATCATTGACACGTCCACGAACATAATTCATATTCAAAGCAACATTAACTTGTCGTGAACCGACGGGAAGAATGCCTTGAGTAGACTTAAATAATAAACCTGTGGTGTTGTTTCTTTCTTGTGGAGTGGGTGAAGCAATACTTGTTTTACCCAAGGACAAACCATCTTTATTCAAAAAATCAAGATTTAGCAGTACATTATCTAGGTCAGTGGCGTATCCACCTAACCAAGCACCCAAATCGTAAGCACCTTCACCTGTATCAATAATAGAGGCAAGGTCAGTCACATTGATTAATTGAGAAGCACTCGAAGAACCTCTGTCAGCACCACCGAAGAACAAATTATTACCGCGATTATCAGGCCCCGGACTGTTCGCGTCGGGAAGTCCACTGACACGCACTATAGACCCAGGAGCATTAGAAAATTCAAAACCACTTGCCCCGTAGCAAAGTACACTAAAGCTACCAGTTGTTGTCCAAGCGGGAATACTAGGTATAGCAGAACCTACAGCATTTCCAACTGGATCGCAAGCACCTTGCTCTGCATTACCGTTCACTATTAGGTTTTTGCCCAGCACTGCGTCTTTAACCGTAGTGGCAGCATAGAGGGAATGACTGCTAAGTAAATTTAACGTTAGTCCTGTTACTAAAACAGCTCCAGTTTTAACTATTTTGCGAGATAGAGATGAGAGAGTATTTTGGTGAGTCATAAAAACAATTCCTTATTTTGAGAAGAATCTAAATTAGTGAAAATAGGGTTACAGCAGTTCTTTTGTAAATAAACCATATGTAGGGGCACGGCACTGCCGTGCCCTTACGACTTACAATAAGCACAAGTACTTAACGTTCTGTTTTTTCGCAGCTGCTAATTTTTTCTGCACAGCAAAAGCGACACCCGCAGCTACAAACATTCCACCTATTCCTTGACATTCAGGAATTGAAGTTGAACTTGGACTACTAAACCCATACTTCGTCAGAATTTTTTGTCCATCTGGTGACAGGATATAATTAGCTAGTTTTTCACCATCTTCCGAGGCCCCTTTGAGTACAGTCAAACCATAATTTGCGTTAACTGCCAAGTTTTCTGGTAATTCGATTAATTGCAAATCGGGTGCAATTTGTCGAGCCGACACACCACTAGTGTAATAAGCTAAAAAGACATCTGCTTGCTTGGTTTCTTCTAGAAAGTAGACTAAATTGTTCTTTCCCATCGGAACAACAGGAGCCGTTGGATTACCTCCTACCAATTGCAAGCTTTTATCATTCAAAATTTGATAACTACCGGGTTTAATTTTATCGGCTTTTTGAAATATCTCTTGGGCGTAGTCTCCAGAAGGGTCATTTATCGGTGTTGAAATTCCCACTTTGATGTTAGGATCTAATAGCAGGTCTAGTATATTATTTGATGTCACCGACAACCCCGGTCGTACAATAGCTGTCATACGGTTACTAGTGAAGTTAACTACAGAGCCACTCAAACCAGACTGAGAGAGTTTCAACGGATTACCAATATCTGCACTAGCAAAAACATCGGCTTTTTCACCTTTTTCCAACCTTTCTCGCAGCGAACCAGATGGACCAAATTGCGTTGTTATAGGAATACCGTATTTCTGGGTAAAGGAGTTAGAAACTTCTGTCAAGCTACTCGTTAAACTACCAGCACCATACAAGGTGACAGCGAAAGCCTGAACCGGAAGCGTAACACTGACACAAGTAATTAGCGAGATAGCAAGCAAAGACCTTTTCATAAATTTAAATATTGAAAATATTTAATTAATCGGTATATACCAACTTTCATGGTAACTACTTTATACCACTCATATTGGAAAAACTGTAACTTTTGCTACAGTTTTAGTTTTTAGGATAATTGCTTCTCTACGAGATGCTACGCAAACGAATAGTTAGCTGTCCGTAGTTTACTTTCCCTGCTAGGAGTAAAAATACTGCTATTTATTTGGTGTGTTTTTGATATTGAACTAATATCCTAACTTAAGATATTCTCTCTTAATACCAATTAAATTGGTATTGAGCTAAATATATGGAGGATAAAAATGTTTGATAAATTTCCCATGCCAATTGAATTACAACAGATTGCAATTGATGGTTATGCTGAATATGGGCGTGGTTTCATTCACTGTGTTTCTGGTATCAATGCATGGGAGACTACTCAATATCACCCTACTGATGAATGCGATCGCTTTAATTGTGAGTTCAATGGGGAATATTTAAGGCGGTTATTAGAAATTTACAATCCGTTGGTTGAGTTTATCTTGTTTATTGACTTTCGATCCCAAGGTAAAAACACTTACTTGTACCCGCGTTTAGTACCATTAGTAGTTACCAAGTAATCATTGCTCTTAAAAGTCTTCTTTTTAGTAAAACCCGACTAGGAAGCGTAACTCCAAAAATACAAGTAACAAGTGATACAGCAAATAAAAACTTTCTCATGATTTTTTGCACTAAAAGCTATTGCTTGTCATAGCCAACAGACATCTGCAAGACATTATGCAAACGCTATTTGAATAGTGGTTGAAACCGCTAACTGCATTTACCAATGTTTATAATTAAACATTGTTATATACTTAATTTTTCTTACCTACGTAATACTACCAACAATGTAAGAAAAAGTCAATTTGACTATGTAATCAAACCTTAACAAATGCGTTTTAGCCACTGTGCTACTCCTGTACTCATCAAACCAGCTACAACACCAAATAATAGATGTCTTATCAGGGAAACGGCTCATCAGTATCCGGACGTGCCACTGCCTGCGACGCATATCGATTCTCAAACAGTTTTAGCTTAACAACCAGTTCGTTGTAGTTCATAAAATCTCCTATGGTCTAGCTTTGATGAACAGATACTTTGAGTTGTTGCTTTTTCGCCGATATTGATTTTTTCTTTAGAAATATACCTATACTAGCAGCTAGGAAAATTCCACTCATACTTGAAGGTTCGGGAATAGAAGTTGAAATTTTATTAAACCCATACTTTGCGAGAATATTTTGTCCAGTTGGCGAAAGGATATATTGTGCAAGTTTTTCGCCATAAGGGTTAGCGTCTTTCAGTACTGTTAGCCCATAATTAGCTTCGACTGCAAGATTATCAGGTAACGGTACTATTTGCAGATTGGGCGAGATTTGCACAGCTGACAGCGCACTAGTGTAATAAACCGGGTATATATCTACTTGGTTGGTATCTTCAAGATAGTAGACTATACTACCGCCAGGACTGTTTCTCTCAGGTGGAAGCGTTCCTGTTAAGCGCACTGCTTTTGTATCTAGGATCTGAAAGCTACCAGGTTTGATTTGGTCGGCTTTGCGAAACAATTCTTGGGTATAATCCCCTAAGGGATCTCTTACAGGTAATGCCGTACCCAACTTAATCTCTGGATTGAGTAATTGATCTAAGAGATTATCTGAGGTAAGGGACAAACTTGAAGGAGCGATCGCATACAGAGAATTACTCGTAAATTTTTCTACCGTTCCACTCAAATTTTTCTGACTTAAGATGGTTGGATTTCCTGTATCCGCACTAGCAAAGACATCAACATTTTCCCCTTTTTCTATGCGTTCTCGTAACGAACCAGAGGAAGCGAATTCACGCTTGACAGTAATTCCATATTGCTGAGTAAAGCTATCGGCTACTTCTGAAAGCGCTCCTCTCAAACTTCCAGCCGCGTACAATGTCACCACGGAAGGTTCTTGAGTCTGTGTCAGCGTAGCACCAAAAGCTTGAGAAGCGAGTGTAATATTGAAGATGCACGCAATCAGCGAAATGGTAAATAAGTTGTTTGTCATATTTTTTGATAAATATTTTTTTATCAAGTCTCAAGTTAGAAAATAAATTATTTTCGTTAATTGGTATTTACCAACTTTACTGGAAAAAATATATACCAACTTTATTAGTATAAATGTAGCAAAAGTTACACATTTTTGCTCATTGCTTCAACAACTGAAGCATAAATCCAAAATTCCACAAGATTGCTTCACGGCTTATTGCACGCATTCAATCTCCGAAACCCATGAGACACAAGAGAAAAAAACCCAGGTTATGCCTGGGTTGATTCCTATTTGCAGTTGTAAGTACAAATTTGATTAAGAGTACTGCTAAAAACCTTTAATCCACTGCTGCTTTAGCTTTTGCTTTTGCTGCTACCTTTCGCTTCATCACAACGCCGAATATACCTGCTGCTATTGTGCCACCAACAGTAAATGGTTCGGGGACTGGAGTCGGATTAGCCGCAGAGAATCCAAATCTCTGAAACACTGATAACGCTTGAGGGCTGCCCAGAAAAGCGTTGAAGTCCCTAGCTGCATCTGGGTTTTGACTTTGTTGGAGTACAGCAGAAGCATAAACAATCCGAGAGTAAGCGTTGGTAGGCGGAGTGTATGCTATTTTGACTTTATCAGGTGCTAACGTTAGAGCGTCTGTGGTGTAAACAACGCCCGCATCTATACTATCATTAGTGTCGCTTGAGACTTTACTTAGTACATCACGCACATCCGAGCCGAAGACAAGTTTGGGTTGGATTTGCTGCGATATCCCTGAATTGGCAAATAATTCCTGAGCGTACCCTCCTGCTGGAACAAACGCAGGATTACCAATAGCCACTTGACGAGTCACGTTTAATAGGTCTGGAACGCTTGATATAGATGTGGTTGAATTTATAGGCGTGATTATAGCCAAGGTGTTGGTTAGTAGGTCTTGCCTGGTTCCCGGTACTAGTTCGTTGGCAGCTTCCAGAGTATTTAACGGTGCTTCGGATACTGGGAAGAAGATATCTATTTGATTTGTTCCTCCTAGTAGTTGATTAACGAGAGTACCAGAAGCCCCAAAGGTATTGGTAAAGGTAACGTTGGGGTTGCTTTGCTGGTAAAGTGCCTGAACAGCCGGTACGGACTCGGCCAAGCTGGCAGCACCATAGATATCAACCCTTCCGCTAACTGTCGCAGCTTGTGCCCCTTTAGCTTGGATTACACCGAAACCCAAAGTAATGCTAGCGGTGAAGAGTGCTAATTTATGCCTTTTCTTCATGAAATACTTCCTGTATTAATGTGCGATGTATTACTGCAATTTTTCAAATTCAAAATTTCGCACCCAGTATTGAAAGTTTGCTTTTTTCCCAAACTAGAAGATAGGGAAGAAATCGTAGCTGCTAAACAATCTTTAGTAGTTCAGTATTTAAACGTACCTTAATGTCCAATAATGTACAATTATTTTCTAAGCATCTTTATAGAAAAAATACAATAATCTATGTACTTGTACTGCCATAATACAGCCCTAAATACCAGTAAAGTTGGTTAATACACTTGTAATACAGAGAAAATTTTGTATGAAGATGTCGATAAGTAGCAGGCTTGATTTTACCAATGAAATTGGTAAAATCAATGTGCGTGCAAGGTTAAGAGTTATGGCAACTTCAAAGAACGATCGAATCAACAAAACTGAGTCGGAGTGGCGCGAAACATTGACACAGGAGCAGTTTTGCATATTGCGTCAACATGGAACTGAGACGATGTTACGTTCTATTGTCGCGCTAAGTATCGGTACTGCTTTGCGACGTATGAAAAACAATTAAAAAAATCAAACCGGAGTCAGATTTTACAGTAAATTTACATAAATTTCACATATGCTTTTGTATATATATAAGTAAAAAAGCTTGATACAATCAGCCTTTTACTAGAGCGATTAAGTAAAAAATCGCATTACCTACTTTAAACTTTATGTTAAGTCAAGCTCAATTAGTTGCTTTTTGATGCCAAAACAGTAACACTTGCACTATTGAACATTAGCATCTTTACTGAAACCCGCTAGCCTGACATTGGTAGAAGCGAATTAAAGGTTTCACTAATAATTGTCATTGCAGAAACCATTAGGGTAGAAAGTTTTTAAGTATAGCTATCAAGCTTTGACATGAAATTTTTTCCAGGTGTCGCATATATTCCTGAATTAGTTTACCGATTAACAGTAAAAGTCCTACAAGTATTACATAGTGCTTGAGCTTCTAAGTAAGTAAGCTTAAATTCAGACAATCTTAAACCAATTCGCTGTCCCCCGCGAAGCGGAAAGAAGACAGCAACGCCAGAGCATTTTCTAACAAGGATTTTACCCCAACGCTCCATACGTGCTGCCGTCGCTCTCTGCGCTTGGGTATTAAACATACGCACGTGAAAGTATGAGTCCTCCGATTCATATTAATACAGGTGCATATAAATTCGATAGAGACGCATTTCATATGCACAAGTTCTCATTTTAATCTAGTAACTCTACAATTAAAAATTTCAAATGGCATTAGCTAATATACAATTCAAAAACTCTCAATTTTGGCTGTTAGGGATTGCAATCGGATGTATTGCAATTCACCTAACTTTTGCATGGAAAAGTGATAATTCTAATTTACTAGGTATAAGTTGTTTATTTTGGCTTGCTGTATCTTCACTTATTTGGGAGAGACGCAATCAGCTTGATCTGCAAAGCGGAGTTTTTTCAAGTTTATTTGCTTTAACAATATTAGTATTGGTATTCATAAAAATTTTACCTATGAACACTTTCGGTAAATTTCTATATATTTTACCAACTCTTTTCAGCTTTTGCATAGCTTTATTGGCTTCTGGATTTAAAGGATTAAAGCAATATCAAAAAGAATTATTTTTGATTACATCTTTTTCTATTCTAAATATTATCCCAATGTTACCAATTGAAATTTCGATATTTACTACTAAATTTGCCGCTTTTATTTTGTGGTATTTAGGCTATCAAGTAACTCGCACTGATATAAATATTCATTTGCCAACAGGTTCGATTGAAGTATACTCTGGTTGTTCCGGAATGGAGCTTATTTTTTATATGCTATCTATAACGATTTTATTTTTATTAATATTTCCGCTCGATCATCAGCGAAAATTTTTAGTTCCAATTGTTGCAATTATATTAGCTTTTATTATAAATGGAATCCGAGTAGCATTGATGGCAATTTTAGTTGCAAATCAAAAAATGGAAGCATTTAAATATTGGCATCATGGAAATGGTTCATTAATATTTTCATTAGTTGCTGTTTCAGTTTTCGGTTTATTTTACTGGTATCTAATTGGACTAAATAATCAATCAAATCTAAGTACTAATAAAAATTAAGTTTATGTGGGGAAAAATTCGCATTCAATTTTTAAGTTTAGTATTTGTTCTTGTCATTATTGTTTTAGGGAGCGTTATCCTACTTCCTGCTCATAAGTAAACTTCGCATGGATAGATTTCAATTTTTCAAGTAACATCCAACCGGACAAGTTACTTCATCGAATCTCGGTAAACATAGTTGTTTTAACATTATTTGCGTGAAAAAAATGGCCAAATCAAGTACAGAAAAATCTCAATTGCAGCAGTTTGTATTTACTCAAGAAGCGACAACCAAAATTTTGCGATCGCTTGGCTATGGGCTATTATTATTAGCACTATTCGACTGGGTTGAAATCTTCGTTCCGCCCAATTTTATGAATCCAGCTTGGGAATTTCAAACTATTGGTGCATTGGTTGAACGAGTTCCAGTCATGTTGATTGGTTTGACAATGATTTTTTATGGTGAAATTCAAGACCGTAGCCGATGGGAATTTCCAATTTTAAAGCTACTATCTTGGTTTACTTTGTTATGCGCTGTCTTATTTTTCTTCATGATACCTCTAGAAATTGCTGACACAGTTCGGCTCAACAAACAAAGCACCGTACAAATTAATACAGCCTCTACTCAACAAATCTCTCGCGCCAAACAACTCGAAGAAGAACTAAATCAAGTTACACCCCGACAAATCGAAAATTTACTCAAACAGCGAGGTGCTACAACCGCAGGCAAAACCCCTCAACAAGTCAAAGAAGAATTACTATCACAAGTTTCGCAAGCCCAAACTGAAATCAAAAACCAAGCTAAAACAACTCAATCAATTCAAGGTTTTAACCTAATTAAAACTTCGGTGAAATGGAACCTTGGTGCTTTAGTTACAGTAGCTTTATTTTTTACCATTTGGAAAGCAACTCGTTGGGTTCGTGAAATCTAAATGCTAATTTTTATAAATCCGCAGCATCTTTAGGACTAATCAGAACCCAACTAATTGGATGGAACGAAAAACTACAGTTTGCTAACAATATTGCACCGCCAACAATACACGCCCTTGTGTTGGTATCTGCGCCAAGGTATAACTCCATCAATTTGTCTCGATCTGGTTTGGTATCTTGTATGGCTGAGTCCCAAGGGGACACGCTGCGCGAACATAGATACTGGGCCATTTACGTCTAAATACTGGCGATAAAGATAAATCTGCCAAACTGTAAACATTACGGGTCAACAGTATCGCATCTGTCAGTTCAAATGTTGCATCATGGGCTTTTCCTAAATGCGTATACGCAGCTTGACGAAATTCCTCGAGTCTGGCACGTTTCATATTGGCAGGTAAGAGTGGGTGGTTCAGCTCTGGCGTTTCTGCTAATAGGGGGATTGTGTTCAATCACACCCCCTATTTTTTCCTTTGAAGACGGCTATTTAGTCTAAACTCCAGTTTAGTATACATAAACACATTGATGATTCAGAAGGTTTTAGCTGATCCAGTATGGATGAAACGAATGACGCACGAAGACTTAAGGGCGCTCACACCATTGATTTGGAAGCATGTTAATCCCTACGGGACTTTTCACTTGAACATGGACGAGCGATTGGAACTAGACGCTGCGTAAAGTGAAAAAAAATTTACTGAAAGCTTTTTGGGGCAAAGGTTACAGCCGTCGCATGGCGGCTGGTGTCAGCTTGGCTGCTTTTACGCCATTTTGAATTAATTTGTCCAAAATTCAAAGCTTCAAATTAACAGATTCTTTGGACAATTAATTGACGAATAAGAGCCTATAAATAAATTGCTCCCATCCTATTGGACTTTTGGTGGAAACGTGCAGCTTTGCCCATGTTAGACTTCACCTCATACTGAAACTACCAGGGAATTTCTCCCGTTTCGGGGTTATTTTCCTCACTAAAAAACTTTCCTGTCGGGCCATTGACTTCACTCAAAGCAACTTATCGAGCGTAATCGGCAAATCTCTGATGCGCTTGCCAGTCGCGTTAAAGACCGCGTTAGCGATCGCCGCGCAGACACCGGTGATGCCGATTTCGCCGACTCCGCGCGCGCCCATCGGCGAAATGTGCGGGTCGGGCTTGTTGATAAAATAAACGTTGATTTCGGGCACATCCAGATTTGCCGGAACGTGGTAATCGGCGAATGAGCGCGTCACCGGGTATGCCCAGCGATTATCGTGTTCGGTTATTTCCATCAGGGCCGCGCCGATGCCCATGATCGCACCGCCGATAATCTGGGAACGAGCCGTCTTTTCGTTCAGAATGATCCCGACATCGTGAACGCTCGTAAAGCGTTTGACGAGCACAATGCCGAGGTCTTCGTCCACCCAAACTTCGGCGAACTGCGCCCCGAATGAATGAAACGAGTATTTTTTGTCGTCCTTGTTTTCTTCGGGTGCCGCCTGTGCAACTAGACACGGTGCGGTAGAGGGCGGACCTGACACAGGTTTTGTCGTCGCGCAGGCTTCCATCATTGTTTTGCCGTTGCGGCGCATAATGTCGGCGTATGAATCCGATTTTCCAGCGTCGCTGCGAACGAAAAATTTCGCGTCGGCAAAAGCGACTTCTTCGGCACGCCTTCCGTTTAACTCTGATTTCCCGTCAGCCATCGCCAACCCCATCAAGTCTTTGCGGAGCGTTTCGCACGCCGCCAGCACCGCCGGATTAACGCTCGCCACCGTCATCGAGGCGCCGGCGATTGGCGCGGTCGGCAAGTTCGTGTCGCCGATTTCGACTTTGATTTTTTCAATCGGAACTCCAAGCGCGTCCGCCGCCGTCTGCGCCAAAACCGTGTAAGTTCCCGTGCCGAGATCAGCCGTCGCGGTCAATATTTTCACGTCGCCGTTTGCCGTCATCTGTACGCGTGCGCTCGCGGCAAGGCGGATTCCGCCGTAAGTCGCCGATGCCATTCCCATTCCGACCAGATATTTTCCGTTGCGCGTTTGGCGCGGCTGCGATTTGCGATTCGACCAGCCGAATTTTTCCGCACCCATCCGGTAACATTCGCGCAAATATTCACTCGAAAACGGGAGGTTGCTGAGCGGGTCGTTCGTCGCGTGGTTCAATGTGCGAAACTCAATCGGGTCAATTTTCAACTCATACGCCAGCTCGTCCATCGCCGATTCAAACGCGAAAGTGCCGGGCGTTTTTCCGGGAGCGCGCATAAAGGTCGGCGAGCCGAGATTTAATTTGGCGACTTTGTAGGTAATTTCCCGCACCGGCGCGTTGTATAAAGTCCCGGTTGCAGAACCGGACGGCTCAAGATAGTTACAGACAGTATTATTGTAAGTATCGGTGTGGTGGCGGATAACAGAAAGTTTTCCGTCCTTTCCTGCGCCGAGCGCGATTTTTTGACTCGTTTCGGGTCGCCGCCCGACGCTCGTCACCAGCATTTGGCGGGTGAGAACAACTTTGACCGGACGCTTAACCGCTTGAGCAGCCATCGCCGCCAGCACGGGTTGCAACCACAATCCTTTACAGCCAAAAGCACCGCCGACAAACGGCGAAATTACGCGCACGTTTTCCGGCTTGATTTGGAGAAAATAAGCCGTCAGCGCGCGAATGTTCAGAACGCCCTGGGTCGAATCGTAAATCGTTAGCTTATCCGCTGCATTCCACACCGCCACGGCTGCGTGCGGCTCCATCGGATGATGAGTCTCGGTCGGGGTTGTATAAGTCCGCTCGAATTTAACCGGCGCGGCGGCAAGTGGCGCGGCGGCTTTGCCGGTGTTGATCTGCGCGGGTCGTCCCAGATTATTTTCCGGAGAATAACCGTTCGCCAATCCGCTTTTCAAATCGCTCACGGGTTTCTCTTGCGCGTAAGTAATTTTGACCAGCGCGGCGGCGAAACGCGCCTGCTCGTAAGTTTCGGCGACAACACAGGCGACGCACTGCTTAAAATAATGAACCTTATTGTCCTGAAGCGGCGGTAAATCTTCGCCGATAATCATGATGCCCGCCTTCATTTGCTCCGCCGGATTAATAGCTTTTAATTTGACAGCGTTTTCATGCGTTAAAACAGCTAGAACGCCTGCCGCGCTTGAAGCCGCGCTCGTATTGATCGCCGTAATCGTTCCTTTAGCAATAGTCGAACACACCGGAAATGCGTAAGCCATATTCGGCTGGTTAAATTCGGCGGCGTATTTCGCCGCGCCTGTCACCTTCAATCGCCCATCAACGCGGTCAACGGGTTTGCCAATTAGTGCCATATTATTTGTCTCTTTGATCCAAAGTTTTACGCATCAAGCTCTGTCGCTACCTATCGCTTGGATTAAAGCGCGGACGATCATACGCTTACCGAGTTCGACCTTGAAGGCGTTGTGTTCGAGCGGTTTAGCATTCCGCATTTCCGCTTCAGCCGCCGCTAGAAAATTCGCTTCTGTTGCCGTTTTACCCGCTAGGAACGTTTCGGCTTCTGTTGCGCGCCACGGTTTGTGTGCCACGCCACCCATTGCAAGTCGCACTTGGCTGATCGTGTTGCCGCTGGTTTCCAGGGCGGCGGCGACCGAGACGAGCGCGAAGGCGTAGCTACTGCGATCGCGCACTTTTAGATAGTGGCTTTTAGCAGCGAAGTTGTTTTTCGGCAGTTCGATCGCCGTAATCAGTTCGCCTTGGTTTAAGGTGTTATCCTTTTCTGGGTTGTTCTCTGGCAGGCGGTGATAGTTGGTAAAGGCAATCGATCGCGATTTGCCGTCTGTCCGCTGCACCCGCACGATTGGATCTAAGGCAGCTAGAGCGATCGCCATATCGCTTGGATAAACTGCAACGCACTGTTCCGACCAGCCGAAAATCGCGTGCATCCGGTTGATGCCTTTGATCGCACCACAGCCACTGCCCGGTTCGCGTTTGTTGCAGGGCATCGCCGTATCGTAGAAATACGAGCATCGCGTCCGCTGGTTCAGGTTGCCGCCATTCGTCGCCATATTGCGAATCTGCCCCGACGCGCCCGCCAAAATCGCCTGCGTCAACAGCGGATAGTTTTGCCGCACGAGTGGGTGATTTGCCGTATCGGAATTTTTCGCCAACGCTCCGATCGACAAGTTGCCGCTTCCCGCAACGGTGCCGATTTGCGTCAGGTTCAAGCGCGTAATGTCAACTAATTCGACCGGACGCGCCACATCTTCCTTCATCAGGTCGATCAAATTGGTGCCGCCTGCTAGAAACTGTGAATTCACATTTGCCGAAACGGTCTGCACGGCGGTGTTCGCATCCTTCGCTTTTGTGTATTGAAAAGGTCTCATAGTTTATGTCGCCGCCTTGCCCGTGTAAACTTCTCTAATCGCCGCAACAATGTTTGGATATGCGCCACAGCGACAGATGTTGCCCGACATTCTTTCTCTGATCTCGTCGTCGGAGAGCTGCACCGAGCGTGGTTGCTGCCGCACGTCAGCGGTGACATAGCTCGCCCCGCCGTTTTGCGCTTCATTCAACATGGCGACCGCTGAGCAAATCTGACCCGGTGTGCAGTAGCCGCACTGAAACCCGTCGTTCTTGACGAACGCCGCCTGCATCGGGTGCAGATCGTCGCCTTGCGCCAAACCCTCGATCGTCGTCACGTCTGCGCCTTCGCACGTCGCCATCAGCGTTAGGCAGGACAACACGCGCCGCCCGTCAATAAGCACCGTGCAGGCACCGCACTGCCCGTGATCGCAGCCTTTTTTCGAGCCAGTCAGCCCGATATGTTCGCGCAGGGCATCGAGTAACGTCACACGCGGTTCAAGCGTGAGTGACTGAGATGTGCCATTAATCTTTAGTGCCACAGCCACCCCATCAGACTGAGCGATCGAGGGGATGGGTGAGGGTCGAGGACTAGGTTGGACGATTGATCGCCTCATGCAGCTCCCCATTATTGTCATAACCGTACTTACAATCATCAGTTGACCGAAGCGACGGCGTTTTAACCTAACTCTCATAAACGTTCTTCCAGATAATGAGCCTATACTGCCTGATTTCCTTGATGCCCATCCGAATATCCGACTTGAAATCACGATCGACGAAGGGCTAACCGATAGTATTGAGAGCGGCTACGATGCGGGTATCCGGCTTGGTGAGAAAGTCGCCAAAGACATAATGGCGGTGCGGATTAGCCTGGATGTCCGAGCAGCAGTCGAGTTACTTACTCTACCGACTGTCCGGCTCCAAACATACTACAAGCTTTGGCTTGAGGATTGTTGCCTTAACTACCGATTTGCGACATCGGCAGGGGTGTATCTTTCTCTAGTTCGTTGCTCCTACCGTTTCAGCTTCAAATGCAGTGCCAAGCGAAACGGATTTCCAAGCTTCGAGTTCAGCTTTCATCGCATCGAGTTGAGACCGGCGATCGTTTGAGGTGGAAGTTTCAGATCTGCGGCTTTGAGGTTCTCGCGCAGATGCTCAACGGATGACGTTCCGGGAATCAGCAAGATATTAGGAGAGCGTTGCAGCAGCCACGCCAGGGCTACTTGCAGCGGTGTGGCATTCAAAGCGGTAGCGGTGGCATCAAGAGCAGACGATTGCAGCGGCGAGAATCCCCCCAACGGGAAGAACGGCACATAAGCGATTCCTTGCTGTGCGAGTTGATCGATAAAAGCATCATCGCCGCGGTGCGCTAAGTTGTACTCGTTCTGAACGCAAACGATCTCGGTAATTGTTTGTGCCTCTGCTAACTGCTTGGGCGTGACGTTGCTGAGTCCGATATGGCGGATCAGCCCCTGTTGTTTGAGTTCAGCCAAAACGGTCAGTGGCTCCGCGAGAGAACCCTCCGATGGTTTTTCCATGTCACCCATCATCCGAAGATTGACAACATCGATCGCATCAATTCCGAGGTTTCGCAAGTTGTCGTGAACGGCATCAATCAGATCCTGCCGCGACATCGCAAGTTGCCACGAGCCATCTTCAGGACGACGGGCACCAATCTTAGTAACAATGACGAGATCCTCTGGATAGGGATGCAGTGCTTGCCGGATAATCTGATTGGTAATGTGCGGACCGTAGAAGTCGCTGGTATCGATGTGATTGACTCCGAGTGCGATCGCCTCGCGCAGAACGGCAACCGCAGCATCGACATCACGCGGCGGACCAAAGACCCCTTTACCCGCGAGTTGCATTGCGCCGTATCCTAGACGATTTAAAGCGATCGACGTGTTTGGAATCGTGAAGCTGCCGCCAAGATTTGTTTGTACAGTCATTGTTACTGCTCCTTGTTAATGTTTACGACTTTTCTTGCTTGAACTTGAATGTGCTATCCGTTATTGGTCAATAGCACGTGCCACATCTTGCCATTCTGTCCAGACCTTTAATCGCTGCTCATAGATGTGCGGGACAACCTGAGTTGCAAACGTGCCGAGGAGCAGACGCAACGGCGGATTCTCGGCATCGACGAGCTTGAGGATTGCCGCACTGGATGCAGTGGGATCGCTAATTTTCACATCCGCATTTCGAGTTGCCCGTGCATTCCGCAAGCTGTCATAGTCCGCGATCGGCGTGGCGTGTACCGCCGAGCTACCTGACCAATCTGTGCTGAACCCACCCGGCTCGATAATCGTGACTTTGATGCCGAAGGGCGCGACTTCCTGACTGAGTGCCTCGCTGAATCCTTCCAGTCCCCATTTGGAGGCGTTGTACAGTCCTAGCATTGGGAATGCACCAATCCCTCCAATGCTGGAAACTTGGAGGATGTGTCCACTGCCTTGCGATCGCAGGTAGGGCAATGCCGCTTGTGTGACCCACAGTGCCCCAAATAAATTAGCTTCGATCTGCGCCCGTGCTTCAGTCTCGCTAACTTCTTCGATCGCCCCAAACAAACCATAGCCTGCATTATTGACAATCACATCAAGCTGTCCAAAATGCTCATGTGCTGCCTGCACCGCTGCCAAGTCCGCTGCTCGATCGGTGACATCTAGACGCAGGGGCAAAATCTGATCCCCAAAACGCTTCACCAAGTCATTGAGGCTGTCAGGATTACGCGCCGTTGCAGCCACTCGATCCCCGCGCTCTAGTGCCGCCTGAGTCCACTCACGACCAAATCCGCGTGATGTACCCGTAATAAACCATGTCTTCATTGGTACTCCTTGGTCAAAAAATTTATGAAAAGTGATTAGTGAAGAGGAAGGCACGAAGGACTTTTTGCCCGTTAGCCACAAATTTGTTCAATATTGCGGTGTCGATCTACCCATGTAACCGATCGGTCGCTTGAGCCAGTGCTTCTCCAAAATTTCGGAAAACCCTAGCTAGAGAATAGGTCTTCTTGTCTTTGGTCATTGCTTTAGCCTCTTACTGCTATACTAGTATAGACTCATCCTATGAGCTAAAACCAAGGGTTTAAATACACAAACCTATCAAATGTTTGCCTAATCCTCCCAAGCAAGGTGTAAGCAACAAAAAAATGTTTTTATAATAAACGCATGAGAACAATCACATCAGGCAGGACGCATGAAAATCGAGACAACGAGCCATGAGCGCGCGATCGACAAATGTGAAGAACTGGCGGCATTAGTTGCTCGGCACACGAACGGCAAGGGCAACGGTGCCCATGCAACTGCAATCGATTCTTTAGCATTCATGCAGGAATGTGATTCTGTTACAGCAATGCGCGGTGTCAGCGAACCAGTGGTTGGACTGGTGGTGCAGGGCAAAAAAGAAGTACGGCTCAATGAAGAAGCTTATCGATATGGTGTCGCTCAGTATCTAGTTGTTTCGGTGGATTTGCCGATGAGTGGATGTGCTGTCGAGGCGACACCCGACAAACCCTATCTATGTTTTAAACTAAAGCTAGACTCTGCCCAACTCTGTGAAATCATCGCTCAAACGAATCCAAGTATCGAGCGGAAAGATTCCGTCAGCGGCTGGTTTATCGGTGATGCTGATTCAACATTGATTGATTGTGCCATCCGCCTGACGAATCTGTTAGAGACACCGCAAGATATCCCGTTTGTCGCCCCGATGGTCATCCGCGAAATTTATTACCGCTTGCTCATCGGTGAACAAGGGGAAGCGGTTCGTCAGATTGCCACGGCTGGTAGCAACATGCACCGCATTGCTGAAGTCATCAAACGACTCAAAGCAGATTTTGCCAAGCCGCTACGAGTTGAGGATTTAGCTGGGCAGGCAAATATGTCTGCTTCATCGTTCCATCGCCACTTTAAACAAGTGACTTCGATGAGTCCGTTGCAATATCAAAAACAATTGAGACTGTCAGCAGCGCGTCAGATTATGCTGTCCGAGAATGTGGATGCGACCCAGGCGGCTTATCAGGTGGGCTATGAGAGCATCTCGCAGTTCAGTCGCGAATATGCCCGCATGTTTAATGCACCGCCCATCCGAGACATTGAACGGTTACGGGTCGCTTGACCTTATCTGTTTTTGAACCCCAGCGCGTTGGATATCAACCAATCCTGACTGCCTGACAGAAGTCTGAAAAACCCAGCAAATCAAGGACACCTTAGAAATGCAAAATCCTTAGAGCGTTTATATCTAATTGCAGCTTTAACTTCGTATTGAGCCGAGATCCGAGTAATTTTCTGCAAGATGGTCTGAAAAGCCTTATCCTGTCCGGGTTTGATAATTTGCTACATTGAATTCAAAAAGCTGTTATTTACAACGCTTTCATCAAGCCTTTCCAAGTCCGGAATGCAGGTTTTTACACGAACCTCGGTGCTATGCCTTAGTCACTTGTGGCGATCGCGCAAACATTCTAATTTCAACGAAAGAAGGTCGTTCCAGGCACTTGAAAATTTCTTAGCGTACAAAAACAACTGGAGTTTAGACTAAGCAACAAAAAACGACCCAGCAAGGCTGAGTTGATAAAACACAAGCTTCAAAGATAAAGAGATTTGAGATTGTTGAAACATACTTACAGCAACGGCAGCAGCAAGCCCAAGAAGTTCGTAGTATGAATGAAGCGAGGTTTGACCCACAAGGGTTGCGTGACAGATTACTTGCTCGCAAAGCTTCCCATTCAGCATGTTAAAACTGCTTGCAGACGAAAACTTTGATAATACTATTGTCAGGGGACTGTTACGCCGTAGACCCAACATCAATATTGTCAGAGTTCAGGATGTTGGTTAGTCAGGTGAGGATGATCCAACTATTTTGGTGTGGGCAGCTAAGAAAGATAGAGTCTTACTTACCCATGATGTTGCTACAATTACACGGTTTGCCTACGAACGAGTAGTACAAGGTTTGCCAATGCCTGGTGTGATTGAGGTTCGTACAGATGTGAAAGTTGGACAGGTGGTAGAAGATATTCTGATTATTGTAGATTGCAGTTTAGAAGATGAATTGGAGGGACAGATCCACTATCTACCATTCTAGTCCATCAAAATCAGCCGCAAGGGATCTAAACGCACATACCAAGGAAAAGGCTGGTCTTTAATTGTCGCCCATTTCTCCTTGAAAACCTCAGCTTGCAAATGATAGTCATTCTTCTGTTGAGGAGGACTTTGCAATTTCAAAAACACCGTCATTCGATGCGGGGTTTCGATGGAATTTGCTAACCAACAAGGAAAAGTGTTTTGCTGATTTGGATCGTTGGTAAAACTAATTTGATGAGCGCGAATCCCGATATAGGATAAATTACTTGGGATTGGTTCTATTACTTGCAATCTGCAACCCCAATCAACAGCCTCTACTTCTTGCGACGCTGCAACTACAGCACGGGAAAAGTTTTTACAACCCGTAATTTGAGCAACTGTAACAGTTCTAGGTCGTTCAAAAACTTCTTGCCTGGAGCCAGATTGTACAGCTTTTCCTTGCTCCAATACCAATAAATTTGGGCAAACTCGATAAGCCTCTTCCATATTGTGAGTGACAAATAAAGATACACCACCGTAATCAGCCAGCTTTGTAACCATTTCCTGTTCGAGTTGGCTTCGCAAATATGTATCCAATGCTGAAAATGGCTCGTCTAATAATAACGCTTCTGGTTGCGAAGCTAAAGCCCTTGCTAATGCTACCCGTTGTTGTTGTCCCCCGGAAAGTTGGTGCGGATATCTATCGCCCAATCCTGGTAATTGTAACGCTAAAAGTTGGGTTTCTACCTGCACCCGTATAGCTGAAGGCGAAAGTCCTTTGGGTAAACCAAAGGCGATATTTTGTGCTACCGTCAAGTGAGGGAACAAAGCGTAATTTTGGACTAAAAAACCAATTTTGCGATCGCGTGACGGTACATTAATTTTACGTTCCGAATCAAACAATACCCGTCCATTTAAAATAATCTGTCCGAAAGTTGGTGTTTCCACCCCTGCCAAACAGCGTAAAATCATACTCTTCCCAGCCCCAGAACCACCCAATAATCCCAAAGGTTGGTTATCTGCACTAAAAGATACTTGTAATTCAAAGTCAGCAAGTTGCTTGTAAATATCAACGTTCATAGCGGAGTTAGTCCATGTAGAGACGCGAAATTGCGCGTCTCTTTTCGCGTTTGTTATTGTATTTCCTTGTCCCCCTTCCCCCTTACCC